>CAXNDQ010000043.1:0-8399 GCA_964201275.1 Candidatus Planktophila sp. | reverse complement strand
GGATAGATCAAGCCTTCGTTACCGAATGCGGCCTTACCTAAGATAAGTGCTGCAACAAGTGTTACTGCATATGACTCGAATAAGTCAGCGGCCATACCAGCGCAGTCACCGACGTTATCGCCGACGTTATCTGCAATTGTTGCTGGGTTACGTGGGTCATCTTCTGGAATACCTTTTTCAACTTTACCAACGAGGTCAGCTCCGACATCTGCTGCCTTTGTGAAGATACCGCCACCAACGCGCATAAACATCGCGAGCATTGCAGCACCGAAACCAAAACCTTCAAGAACTGTTGGTGCATTTTCGCGGAAGATAACAACTGCGCCGGCTGCACCAATTAAGCCAAGACCAACAGTTGTCATACCAACAACGCCACCGGTGCGGAA
This sequence comes from Candidatus Planktophila sp., assembly GCA_964201275.1. Lineage (GTDB taxonomy): Bacteria > Actinomycetota > Actinomycetes > Nanopelagicales > Nanopelagicaceae > Planktophila. The sequence goes on along the minus strand of CAXNDQ010000043.1, from coordinate 8,013 downwards.
GGCAATCTGCACTGCCTTCTCTGCACTCTTTTGACGAGCAGCTTCAGCAACGCGCACATTTGCGCGAACTGCTAGCCACATACCGTTGTAACCAACGAGCGCTGAGAAACCTGCACCCATTAAGAAGAAGAGCGAGCGCCCGATACGAATTGAAGTTGTATCGGCAGGAAGTGCGAAGAGTAAAAAGAAAACGATTCCAACAAAATAGGAAAGTGTGCGGAACTGGCGCGCAAGATATGCCGCCGCTCCTTCTTGCACAGCTTCAGCGATCTCGCGCATCTTGTCGGTGCCTTCACTGGCTGCCAAGACTTGTGCGCGCAACACCCAAGCGATGGCGAGCGCGAGAAGTGAAATCGCGAGGACCACGTAGGTGATATTTAAATTTGTGCCAGTTACTTCGACATTGGACAGGGCGGCAGATGCTCGCATTGGTTCTCCTCCGTTGGAGAGTCAGGGCGTCCTTCCTGGTGCGGACGCGAAGATGCCGAGAGTTTACGCATAACCCACCCCGAAATACCAAAATTAGATCCATATACCTCTTATATATAAATTTTTTACGCGTGGATTGGCCTGGATGGTCGGCTAACCTTGCCGCAATGAATACCTCAGTCAATCTCTTCGATGCCCATTCGATTATCTCCGCCCTCGGGCTGGTTGGAATCCTAGCGATCATATTTATGGAGACCGGGCTGCTCATCGGGCTTTTCTTCCCTGGCGACTCATTGCTCTTTCTCGCCGGCGTTGGCGCATCAGGCGCGGCGGCAAAAATATTTGATGGGGTTCAGATCGATATCACCGCTTTGTTGATCGGTGCACCGTTGGTTGCAATCATCGGTTCGCAGACTGGATATTTCATCGGTGCCAAATTTGGAGTAAAACTCTTTGATCGCCCTGATGGTCGCATCTTCAATCAGAAGAAAGTAAAAGCGACTGAGAAATGGTTAAATAAATACGGCACAGGTAAGTCCTTGGTGTTGGCGCGATTTATTCCTTTTGTGCGCACCTTAATAAATCCGATGTGCGGAATTATCGGAATGCCAGCTAAGAAATTTTTCTTCTGGAACTGTGTTGGCGCGATTTTGTGGACTGATGGGTTAATCATCGCTGGTTATTACTTAGGTGAAAAACTTGAAGGCAGTGTTGATAAATACTTGCTGCCCGTTGTTGGGTTAATAATTTTGGTTAGCGTTCTGCCAGTTACGGTTGAAATTTTGCGCGAATGGCGAACCAAACGTCACTTAAGTTAAGAGTTACAGACCTAAATCAGCGAGTTGAAACGCTGCGCGGTATTCATAACCTGCATCAATAATTGCTTGTTGCGCACCGCGTTCTACGATCACGGCGACGCCAACAACAATTGCGCCGGCTTCTTTCAGCGCTTCAACTGCCGTTAAAACTGATCCGCCGGTTGTTGAAGTATCTTCAACTGCCAGAACGCGCTTGCCAACAACATCTGGGCCTTCAATGCGACGTTGTAAGCCATGTGCTTTTTCGGCCTTGCGAACTACAAAAGAATCGATTGCTTTTCCATTGCGCGCTGCAACATGCATCATTGCTGTAGCAACTGGGTCAGCGCCAAGTGTTAAACCGCCGACTGCTTCGTAATCTAAATCTTTAGTTAGCTCCAACATTACTTCGCCTACAAGGGGCGCTGCAACGTGATCGAGGGTCACACGGCGCAGATCAACGTAATAATCGGCCTCTTTTCCAGAGGAAAGTATGACTTTTCCGTGCACAACAGCCTTGTTTATGATCTCTTCTCGGAGAAGTTCGTGTGAATTCATAACATAACCTTACATTGTTAACCAGCCTGCCCTAGCGTTCTCATATGGATGCAAAACGGCTGGAGATATCAAGGTTATTTAACCGCTTTGCTTTCGGGCCACGTCCTGGTGAATTTGCTGAGGCTTTAAAAGTTGGTCCGGCAGGTTTTAAGAAATCGATTCTAAATCCACCTGCTATTGATTTAGGAGCTCCCAAAGAACCAGTCTTTGCTGACTTGGGTCCACGCCCTGCTCCAAAAAGTGCAGACTCAGCGCAATTTTCACAAGCACTTGGTGCACAAAAAAAAGAACTAACACTTTGGTGGTTAGACCAAATGGTGCTGACGCAGAAACCGCTGCAAGAGCGAATGGTCTGGTTCTGGCACGGACATTGGGCGACTTCTATAGGCAAAGTCAATTATGCGCTTCCTATGATGACGCAAAATCAAACTTTTAGAAAGTATGCACTTGGCAACTTTAATGATTTCTCGCAAGCAATGCTTTTAGATGGTGCGTTGCAGGTTTGGTTAGATGGAAATGAGAATACTTTAAAAGCACCGAATGAAAATTTAGCGCGAGAAGTTATGGAGCTATTTGTTTTGGGTGTTAATCGATACACCGAAAAAGATGTTAAAGAACTTGCTCGCGCGCTGACTGGTTATCAAGTTCCTAGAAGCACTGGCGTTGTAACTTTGAATCAGAAGCGCCGCGACACTGGCGCGGTAACAATTTTAGGTAAGACCGCTATGATGACTGGGCCTGAAGCCATTAACCATCTTGTTAATCAGGCGGATTGTCCGCGCTTTTTAGCAGAACGTATTTGGTACCGTTTTATTTCTAGTACTGAAAGTTTGCCGAAAGATCATCCGCTTATTAAAGCCTTGGCGGGAAGAGATATACAACAAGGTTTAACTGTCTTGCTTAACGGTAAGGATTTAACAAATTCGAAGTATTCAATCGTTAAATCACCGGTTGAGTGGTTTGTGGCTGTCTGTAAAGCGCTGGAATTAACCCCTTCTAAAATGAATTCTTTTGCAAAACTAAATGGTTATCTGGATAAGTTATCTCAAATTCCGTTTTCCCCGCCTAACGTCGGTGGATGGCCCACTGATGAAGCCTGGCTTAGCTCGGCAAGTGCGCAATTTAGAATCGTTTTTGCAGATTGGTTGGTTAAACAGGCTGATCTTTCGGCACTTGAAGCAATCGCTCCGGATAAGAGAGTTGCTTACTTGGCCGATTTATTAGCGGTTCCAGAATGGACTTCGCGAACAACTGTTGCTCTTGGTGATTTGCAGAAGATTCCCGCCCGTTTACTCTCCCTTGCAATTTGTAGCCCGGAATATGTGGTGAGCCAATGAACGAAATACCAACAATGTCAGCCGAACAACTTGGAATGTCCAAGTACACAAGACGGCAGTTCTTAAAGTTCTCGGGCGCAGCAACAGCTGCAACGGCGGCGAGCGTACTTTCTATCAACGATGTTGCAGAAGCTGCGATAACCAGGCCACTTCCGCTGGGCACACCAATCTTGGTTGTAGTAACTCTTTATGGCGGCAACGATGGTTTAAACACAGTAATTCCTTACAAGGATCCCGCTTATTACGCAGCGCGCCCTGATTTAACTTATAAAGAGGAAACGTTACTTCCGCTCACAGATGGGTTGGCTTTGAATCCAGCGATGACTGGAATTAAATCTTTGTGGGATGAAAAGAAAGTGGCCATTGTTCGCGGAGTTGGTTATCCGGAACCAGATCGTTCACATTTTTCTTCTATGGCTATTTGGCAGACTGGATCTCCAAAGACGCATCTAAGTACTGGTTGGTTGGGGCGTTGGCTAGATACGCAGAAGATAGATCCGATGACTTCCATAAGTTTAGGTTCAGTTCTGCCACCGTTATTAGTTGGTGCAAAGAACAGTGGATCTGCACTTCCATTGGGTGGTCTAGTAATTCCATCCGGTGTATTTGCTAAAGCGTGTGATCAATTATCAAAACCTTCAAAGGCTGATAATAAATTGATGGCAGCAGCGGCTTTATCGATGCGCAATCTATTTAGTATTTCAGGAAACATCACGCCTGTTTTATCTCAAGCGGCGCCAATGTCAGATGATTTACCAACCGTTGGTGGCGGTAACGCTGGCGGCGATTCAAACTTGAGTCAGCAATTAAATGTTGTCGGCAAGTTAATAGCAGCGGGTGCCCCTACAAAAGTTTGGTCTGTTTCACTCGGTGGATTCGATACTCACGCCAATGAAGCTAACGCTCAAGCAGCGCTACTTGGAACCGTCTCAACAAGTATTACTAAGTTCTTAAGCCAAATGAAAGCATCGGGTAGATCCAAAGACATTACAGTGCTTGTTTACAGCGAGTTTGGAAGACGCGTGAAAGGTAATGGATCTGAAGGTACTGATCACGGAACTGCAGGACCGGTCTTCTTAATTGGTGATCGCGTAAATGGCGGTTTCTTTGGAGATCAACCTTCACTTACTAAGTTAATTGATGGTGACTTACCTGTGACCACAGATTTCCGAGATATTTACTCAACAGTTCTTGAAGACGTTTTGTTAACGCCAGCTGAGAAAGTTTTGGGTAAGTGGAATGGAAGAGTTAAAGCGATTAAGAAGGTTTAATCTTCTTTGTAAACGATTACTTCGCTTTTGCGGCGTGTAGCAAGTGATTTTGGTGGGTTCTCTTTAAGGAGCGCGTCCACTTCAATCCGCAACTGCGCAACCTCAATAGCCATATTTGCCATTGCAGATTCCAGTTCAATTATTCGCTTAATGCCGGCGTGATTAATTCCTTCACCAACCAAACGACCAACCATTCGAAGTGATGCAATATCGCGCAGCGAATAACGACGATTGCGCCCCACGGTGCGATTTGGTGAAACTAAACCTAAGCGATCGTATTGGCGAAGCGTTTGTGGATGTAGACCGGAAAGTTCGGCAGCAACTGAAATTACATAGAGTCCAGCATCGTCATCAGGCGTTTTATTGTCTTGCGGTTCGTTGTTCATAACTCCGCCTTATTCTTTAGCTCACTGCGAACATCTATTTCTGATGTCGCTTCAGCATACTTTTGCAGTGCATCGATTGCATCACTTGGTAAATTCTGAGGGACTTGCACTTCCACAGTTACTAGCAGGTCTCCGGTTGTTGCACCTTTGGTAATTCCGCGACCTTTAACGCGCAGCACGCGACCATTTGATGTGCCAGGTGACAAACGAAGCGTTACTTCTTCGCCAGTTAAAGTTGGAACTTTTATATCAGCGCCAAGTGCTGCTTCAGCAAAGGTCACCGGAACTGTAATTGCAATGTTTTCACCTTTACGTGAAAAAATCTGGTGCGCTTTAACGTGTAATAAAATAAATAGATCGCCAGGGCCGGCTTCGCCTTGTGATCCTTTTCCTTTGATGCGAATCTTTGCGCCATCGTTTACTCCTGCGGGAACGCGCGCTGAAATAGTTTGTGATGGTCCGCCATCGGTTGATAAACGAAGTTCTAAAGTGGTGCCAAAAGCCGCTTCTTTAAAGGTAATTGTTGCCTCAGTCTGTAAATCTTGTCCTTTACGCGGACCGCGACGTCCACCGCCACCAAAGAGATTTGCGAAGATATCTTGCGGGTTTCCGCCACCGAAGATGTCAGAGAAATCACCACCTTGAAAATTTTGTCCGCCTTGTGGTGCGCGAAAGCCACCGCGCTCATACATATCGCGCGCTTGATCATATTCGGCACGCTTTTTACCGTCAGATAAAATGTCATACGCTTCGGAAACAGCTTTAAATTTCTCTTCCATCGCCGTATCACCCTTAGTTTTATCAGGGTGAAGTTCGCGCGCTAAAGAACGGTATTTCTTCTTAATCTCATCGCCACTGGCAGATTTGCCAAGTCCGAGGATCTTGTAGAAATCCTTCTCGTAAAGGTCTTTAGCGGCCATAGAAGTTGGTTACTCCGCGGTCGTTTCAGCAGGATCAGTGACGGCAACGCGAGCAGGGCGCAGGATGCGTTCTTTAAATTTATATCCTGGTTGCAAGATCTTTGTTGCAGTAGCAACAGTGACATCAGCGCTGGTGTCATGCATTAGCGCTTCGTGAATTTGTGGATCAAATTCTTCACCGGCGGCGCCGTACTTTTCTAAACCTAGACGGGTTGTAATTGCGGTGATTTGTTCTGAAACAGATTTAAATCCACCGGTTAATTCGCCGTGTTCGGTAGCGCGATCAATGTCGTCCAGAGTTGCAAGTAGCTCGGTTAAAACCGCACCTATTGCGAGTTCGTGAGCCAAGGCGCGATCGCGTTCTACACGCTTTCGGTAATTTGCATACTCTGCCTGAAGTCGTTGTAAATCAGCGGTGAGAGCCGCCACCGGATCAGTTTCCTGAACCGGGGCAGCCTCAACGACTTCTTCTACAGATTCAACAACTTCTTCAGTTGTCTGTTCTGTCATTAGTTACTTCCCTCATCCACAACCTCGGCATCTTCGACGCCATCTTCATTTACTGAACCGTCGCCGGCTGCAGCACCTGCTGCTGCATACATCGCAGCGCCAAGTGCTTGGCTAAGAGTTGCTACCTTTTCGGTATTTGTCTTGATTGATTCGAAGTTAGCGCCGCCGAGTGAAGTCTTTAGTTCGGCAAGTGCTGCCTCAACTTCAGTCTTCTTCTCTGCTGCTTCACCTTCAGATAACTTTTCTGCATTATCTGCAATGAACTTTTCAGTCTGGTAGACAAGTGAATCTCCGTTGTTACGGATCTCTGCTTCTTCACGACGCTGCTTATCTTCAGCGGCGTGTGATTCAGCATCTGCCATCATTCGATCGATTTCTTCTTTTGAAAGAGCGGATCCACCGCTGATTGTGACTGATTGTTCTTTGCCAGTTGCAAGATCTTTCGCGCCGACGTGAACGATTCCGTTTGCGTCAATATCGAAGGTAACTTCAACTTGTGGAACACCGCGTGGAGCTGGTGCGATTCCAGTTAACTCAAACATACCTAGCTTCTTGTTATAAGCAGCCATTTCGCGTTCACCTTGGTAAACCTGGATCTGTACAGCAGGCTGATTGTCATCAGCAGTTGTAAAGATCTCGCTGCGCTTTGTAGGAATAGTTGTGTTGCGCTCGATCATCTTGGTCATAACCCCACCCTTGGTTTCAATACCAAGCGTTAGTGGTGTGACATCGAGAAGGAGAACATCTTTAACTTCACCCTTAAGAACACCAGCTTGGAGAGATGCGCCAACTGCCACAACTTCATCAGGATTTACGCCCTTATTTGGCTCTTTTCCACCGGTAAGGTCGCGAACTAAATCAACGACAGCTGGCATACGAGTTGATCCACCAACAAGTACAACGCTCTTGATATTGCCGATTGCAATTCCAGAATCTTTTAGAACTTGCTGGAAAGGCTTCTTGCAACGCTCAAGTAGCGGCGCAGTAAGTGTTTGGAATTGTGCGCGAGTTAAAGTCTCATCAAGGAACAATGGATTTTTCTCGGCATCAACGGTGATGTAAGGCAAATTAATTGATGCTTGCTGTGATGATGAAAGCTCAATCTTAGCTTTTTCAGCAGCTTCACGAATACGTTGCATCGCCATCTTGTCTTTAGTTAAATCGATTCCATTCTTTGAACCGAATGTTTGAACTAAGTAATCGACAAGTGCTTGATCCCAGTCATCTCCACCAAGGTGGTTATCGCCAGCAGTTGCTTTAACTTCAACAACGCCGTCACCGATTTCAAGTAGTGAAACGTCGAATGTTCCGCCACCTAAGTCAAAGACCAAAATAGTTTGTTCTTGATCTGCTTTATCTAAACCGTATGCAAGCGCTGCTGCAGTTGGTTCGTTGATAATGCGAAGCACGTTAAGTCCGGCGATCTCGCCTGCTTCTTTAGTTGCTTGACGTTCTGCATCTGAGAAATATGCGGGAACAGTAATAACTGCATCCGTCACAGTTTCACCAAGGTATGCCTCAGCATCGCGCTTTAGTTTTTGCAGAATACGTGCAGAAATTTCTTGTGGTGTGTACTTCTTGCCATCAATATCCATTGACCAGTTAGTACCCATGTGACGCTTAACGGAACGGATTGTTCGTTCAACGTTGGTCACCGATTGGCGCTTAGCAACTTCACCGACGAGAACTTCGCCATTTTTAGCGAAGGCAACGATCGATGGGGTTGTGCGAGCGCCTTCTGCGTTGGCGATAACCGTTGGCTCTCCACCTTCGAGTACCGATACGCAGCTATTTGTAGTTCCGAG
>CAXNDQ010000042.1:0-8785 GCA_964201275.1 Candidatus Planktophila sp. | reverse complement strand
AAGATTACGCAGCTAACATCGCACTATTCGCTGATGCTGGTTACAACGCGATCGTAACTGTTGGTTTCCTAATGGCCGAAGCAACAACAATTGCGGCTGAAAAGTATCCTGATGTTAAGTTCATCGGTGTTGATCAGTTCAATGGTGGATCTTCAGCAAACTACAGTGGATTAATTTTCCCTGAAGATAAGGCTGGCTTCATTGTCGGTTACCTCGGTGGATACCTAACTAAGACAGGAAAGACCGCTGCGATTGCTGGTGGTCCTGATTCAATTCCTCCTGTTCGTAAGTTCATTGAAGGCTTCGTTGCTGGCGTTGAGTACGCATCACAAGAGCAAGGAAAGTCTTACCCTAAGGCTTCATCTGTTTACTACACAGGAGCAAATGCATTCAATGATCCTGCTTGGGGGGCATCAACAGCCCAGCAGTACTTGGATCAAGATGTCGATGTGATCTTCTCTGCTGGTGGAAAAACCGGTAACGGTGGATTGGCTCGTACAGCGCAGAAGTCTGGCGCATATTGCATCGGTGTAGATACTGATCAATGGGACACAGTTCCAGAAGCTCAGGCCTGTCTAGTAACTTCAGCAATGAAGCTCATTCCTCAGGGAGTGGTTGCACTCATTGGCCAAGTTAAAGATGGAACATTTGCTGGTGGAAACTTCCTTGGTGATGTAGGAGCAGCTCCTTATCACGACTTTGATTCCACAATCCCAGCTGACGTTAAGGATAAAGTTGCAGCACTAACCGCAAAGGTAATTAGCGGCGAAGTTGCAACTGGCGTAGCTCAGTAATCTAAGCAATTAAAGCGGGGCAAGGGTTTGTTAATTGAACCCTTGCCCCGCTTTCTTTATTGCTTTCGGTACCAATGTGGTGGGAGAACAAGTTAATGGTTGATAATCAAGCAAAGAAATATCGTGTGGATCCAGAGTTACAAGAGAGTTTGGATTTGCTGCTAACTACTTTTCCTGGTGGCTTAAACGCACCTGACACAATTGAAGAACGACGAAATCTAATCTCGAATTATCTCGCCCAATTTCCGCGGATAGAGTCGGTCCGTCGAACCGACATGAATATTGAATCTACACACGGTGGCCAGCACATTCCGATCCGCCTTTATCGCCCGCTTCATCCAACTACGGCTAAACACGTTGATTGCGCAGTAGTAATGATCCATGGCGGTGGCATGGTTATGGGAGACCTCGATACAGATGATGCTAACGCTGCTTTTTTATCTCTGACCTTAGACTGCTTAGTTATTAGCGTTGATTACCGACTTGCCCCAGAAAATCCATTCCCCGCTGCGCTGGATGATTGTTTAGATGTGAGTGCCTGGGTATTTGCCAACACCTCAGAGTTAAAGATTTCGCCAGAGAAACTAGTGCTCTATGGCGGTAGCGCTGGTGGAGGACTTGCTATTGCACTAGGCCTGCGAATGAGGGATGAAGCGATGTCGCAGTTTGCTTTGATCTGTGCGCCTTATCCAATGATTGACGATAGAAATCAAACTCCCGCCACTTTTGAAATCACCGACCTGGGGGTTTGGGATCGAAAAGCAAATATCGAATCTTGGAGCTGGTATCTCTCCCAGCAGGCTTCCTCTGAAGCGGATCCAGATTTTTCTCAGGTCAGCGCTTATGCAGCTCCTGCTCGTGCCGAGGATTTAACAAATTTATCTCCGATATATACCGACGTTGGTGACGTGGACCTCTTTCGAGATGATGTTATTGATTTTGTCAAGCGATTGCAGGAATCTGGTAATGATGTGGAATTTCACTTAGTGCCAGGGATGTTTCATGCTGGAGAACTTTTCAATCCAGATGCGACGATCTCTAAGTCTCTCTGGCAGCGACGATTCAATGCAATTACTGGTGCTTTCAACCGTGGTTGACAGCGAAATTTTGGCGGGTAGATTTGGGTCTTACAAGAAAAGCCAGGGGTGTATATCGTGAAGTTAGTTCGTGCTTGGATCACTCCCCTAATTGCACTAGTTATTGCATTTGGAATTGGTGCGATCTTAATGATCACCCAAGGTTCAGATCCGCTTAGGGCTTATGAAAGTTTATTCACCACTGCATTTTCTACTCAAGAAGGCCTTGCCAAAACTTTTGGTAAGGCAACGCCGCTTGCAATCAGTGGGTTGGCGGTAGTAATTGGTTTGCGAGCTGGACTGTTTAATATCGGTGCACAAGGACAACTAATTTCTGGTGCACTTGCAGCGGCTTGGGCTGGGTATGCAATCACAGGGCTGCCAATGATTGCCCACGTTCCACTCTGCCTAATCATCGGTGCCATATTTGGATCACTCGTTGGTTACATTGCCGGTGCACTAAAGGCATACCGCGGTATTCACGAGGTTATAACAACAATTATGTTGAACAGTATCGTTCTGCAGTTCGCCGAATATCTTTCTAATGGACCCTTAAAAGAAGAAGGTTCAATTATTGCCAAAACCCCACCAATCGCCGACTCTGCCAAGATTGGCAGCATCGCAGGATTGCCGATCGGCTTTCTTCTCAGCGGGCTTCTCGCAGTTGGTGTTTGGTGGATCTTTAAGAAGACTACAACTGGATTTAGATTTGAAACAGTTGGCAAGAATAAGAATGCCGCTTGGTATGCCGGAATCGCGGTAAAGCGAAATACAGTTTTTGCAATGGTGGCTTGTGGCGCGCTTGCAGGATTTGGTGGCGCAGTTGAAACTTTGGGCGTGGTCGGTAAATTTGAACCCGCCTTCAACCAAGGTCTTGGCTTTGATGGCATCACAATTGCGTTGTTAGCCCGCGCAAATCCATTGGCTGTGATTCCAGGGGCAATTCTTTTCGGCGGAATGCGTGGCGCTGGTCCGACTATGCAATTTACCGCAGGTGTTAGCCCTGAAATCATTGATCTAATTCTTGCGATTGTTCTATTTTTCGTGACCGCTCCAATAATTAGTCGAATCTTTAAGCTCAAGAGCGATTCCAATGCTCAGGTTACAAGCGGTTGGGGAAGTAATTAAAATGATGACTTCAGCACTTCGCTCAAGAAAATCGCTCTACTTTTATGTGGTCGTAATTGCTATTGCTTTTGCCTATTCTGTTAATTCAGTTTCAACTGTCGCGGTGGCTGCATCATCAATCACTTTTGGCTTACCGCTGGCCATGGCCGCGATGGTCGGAATAATGTGCGAGCGAACTGGCGTAGTAAATATTGGAATTGAAGGAACACTATTAACTTCAGCATTTTTTGGATTCTTTGTAGCGGCGCTATCCCAAAACCTAATCTGGGGACTTCTCGCTGCAATTGCAAGTGGCGCAGTTACCGGGCTATTGCTCGCTTTGTTAACAGTCTCTTGGAAAATGGATCAAATTATCGCGGGCACAATTGTAAATATTCTGGCCACTGGTCTGACATCATTTTTCTATAAGCAAGGATATTCACTACCTGCCATTTTTCCTCGTTGGTCTATTCCAGGGCTTTCGGATATTCCATTCTTAGGACGAGTCTTCTTTCAAAGTGGTCCAATAACTTACTTTGGTTTAATCCTTATCTTTGTTCTCTACGTTGCGATGTATCACACCGCTTGGGGGCTACGTACAAGAGCGATTGGTGAGTATCCAAGTAGCGCTGAGACCTCGGGAATTTCGGTAAAGAAATTTAAATACATAAATGTGGTTATCGCCGGCGCATTTGGTGGACTTACTGGCGCCTATCTGGCACTCGAACTGGTTGGATCTTTTGATCGCGGATTCTCGGCCGGTAAAGGCTTCACCGCTCTGGCCATCATGATCTTCGGTAGATGGAATCCAATAGGAGCGCTGCTGGCGGCGATTTTCTTTGGTTTTGCGCAAGCACTTGCCAACCAATTAATGATCGATGGCTTAGTCGCTATTCCTGGGCCATTTATAAATATGCTCCCATATGTATTAACGATTGTCGTTTTAGCGTTTTCTGCTGGCAAAGTTCGCGGCCCCGCTGCAGCTGGTCAACCATACGAGCGAGAGCAGGCATAAACCGTGACGACTTTATTGCAGGTAAAAAACGTAACGAAGAGCTTCGGTTCAGTTATCGCCAATAACGATATTTCTTTTGAAGTTGCTGCAGGCGAAATTGTGGCGCTCTTGGGTGAAAATGGTGCAGGAAAATCAACTCTCGTTAAATCTGTTTTTGGGCTAGTGCGCCCTGATCAGGGTGAGATTTTTATCGATGGCAACCAGATGGCCCCTGGTGATACAGCGGCAGTGATTGCAAGTGGCGTCGGAATGGTGCATCAGCATTTTAAATTAGTTCCGGTTATGAGCGTTACCGAAAACATCATCTTGGGCGATGAGCCAAAAAATGGCCTTTTTGTCAATATAAAGAAGGCCGAGCAAAAGGTCCGTGAATTATCCGAAAAGTTTGGGCTAGAAGTTGATCCAACAGCCAATATTGAAGATCTTCCAGTTGGAACTCAACAGCGAGTTGAGATCTTAAAAGCGCTAAGTAAAGATGTGCGACTTCTAATTTTTGATGAACCAACAGCAGTGCTAACTCCTCAAGAGACCGATGAGTTGATACTTGTCATTAAAAACCTAGCGCGCTTAGGCGTTGGAGTTATTGTGATTACCCATAAACTTCGTGAAGTTATGGCCCTTGCTGATCGCGTTGTTGTATTGCGTGATGGCAAAGTAGTTGGCACCACTACTCCGAAAGAGACTAATGAAGCTGGCTTGGCACAATTGATGGTTGGCCGAAGCGTTGTTTTAGAAGTTGAAAAGGGTGTTGCAAAACCAGGAAAACCGGTATTAACCGTCAAAGGTTTAGAAGTTTTTGATGATAGAAATTTGCTCGCAGTAAAGGGGGTTAACCTCGAAGTCAGATCTGGTGAAATTTTCGGTATCGCTGGTGTTGAGGGAAATGGTCAACGAGAGCTAGTAGAAGCAATTTGCGGTATGCGTCTGCGAGCGAAGGGTGAAGTACTGGTCAGCGGCGCGGCAACAAAAGATATGCACCCGCATGCTGTTCACGAGGCTGGCGTATCTCATATTCCTGAAGATCGCGAAAAGCACGGTTTAGTCTCTTCTTACTCGATTTCAGATAACTTGATTCTTAACCAATTTGATCAGGCGCCTTTTGCTAGAGGTTGGTTTAGAAATATGATTGAAATTCGCAAGAATGCTGATCTGCTTGTAAAGAAATTCGATATTCGAACTACTTCACCCGCCGCACTTGCCTCATCTCTATCCGGTGGCAACAAGCAGAAGGTAGTAATCGCTCGTGAGTTAAGTCAGGATTTGCAAGTATTGATTGCAGCTCAACCAACCCGTGGTGTTGATGTTGGATCTATTGAGTTCATCCACAAGCAGCTGATTGCAGCCCGCGATAACGGAGCCGGAGTTCTTCTGGTTTCTGCCGAACTAGATGAAATTATTTCACTCTCCGACCGAATCGCGGTTATGTCTGCTGGAAAAATCGTGGCAATTATTGATTCCAAAGGCGCAGATCGTGACTACATCGGCCGCCTTATGGCCGGCCTAGATAAGTAAGTTAACTGCATGAAGATTGGCATCATTGCGGGCACCGGTTTCTACAATTTGCCAGCGCTAGCAGGATCAACACCGCAAGCAGTTGATACCATTTATGGAAAAGCGCTGATCACATCAGGAACTTGGCACGGTGTCGAGATTGCATTTCTAACGCGACATGGCGTTGATCACAGCGTCCCACCGAGTGCGGTTAACTATCGAGCCAACATCACAGCGCTAAAGAACGCAGGTGTGGATTTTGTCATCGCCGTAAACGTTGTTGGCGGAATAGATCCAAAATTGCCAGCTGGATCTCTGCAATTACTTGATGATTTCGTAGATTTCACACACGGTCGCGCCGATACTTTCTTCGATGGCGTGCAACCTGGCGGTGTGCAACATATAGATATGTCACATCTCTACGATGCTGATGTTAAATCTGCAATGGCAAGGTCAGCGAAAGGCGCTGGAATCGCACTTAACACAGGTGGTATCTACGCCGGCTTTAACGGTCCGCGCTTTGAAACACCAGCAGAAATTCGTCTTGCGGCACTATCTGGTGCAACTGTCGTTGGTATGACCGGAGTGCCAGAAGTTTCGCTGGCAAAAGAAGCGGGACTGCGTTACGCAGCAATCGCTCTTGTAGTTAATCCCGCAGCTGGAGTGAGCGATGCGCCGATCACAATGGAAGATATAAACGCAGCGCTAAAGGCGGCTAGTGAAAAGGTAATCACCATTATTGATGGAACCATCAAGGCTTTTGCCTAATGCTTGATTTGCTATTAAAGAACGCGCGTTATGCGGTTACCTCAAATTCAAATAATGAGATTCTCGAAGGTATTTCTATTGGAATCAAAGATGGAAAAATTGCCTACATCGGAACCGAAGCACAAGATGCTAAAACAATTTTCGATGCAACCGATAAATTAATTTCTCCAGGGCTAATCAATAGCCACACTCACTTAGGAATGTCTTTACTTCGTGGCTGGGCAGAAGGCGTTAACTTGCAAGGTTTTCTAGAACGCGTCTGGGCTGCAGAGGGCGCGATCATGGACGAGGCAACTTGCGAACTCGGCACAGAACTTGGGGCGCTTGAAGCTTTGCTCTCTGGCACAACCACAACGATGGATATGTATTTAAATCCGGTTGCTACCCATCGCGGAGCAGTTCGTGTTGGCCTTCGCCATATAGCCGGTCCAATTTTCTTTGACTTCCCTGGTTTAGATGGACTGCAATGGGAGCAGCGAATTGAGCGAGCTCATCAATGGCCAGCAGAGTTAGCAAAGATCGGTGGGCCATTCATTCCTACCTACTTTATGCCGCATTCGACTTATACAGATTCGCCGGAGAATTTAACTGAAGTCGCCGCGATCGCCAAAGAACTTGGTGCGCGAATTCATTTACACGTATCTGAAACTGAAGCAGAAAATGCTGATGTGCAATCTCGTTACTCCAAATCCCCCACTGAAGTCTGCCGCGATACCGGAATATTAGATGTGCCAACCATCTTCGGACACGGCGTGCACTTATCAGATTCTGATATGAAGATCGCTGCAAGTAAAGGAACCTCAGTCGGTCATTGCCCCGGAAGTAATTTAAAACTTGGTTCAGGTTTGGCGCGCTTTAACGATATGCGTAAAGCCGGCATCACCGTGGGCCTTGGTACTGATTCTTGTTCTTCTTCCAATGACTTGGATATGTTCTCAGTAATGCGAATGGCAGCACACGTCGTTGCCCTTCGCCAATCCCCCGCTGATGTTGACCTAACTTCCATAGTTCGCGCAGCGACAATTGAGGCAGCGAAGGCTGTTGGTCTGGGTGATCGTGTCGGAAGTATCGAAATCGGCAAGGAAGCAGATTTAATTGCTCTTGATCTTCACTCCGCACATTTAACTCCAGTCCACGATGTAAATGCGCTGCTGGTCTTTGCTGCTGGACGCGGTGATGTAACCGATGTTTGGGTGGCAGGTGATCAAGTCGTTTCCAAGCGTCAGAGCACAAAGATCGACTTATCCGATTTAATCAAACGAGTGAACCTGCGAGTAAAGGCGCTGGAACCTCTCAAATGAGCTTTTCTGGCAAGAGCATTTTAATTACAGGTGCATCAGGCTTTATTGGCCAGGTATATGTCTCGCGCTTTCTTCAACTTGGTGCAACGGTTTGCGCACAAGTAAATACTGGAGAGATTTCGGCGCACCAGAACTTGCACGTCATCGCTGCTGATTTATCTGTCGCCAAATCTGGAAATTCGCTTGTGCAGGAAGCGCTATCTCGAGCAGGTAAATTAGATTTTGTAATTAATAACGCTGCCAATCAAGCCATACTGGATCCGGCACACGCCACGCGCGCCGAAATAGAATTGATGATGCGTATCAATGTTGATGCTCCAAAAGAAATTATTGAAGAATCGGCTAAATCTGGGGTGAGCGTTGTACTAAATATTTCATCGGTTGAAGCGCTAAATCCTCGCCCTGGTCACGAAATTTATGGAGCAAGCAAAGCAGCACTTGATGTCTTAACTCGCTCGGCATCACGCTCTCACGCACCAATGCGCGTACTTGGATTGCGCCTTGGTTTGATTGGCCGCCCCGGAATAGATCAAGCTTGGCCAGAAGGAGTGGCTGCATGGAAATCGGCAACACCGCTAAAGCGTTATGCGAGTGCTGAAGAAGTTGTTGGAGTTACTGAATTTTTATTTTCAGATGCTAATGCCTGGGCCACCGGAAGTACTTACGACTTCGATGGTGGCCTAGGCAATAACAGTTGGTAGATAAGAAAAGAGGCCAGTTGCCTGGCCTCTTTTCCCATCCCTCGACAAAAGATTACTTATAGACGTCAGTCCAGTTCGTAATCTTTAAGATGTACCACTGTCCGCCTTCAACGGCTTTTGCCAATGTGGCATCGGCTGGATCAAGGTCAGGACGAGCCTTTGCAGGTGTTGCGTGAATCTGCGCTACAACCATGTAGTAGCTAGCCGTATCAGACTTAGATGTACGCAATTCAGTTGTTACATCAATAATTCCTGAGGATTCTTCATCTTGAGTGATGAATGAAGCACCAGTTGATGTGAAGTATTGCGCTTTAAATTGAGCGATCGTTCCAACTTTGCCATCGCTAATTCGATAAGAAACGATACGCGCAAGGTGAGCATTATTGCCTGGATCTTCTTGGATCAAGACATTTCCAAATGAATCTACTGAGATGTTATCTGGCTTAGACATGTAAATGCTTTCAGATCCATCTAGTAGCAGTTCAAGAGTTGCCCCGCTCAAAGGCTTTGAAACATCATTAAAGCGAATGCG
>CAXNDQ010000041.1:0-8879 GCA_964201275.1 Candidatus Planktophila sp. | reverse complement strand
TCGCAAGAACAACGATCGCTTTCAGAAACGCCGTGGAGTGCCTCTTCGATATGTTCGCCGCAGCCTGACCAAGTGAATTTCTGGCACTTCTTACAAACCACACGTGAACACATTTGAGCCTCCAATTGATTATGGATACATCTTATTACTAGAAATACTTGCGGAAGATCTTCCTGATTCGCCTAGTAATGCGCTTATTCAGCTTGAGGGTTTGATCGAGTGGTGAGACCGACATAACTTTGACGTGTGCGGGTTCATCGGGGGTAATAACTTCCTTAAGTGCCGGTGAATTTTGGTCTAGTGAATCAGCGATGCGATCAATACTGGCAACCATTGAAAGACCGCGAACGATTTGTTCTTGGTCGGCATCTTTTGCTTCCTCGATCAGAGATTCGGCAAGTACCGCTCCGGCATCACGTGCATCATCTGTGGCAGTCGTGGTCGTTTCAAAATCTTCATCGTTATCAAACTTCGTTGATATTGCGAAACTTGCGGCTGACAGCGCAACTGCAATCTGCTTTTGAGTTGAATCGGCAATGCCACCACTTACAGCAGAATCAAATAGCGTGCGAGCAATCGCTCTGACTTGCAGCAATGTGTGCTCAATTGCAATTCCTTCAATGTAAACGCTTTCGGCTTCATCTTTCTCTGCAGTTGGAAACCAACGCGCATGTCCGCGTGCTTCAACAGATTGTGCTCGTATTGCAGGGATAGCTTCCATTAACAATCGAGCCTTTGCCAACCAATTACCCGCTTCTTTCTGGGTGTATCCGGCTGCAACTCCTTCGGACATTTGCGCAAGTAGATCTGCCGCCTTCTTACTCACTGCAGTTATCTGATCGGTTGCACGCCCAACCGGAGTTTTCGCGTGCGAGAAGTAAGAGAAGAGAATTGCAATTACTGCGCCAATCAAAGTTGATCCCAAGCGATGTGCCGCGGTTGTTCCGCTAATTCCTGGACCTATAACGATCAACGCAGTTACTGGAACATTTATAGATGCAACTTCTCCCAGATGAAGCGCGCGGGCAACGACAGCGCAGAAAACAACAGTTAAGCCAACAGCGATAAAACCAACGTCAAAGATTGAAACATTTATTAAGGCAACAGTTGCCCCGATTGCTGTGCCGACGATCTGACCAAAGCCTTCACGCACCGATTTGTGGAGTGAGATTCTGATAGAAAGGGTGCAGACGATTGCGGCGACGACACCGCCGTCTTCAATTAGCAGATCACCAACTTGCCAGGAAACAGCGCCAGCGAGGCCAGCCACAACTATCTGGCGGACCCACACTCGGCGGTCGGCGAACAATTTCTTCAATTTATTCCACATGATGTGGCTAAGTTTAGTAGGAGCGCACCAATTCGCACATGCGAGCGGCATTATCTGCAAGGTGTCCGCGCGAGAGCGCTCCACCAATCAATAACGCAGTGTCTTTTCCATACATATCAATCATTTCTGGAATCCGCTCTAAAGTCATTCCACCAGCGGGTGCGATTGTGATTGGCTTTAGTGATCCGAGCTTTCTGCGTGATAAATCAGCAATTTCTAAACATTGCTCAGCGGTGAAGGAGAACCGTCCGCCAATATTCGGAAATATTGAAATATCTGCCCCTGCTAACCTCATCAAAGTTCCGAAAACGATTCCGTGGTTTATGCCAACTTCTTTAGGTATTACTAATGAACCTAACATTGCAGGATGCCCCAGAATTGGCAGGGCCAAAGTGTCGTCTTCTGCGATAACTCGCAATGAATCGAATCCAGTTATTCCGGGAAGTACCAACAGCCCACCTGCGCCGAGATCTTTCGCTGTGTGTGCAGCGGCTATCGCTTGATCAAAAGGCATATTCAAACTTGGGATATAAGCCGAATTTCCACCAGTAACCTCGTTGGCTTCTTTAACTGCAGCTGAAATCAAAGTGACGCGTTCTTTCCAAGTGGCCCAAGGTTGATTGGCCAGACTGTGATCATCTTTAATTAAATCAAATCCGGCCAGCGCAAGAGTGTGCGCCATTTCGGCGAGCGTCTTTGCATCTGAGCCCATTGGCTTAAGCGCTGTAGCAATTAGCGGTCGAGAATCTGCTTTAAAGATTTTGCGTAATCCGCTGATTCCAAAACGAGGTCCCTTAAAGTTATTGAGAATGGAGTCAGGAAGTTTGAGGTCAACTATTTTCACGCCTGGAAATAGTGAAGCATTGCCCCACAAAACATTTAACAACTGAGTTAACTCTCCCCCAATGACGTCCGGGTTATAGGAGATAGTTATTAAGTGGTTGTTTTTATCACTAGAAGTAATCTCTTCGACTTTTCCTACAACTTCATCCTGGATCCAAGTTGGCGCTAACTCAATTGGAAATTCAATAGTCTGTTCGGCTCGGATGAGGTCTGCAATCGCAGTCGGGTTTTCACCTAAAAAGGCATAGGTGATGTGAATGCGTTCCATTAAAGCGCCTCCACCTTATTTTGAGAAATAACCCGAAAATTTATCTAGGGAAGGCAGAAGATACACCGCCGTCAACGGCAATGACACTTCCTGTTGTCCGAGATGACTCATCACTTAAGAAAAAGGCTGCAGCACGCGCAACATCAAGGCTTCTCACTCTCGCATTTAGCAAGTTGCGAGAGGCATAGAAATCTTCAAGTTCTTCGGGCTTTACCCCGTGAGCGGCAGCACGTTGTTCGCGAATTCCACCTTCCCACAGTTTGCTGTTATCAAAGACCGCATCTGGATTAATTCCGTTACAGCGAATGCCTGCGCTTCCACCTTCTAAGGCTGCGATGCGCATTAATTGCAACATTCCGGCTTTGCTAACTGAATAACCACCAAAGCCCGCTCCTGGAGAGAATGCGTTCTTGCTCGCAACATAAACGAGTGATCCACCCATTTTTTGTTTGCGCATAACTTTCATTGACTCTTTAGTGAGCATAAATGCACTAGATAAATTGATATCTAATCCGCGGCGCCATTTTTCTACATCGAGATCTTCAAGCTTGTCGCTGATACCGATACCGGCATTGATAACAACACCGTCAAGGCCACCAAAGTGTTTAATGGTTTTTGTAACAGTTGCCTGTACATCAACTTCCTTTGATTGGTCTCCTAAAATTAGCAATGGTGGGTTGCATTTGTTTTCGGCAAATTCTTTTTCGACTGCAATAAGTCCTGCTTCTTCAATATCTGCAAGTACCAGGTGTGCACCACGTTTAGCAAGTTCAAGTGCAACGCCTCGGCCAATTCCACTTCCCGCTCCTGTAACGATGATGATGTGACCATCTAACTGTGCTGGAGCCGGCTTATTCTTTAATTTAAATAACTCCATTGGCCAGTAATCAAAGCCGAAAATTTCTGCATCAGAAATCGTGTCGCCATCGCCGAAGACATCGACGACGCGTGCTGCAACGCTGTGGGTGTGCGAAGCAATGTCGGCCAACATCGTGTTCTCTTTAATAGTTGTTGCGGCAGTTACTGCGCCAACGCCAGGCACAATTATTACCTTGGGATCATTGCCATGACTTACATAA
Source organism: Candidatus Planktophila sp. (assembly GCA_964201275.1). Lineage (GTDB taxonomy): Bacteria > Actinomycetota > Actinomycetes > Nanopelagicales > Nanopelagicaceae > Planktophila. Next base: position 5,359 of record CAXNDQ010000041.1, on the reverse strand, counting down.
CCAGCCGGTAGCAGTGACTTATTTGCCTCAAAATATGCGGCGTAATTCTCGCGAAATTCTTTGATACCAGTTTCAGTATCTTCCAAAGTTACGGTTGCTGACTTGGGACGGATACGCAACATGTGATCCGCACTAGATGAACCAAGGGCAAGAATCTTCTTTAGATCCGGGCGGGAAGCAATTTCAGCTAAGCGAGAGTCAGTGCGCAATAGCTGCTTCTTTCCAAGCGTCCCACGAAGTTTTAGTAGTAAATCCTTTAGCTCTTCATCGGGCAGATCTTGATGTTGAAAATTCGCCTTAGGGCGCTTATTAAGTGAATCTAAATACTTATCGGCAAGGGCGACTGCATCTTGAGTTTTTTGGTAGCAACGATCTGAATCTTCATCCCAAACAACTAATCCGTGATGAGCAAGTACAACGCCTGCATAATCGCCTAACCCGCCAACAATCTTTGAGAGATTAAATCCTGGGCGGATCCAGTCAACGTATGCAAAATCTTTACCGAGCGCTTCTTGAACAGCCTTTTCACCTTGTGGGTGATTGGTGAGCGCACATATCGCATCTGCGTGCACGTGATCAATGTGTTTAGCGGGCAGAAAACCATGTAAAAGCGTTTCAATTGATGGGCGGCGTGAAGTTGGATCAACCAAAGCGCGAGTCACGTAATCAACCATCGTGTCATCATCTAACGCATCAATGTCACGTAGCGCCAGTAAATCTTCTAAGTACAAGGCTGGGTAATCACGGTCGACTGCGTACTGCATGTCCGCACCGGAACCTTTAACCCACAAAACTTTCTTAAGACGCCCTAGATGGTCTTTGATCTCACCTTTACTCGAAGTGTTTCCGCCGCCATAAACAACCATAGATTGATCAGCGCCGATCTTCTGAGAACGTGCAACAAGATCGTGCAATGGCTTTAATTCACTCATAGCGTTTCGCCTTTTTCTATTTCATAGGATTGTTTCTCGGTAATTACAGCGCTTATGTACTTTGCTGGTGTTACATCAAAAGCTGGGTTAAATGTCTTCGCACCGATTGGGGCAACCGGTACTCCCTTAAAGTGAGTTAGCTCTTCATCCCCACGAATTTCTATATGTATCTCTTCACCAGTTGCGATCGAGCGATCTACTGTTGATTCAGGTGCAACTACTAGGAATGGAATTCCTGCTGCGTGACAAGCGAGTGCAACCCCAAGTGAGCCAATCTTGTTTGCGGAATCACCGTTCTTGGCAATGCGATCAGCGCCAATAAGTGCGGCATCGATTCGGCCACTTAATATCGCCATAGCAGCGGCGCCATCTGGTTCGATCCGATAAGGAATATCAGATTTCATTAACTCCCAAGCGGTAAGGCGAGAGCCTTGCAACAAGGGGCGCGTTTCATCTGCATAAACTTCTTTTACATTCCCGCGCTTGTGCAACTCTTTAATTACCCCGAGCGCTGTGCCGGTGCCTGTTGTAGCCAGCGATCCAGTATTGCAATGAGTAAGAAGCGTTAAAGGTTTTGAACCTAATTTATTGATAAGCCAGTCAGCGCCTATATTTCCCATGCTTGTGCTTGATTCTTTATCTTCGCGCGCTAATTGATGTGCGGCCGCAAGGACTGCATCTCTTCCTGCAGGTAAATGTTTGCGAATTTGTTCAACCGCCCAAGCCAAATTAATAGCCGTTGGTCTGGCATCACGCAGTAAATCAAGATTGTGTTCTAGCTCTTTAGCACTGAGCCCCTTACGGCTAGCTTCATCGATTGCCAGCACGACTCCATAAGCGCCGGCAACGCCAAGCGCAGGTGCACCGCGGACCACTAAATTTTGAATAGCGCCAATAAAATCGGCTACTTCATCGTACGAATTGTAGGTTTCAGAAGTAGGAATCTTCGTCTGGTCAAGCAAGATGATCTTTCCATCTTGCCAAACGATTGCCTCAAAAGCGCTAGACATTTACATACTCCTTATTCAAGGTATTGAACTTATCACCTTAAAAATTAAATCTAAAGTCGCCCTGCTTGATGCACTCGCTTTAAGAACTCTTGCGTCTTTGGATTAGTTGGATTTTTGAGTACCTGCTCTGCGCTTCCGCGTTCGAGAATATTTCCTGATTCCAGGAAGCAAACTTCATCAGCGACCTGAGTTGCAAATCCCATTTCGTGGGTAGCTAGAACCATGGTCATTCCATCTTGTTTTAAATCTCTCACAATGCTTAAGACCTCATTTACAAGAACAGGGTCGAGGGCAGATGTGATTTCATCTAAAAGTAAAAGTCGGGGATTTACAGCGAGTGATCGAATGATGGCCACACGTTGCTGCTGTCCCCCGCTGAGACGATCTGGGTACTGATCTGCTTTATCAGCGAGATCAAACCGTGAGAGCAGCTTTTTCGCTATATCCCGCGCTTCTTCAACATCCTTGTTCTGCACCTTTACGGGCGCCAGCGTGATGTTTTCAAGTACCGTTTTATGTGGGAAGAGATTAAATGATTGAAAAACCATTCCTAATTTGCGGCGTATCTCATCCACCTTAATTGCCGGATCGGTTATTTCTAATCCATCTAAGAAGATCTGCCCATCATCGATAGTTTCTAGCAAGTTGATGCAACGCAGCAGAGTGGATTTTCCAGAGCCAGAAGCACCAATTAATACTGTGGCGGTGTGCTCAGGTACCTGTAAGGAAAGATTATTCAACACAACTTCAGAACCAAAGGCCTTGCGAACGTTCTGTAACTCCAGGACGTTTGACATTAAATCGCCCCTTCCGAGTTCTGTGCTTGGGTGCGCTGTCTAATAGCGCGATCTGTGTAGCGCGTCATCGGAATCGTAATTAATAAAAATAGAATTGCGGCAACTACATATGGGGTGTAATTAAAGGTGCGGCTGGCGTTTATCTGTGCCGCACGAACAGCATCAGTAACTCCGAGAATTGATACTAAACCTGTGTCTTTTAAGAGTGATACAAAGTCATTTAAGAGCGGTGGCACAACGCGGCGCAGTGCCTGTGGCAGAACTACAAAGCGCATTGTCTGCCCAGAGGTTAATCCGAGTGAGCGCGCTGCTGCTCTTTGGCTGGGATGTATTGAGAGAATTCCGGAACGAATAACTTCAGCAACGTATGCGGAGTAAGTAAGTACCACAGCGATAGTGCCGAGCACAATGACATTACTAGAAATGCCTTGCAGCCGCAGTGCTGGCACGCCAAAGCCGACTAAGAGAATAATCAAGATAAGTGGAGCGCCTCGGAAGATATCAACGTAGGCAGTTGCTAAAAATCTAAAGGGAGTTAGTGCCGGAGATTTAGTCGTTCGCAGCAGCGCCAGACCCATAGCGATAACTCCAATGGCTAGTCCACCAAAGAAAGTTAGCTGCAGGTTTATCCAAAGACCTTTTAAGACCGTAGGAAATACTTCTTTCCCATATTCGATATCAAAGAAAGTGGCTTTTACGACTTCCCAACCAGGAGAAGTAACCAAAATTATTGTGAGGGTGCCAAGCACCAAAACCGATGAAACGGCGGCTATAAGACTTTGCTTGCGATTTAACTTGCGACGAAGCGCGCGACGATCTAGTTCGCGTGAGCTTGGCGACCAAGCAGAGCTTTTCTTCTCTGACATGGTCGCCAAACTACCGCGTTTATCTAACTTTTATTGCTAATTACTTATGGTTACTTATGGCTTAAATACTGGTGCGCCTGCATCAGTGGCTAGCCACTTATCAGTAATTGCAGCCAATGTGCCATCAGCGGTAATTGCATCTACGGCGCCAGAAACGCACTTAGTGATCTTGCTATCTTTTGAAAGCAAGAGACCAAATTGATCTCCAGAACCTGTTGAAGGAAGTTGGCCAACAATTAAGCCATCAGTTACTTCTACTCCTGAGAGATAGAAAGCTGTAGGTAGGTCAACGACAAGACCATCAATCTGACCATTCTTTAGCGCAGTAACGCCAGCAGCGTTGTCATTAAATACCTGTGGCTTAGCACCAATCTGGTTTTCAATAGCGTCGAGTGATGTTGTACCGACTGCTGCACCAAGCTTTGCATCCTTTAGCTCTGCAAGTGATGTCTTACCGGCGATCTTGCTGCCCTTGTAAGAAACGATCGCTTGTGGAGCTGTGTAGTAAGGAGAAGAGAAATCAACTGCAGCCTTGCGCTCTTCTGTGATTGAAAATTGCTGCAAGTTAAAGTCGAAGTTCTTTTCACCTGGAGTTACGGCGCCATCAAATGTGGTGCGAACCCAGACAACTTCATCATTTGAGAATCCGAGTTGCTTGGCAACTGCGTAAGCAACTGCGCCTTCAAAGCCCTCACCAGACTCTGGCTTATCGTCGATAATCCAAGGATAGTAAGCAGGTTCACCAGTTGCGATTGTTAGCTTGCCTTCAGTAATAGTTGCAAGATCAGCCTTTTCGCAAGATTCTGATGCAACATCAGTAGATTCGGAACTAGAGCATGCGGTTAATCCAAATGCTAGAGCAAGTGATACTGCAAATATAAGAGTCTTCTTTTTCTGCACGATGTCTCCCTTTCGTGGAGTTAGCAATACTCGCAAAGGCTATTAGCGCCGTTTATCTATGTCTACTTGCGAAAGATATGCAATTGAGGTCTCCCCATATGCCCTGCTCTAGACGCTATCTGAGCCAACCAAGGCGCTCAGGTCCTACATATTGCAAGGGCTTAAACCTGCGCTTACCCTTAGTCATTACCCAAGGAGAAGTAAGGAGTTGACGTGAAATACAAATCGGTCAAAGGTTTGCTCACCAATGATGAGTCCCTAATCCCTTCTACCTTCATTGATAAACTTGAAGATATCTTGCACGGATTCCTCGGGATCTTGTTATTCATCATTTCAATACTTGCTGCTGGTTACAGTTTGCAGCGCCTAATTGAAACTCGACCATTCTTCCCACTTGGAATGATTCAGGGAATTAACGACATCCTATTTGTTGTAATCATTCTAGAAATTATGCGAACTGTGATCGTGCGATTTACAGATGGTATTTTCCAACTCGATAGCTTTTTGATTATCGGTGTTATCGCAGCCGTTCGACACATTCTTACCGTCGGAGCATCTCTGACTATGGAGAAAGAGAAGACAACCGAATACTTCAATCGTGCACTGATTGAAATGGGCGTTAACACCGGAATTGTTTTGGCTCTCGTATTTGCGCTGTTCCTATCTCGTGCAGCACGCAAAAGTAAGGTCGCTAAGTAATTCTTTTGGTGGCGGGTGAAGGATTTGAACCTTCGAAGGCAGAGCCGGGGGATTTACAGTCCCCTCCCATTGGCCGCTCGGGCAACCCGCCAGGATTGTTAAGCGCGGTGAAGTGTAAAGCCTGACTACTTGTTATGCCAAAAGTTCAATTATTT
>CAXNDQ010000040.1:0-8928 GCA_964201275.1 Candidatus Planktophila sp. | reverse complement strand
GCGAGAGCTTCTACTTCTGGCGTGAAATTATGAATTGGCATAATCGGTGCGATTAGCCTTTCGAATTAAGTTTCGCATCATTGTTGGGAAAACGAATATGTGAAATGGCAGAACTGCATACCAGTAGAGCTGACCGCCTAAACCGCGTGGTGAGAAACTCGCTTCTTGGCAAACTATGCGTTGTCCATTTTCTTCACGAATCGAAAATTCGAGCCACGCTTTGCCTGGTAGAACCATTTCGGCGTAAAGCTTTAATCTGACACCACGATCTAACTCTTCTACTCGCCAAAAATCTAAACTGTCGCCGATGCGAAGCGTTAACGGATCACGACGACCACGACGTAAACCAACTCCGCCGACGAATCGATCTAATAGCCCTCTTAGATACCAGAGGAAATCAGCGCCATACCAACCGTTATCTCCGCCAATGCTTTCGATCGCTTGCCACAAAGCGGGTGCAGAAGCATCAGTTGCTTGTTCGCGACGATCGCGCAAAACCATTTCGCCGGCCCATTCCGGATCGCTCTGCGCTTTCTGCCAAGGCGCAGTTGGGTATGCCGCATCTGACCAACGAGTGATTACATCGTGATCGGCGATTTTAGAGAGCGCCAATTTGATCGCACCTTCTACATCGATAAAACCTTCTGGTGGTGGCGCAATGATTGAATCAATGCTCTTCTTTGGATCGGCAACTACTTCGCTGATCAAAGATTCAACGAGTGGTCGCGCAAGAGAAGTTGGTACTGGGGTAACAAAACCAATCCAAAGGCTGGATAGTTTGGGTGTGAGAACTGGAACTTGAATAATCCAACGCTTGCGCAGGCCAGATAACTTGGCAAACTTCTGCATCATATCCGCGTAAGAAAGCACTTCTTTGCCGCCGATATCGCAAATCTTTGCAATTGGCGTTGGCAACGCGGCGCACTTACGCAGGTAATAAAGCGCATCACGAATTGAAATTGGTTGGGTTAAATTAGAAACCCATTTAGGTGTGGTCATAACCGGTAAGCGATGCGTTAGGTGACGCAACATTTCAAAAGATGCAGATCCAGAACCGATAATGATTCCTGCGCGAAGTTCGAGCACCGGAACTTTTCCAGACGCTAATTGAGCGCCCGTGTTCATTCGTGAAGCAAGGTGTTGGCTGCGATTTTTATCGTTGGCAATTCCGCCTAAATAAATAATCTGCGAAACATTTTCCGCTTCAGCAGCGAGCGCAAAATTCTTTGCCATTGCGTTCTCAACTTCATCAAAATTCTTCCCAGCGTTTATCGAATGTAATAGGTAGAAAGCGCTATGGACGCCCGACAAAGCCCTGCGCAGATCATCCGGGATGTTGGCGTTACCTTCGACAATTTCTACATCTTGCGCCCAGGGTTGATCTTTAACTTTCTGTGCATCGCGTACCAATACTCGAACCGCACATTTATCTGCAACTAAATCGCGGACTAATCGTCCGCCTACATAGCCTGATGCCCCAGTGACCAGGATTAAGCGCTGCGAGTTCATAGTTCAGAGCCTAGACTGCGGCTATGGCTTCTTCCACACGACCTCGAGTCGTAATTCTTGGCGCAGGTTTCGGTGGGCTGACCACCGCTAAAGCGCTGGCTAAAGATGCCGATGTCACAGTTGTAGATCGCCATAACTTCCAAACTTTTCTGCCGCTGCTTTATCAGGTAGCGACCGCCGGACTTGCCGCAGACCATGTTGCCCATCCGGTCCGCGGGGCGCTGCGCAAAAGTGGCGTTAAATTCCGAATGGGCTCACCTATTTCGGTGGATCATAAAAATAAATCAGTTAAGTTAGATTCATCCGAAACTCTGGAATTTGACCACTTGGTTGTGGCACTTGGTTCGGCCACCGCTGACTTCGGAGTCAAAGGTGTTAACGAAATTGCCCTCGGCATGAAGAGTGTTCATGAAGCTATCGGAATCCGTGCTGAAGTAATGCGCCGTTTTGAAGATCTCTGCCGCTTTGAAGATCAAACGCGTCTTTCACTCAGCGTTGTTGGAGGCGGACCAACCGGCGTTGAGATGGCCGGTGCACTAGCTGAATTAGTTCGTGGACCACTAAAAAACGATGAGGCGAACGCAGCCAAACATATAGATGTTTATCTAATTGAAGCTGGCCCGCGCATATTGCCTGCCTTTAGCGAGAGACTTTCTGCGCGCGCTAAAAAAGATTTAGAAAAGTTGGGCGTTAAAGTTTTGCTTAATACTGCTGTTCAAGAAGTTAAAGCGCGCCAGATTTTAGTTAAAGGTGGAGATTCAATTCCATCTGAAGTAACTATCTGGGCTGCTGGAGTAAAAGGTGAACCAACTGGTGCGTTGCTTAACTTGCCGCTTGATGGAACGCGCATAAGCGTGGAACAAAGTTTACAAGTAAGCCACTATCCGCATATTTGGGCAATTGGCGATATCTCTGGTGCTAAAGATTCTGCAGGACGCTTCTTGCCGATGGTGGCACCTGTTGCAATGCAACAAGGCCGTTGGGTGGCAAAACAAATTGTTCGCGCATCTCGTGGCCAAGCGCTAAAAGATTTTAAATATCTAGATAAAGGTTCAATGGCAACTATTGGGCGCCATAAGGCTGTTGTGCAATTTAAGGGAATCCAGATCGCCGGAATTCCTGCTTGGTATGCCTGGTTATGGCTGCATTTGTTCTATCTTCTTGGCGGGCGCAACAAGATCGGAACAATCGCTGATTGGACCTGGAACTATTTAACATTTGATCGTGGCAATCGCCACATTATGGATAGCCAGTAAAAAGTGCCCGATTATTTAAACCTGCGCGGCCATCAGATCTATTCATATGAATGGGATAACAATGGTGAGGCAGTTGTTTTACTGCACGGCGGTTTAAGCCAAACCTCACATTGGGATTACGTCTTAGCTCCAGATCTAGAGCCAGATTTTCATTTATTTGCCTACGATCGCACCGGACACGGATACACCGCGGATCAAGTCAACTCTTTTCACTTTAAATTTCAAATTGAAGAAGCGATCGCTTATCTAGAAGATGTTGTTAAAGAACCAGCGCACTTAGTCGGTTGGTCTGACGGTGGCAATATCGCGATGTCAGTTGCAATCTCGCGTCCAGACCTAGTTAAGTCATTGGTTTTAATCGGGGCTAATTACCATTACTCTGGAACGGTAATTCATATGCCATTTGTCGAACCAAGTGAAGAAGATAAAGCTGAATACGCTGCTACTTCACCAGATGCTCCACATACCCAAAATGAGAAAATCAAAAAGATGTTGCGCATTTGGGAGAGCGAACCGGATATCGCGCTTAGTGATTTAGCGAAAATTCAATGTCCCACCTTGATAATCGCTGGCGATGACGATGTCATTGCACACGAACACACTTTGGCGATGTATCGCGCTATTGAGTTAGGACAACTTGCCATAATTCCTGGAACATCGCACGGTGCGCCAAAAGAAAAGCCAGGGTTATTTAGCGCTTTAGTTCAACAGTTTTTAACGGACTTGAATTACCCAATGACCAAGATGCCGATTCGGCGAGTTAGCAATCAACCGGAAGAATAGTTCCGGTCGTGACATCATAAATAGCGCCAGCAACAGTTACGCCATCGCGCAGTAATGGATAAGCGCGAATTCGATTTACATCGATTGCGAGCGCACCTTTTTGATCGCGCGTCGTACGAAATTCAAGGGCTCGAGTATCAACCCCAAACTTCTCATCGATTAGCGCGTGGATATCTGCTTCATCACCGCGAGCCATCGCACAATCTGTATGTGGCATAACCAAAATGCGATCTACATTCAATAGATAGGTTGCTAGAACTAAGGTGCGGATAACGTCTTCAGTTACGCGCGCTCCTGCGTTACGTAAAATCTTGGCATCACCAGAGCGCATACCCACAACTGAAAGTGGATTAATCCGTGAATCCATACAAGTAACGATCGCCAAACCCTTTGCTGCGCGACCAGTTAGTTCTGAATATTTGAATGACTTTATATATTCGGCATTTGCTGCGATTAGATCGTCAAATTGTTCGTGAGGAAACGAGTTATTACTCATCACTCCCCCTTTGAACCCGGGTTATAAATCTGGAGCCCCCCGTCAGGATTGAACTGACGACCTGCGCATTACAAGTGCGCTGCTCTACCACTGAGCTAGAGAGGCTTGCCACCTTTGCAGGCAACGGGCGTAATTATGGCAGTTAACGGCGTAATCTAAAAATCATCAATCTCTGCAGCGCAGACGGGTAGGTTTACCGCATGCGATTGGGCGTTTTAGATGTGGGGTCAAACACTGTCCACCTCCAAGTCGTCGATGCTCACCCTGGAGCCCGTCCAAGCCCGGCAACAAATCAAAAAGTTGAACTGCGACTTCACGAATATTTAAATAAAGAAGGTGAAATAACCGCCGAGGGCGTTGCACTTCTTGAAGAATCGATCGCTGATGCAATTTCACATGCCAAAGATTTTCAAACGGAGGAAATCTTGGCTTTTGCAACATCTGCAATACGAGATGCAAAAAATGGAAAAGAGATCCTTGATCAAATAAATAAGAAGTTTGAAATTGATTTGCAAGTTCTCTCAGGCGATGATGAAGCGCAGATGACTTTCTTAGCAGTACGGCGCTGGTTGGGTTGGTCAAGTGGCCGTCTGCTCGTTTTAGATATCGGCGGTGGTTCACTTGAAATTGCAGTCGGCGATGATGAACGAGCAGAAGCAACCATTTCACTTCCACTTGGCGCATCACGATTGACACGCGAATATCTTGACTCTGACCCACATACCTCGAAAGAGATTAAAGCGCTAGAAACCTATGTATTCGAAGCCATCAAAGTATCTCTGCCAGAAGATATATCCAAACATATTGCAGATCACTTTGTAGCAACTAGCAAAACATTTAGAACTCTTGCCCGACTAGGAGAACATTGGTTTGAGGATAATCCAAAGTATTTAAAAATTAATTCGCTCACCAAAATGATTCCAAAATTGCAGGATATGTCGAATAAGCAACGTGCTGAGCTGCCCGGAGTTTCGCAGAGTCGTGCGCGCCAAATTGTGGCGGGTGCAATTGTTGCGCGCAACGTGATGGAGCGGCTACACATCAATGAGCTTGAGATTTGCCCTTGGGCGCTACGCGAAGGAATTGTCCTTCGTTGGCTTGATTGGATGGAGCGTTAAGGCCTTCAAATCACCTTAAATTAAAGGTTCGTCGATCCAATCGCAAGCAACAACTTCACCTGCGCGGCAATGCAGAACAATGGCTTGCGCTGGTTCTAACTCACGATCCATTGATTTAAAATATTTCTTGCCAACTAATTTCTTAACAACCTTTGGGATAATTGGATTATGGCTACAAACTATTGCAGGAATTCCACGGTCCATTAAATCTTGCACATAATCCAGAGGCGCTTCTCTATCTGTTTCAAAGCCATATTCAGATAAATCCTTAGAGAAAATCGGGGTCTTTTGCAGAGATCGCGCCATCACATCTATTGTCTCAATACAGCGCAACGCATCTGAAGTGTGAATTTCAGTCGCGTTGTATGGCATATAGATAGGCAAGAGTCGTTTTGCTTGCAACTGTCCGCGGTGTTCAAGCGGACGATCACCATCATCACCATCCCAATCTGTGCGCTTTAACGCTTTGGCGTGACGCAATAAAATGATTGGAAAAGTGTCTGCGCCAAAATCCAGAAAGAAATCAACTATCGCACGATCATCTTTGTTGGTGAGCTTCTCTTTTGCTTTTTTCGGCGCTACCCACTCGACCTGATCAACTTCTTCGGGATTAGGTTTACCAGTTTGACCTGTTGCTGCAGCAGCCCAATAACGAACTTCTTTCGGCGCACCTTCTAATTTATAAACAACAGTTCCAATTTCAGGTCCAAAAATTGATTCGTAGCCCGTCTCCTCTTGAATCTCGCGGTAACCGGCGGAGATATGAGACTCACCAGGTTCTACTTTTCCTTTTGGTAGCGACCAGTCGTCATATCTCGGGCGATGAATTACTGCAATTTCTAATTCGTTGTCACTCGCCTTACGCCATAAGACAGCACCTGCGGCTTGAATCATGGGAGTTGCGGAGTCTTTAACCATTAGTGCGCTTTCTTGTATCGCTTGATATAAACGCTCTGCACATCTTGCAGAGGCTCACCAGCAGCGTTCTTTGCTACGCGTAACCACTTCTCTTTAGATTGATGCCAACTAGCTGTTTCATCACTGAGCGAGAGATCAAATATCTCCTGTAAAGATGATTTGTGCACAGGGCGCTCGATTCTCACCAAACTCTCCACGCGTCGATCAAGATTGCGATGCATTAAGTCAGCGCTACCAACCCAATATTCATCTTCTCCGCCATTTACAAAGTGATAAATACGAGAGTGTTCAAGAAATCTTCCTAAGAGCGAGCGCACTGTGATGTTCTCAGATAGACCAGGTATGCCGGGCTTGAGCGAACAAATTCCGCGAATTACTAAGTCAACTTTTACTCCGGCTTGTGATGCCTCATAAAGGGATTCCACAAATTCTTCGTCAAGTAAAGAATTTAATTTAATCTGGATTCCAGATGGTCTACCTGCTTTAGCGTTAGATATTTCTAGCGCAATTTTCTCTAGCAAACCGGTTCGCAATGTGCGCGGTGCAACCAAGAGGCGTGAATACGTCGAATGAGGTGCAAAGCCTGAGAGTTGATTAAATAGCTTTGTTAAATCTTCCGTCAGTAGTGGATCGGCGCTTAACAAACCTAAATCTTCATAGAATCGAGCAGTCTTTGGGTTGTAATTTCCAGTTCCCATGTGGCAATAAAGTCGTAAACCTTGTGCTTCATCGCGAACAACTAGAGAAATCTTGGCGTGCGTTTTTAGCCCCATCAAACCGTAAACCACGTGTACGCCAGCGGCTTCGAGTTTGCGCGCCCAACGCACATTGGCTTGCTCATCAAATCTGGCACGAATTTCAATGACTGCAAGAACTTGTTTTCCTGCTTCAGCAGCTTCGATCAACGCTTCGATGATTGGTGAGTCACCTGAAGTTCGATAAAGAGTTTGCTTGATCGCCAAAACATTGGGATCTTGCGCGGCATGCTGTAAAAACTGCACAACTGATGAGGTAAATGACTCATATGGATGGTGGAGCAAGATCTCACCTTGGCGAATAGCGGCAAAGAATAAGTCTGGTTCTTCGGAATCAACTTCGCGCAGAGCGGCAACGGTGCGAGATCGAAAAGCTGGGTATTTAAGTTTCGGTAGATCTAAGTCAGCGATCTTTGTAAGGTCGGTTAGGTCAAGGGGCGCTGGCAGAGATAAAACATTTGCTGGGTTGATATCTAGCTCGCTACATAAAGTATTTAAGAGATGCTGGTCAATACCTTCTTCTATCTCGAGCCGAACTGGTGGCCCAAAACGTCTGCGAGCCAACTCTTGTTCAAGTGAGTTTAGTAAATCTTCAGAATCTTCTTCTTCGAGTTCAATATCTTGATTGCGAGTCACGCGGAATGTGTAGTGATCCTGAATTAACATTCCAGGAAAGAGTTCTTGAAGATGAATCGCAATTAACTCTTCTAGCGGCAGAAAGCGTTTGCTATGCGGCGTAGGGCTCACTGCAATCAACCGAGAAAGAATTGGCGGAACTTTAACTCTCGCAAAATACTCTTCAGAACTCTTGGGGTTCTTAACAATGACCGCTAAATTTAGCGATAACCCTGAAATATAAGGAAATGGGTGAGATGGATCCACTGCCAGCGGAGTTAAGACTGGGAAGATGCGGTCGCTAAAAATTCGTGACATATAGCCGCGTTCATCATCACTTAAGTCATCCCAATGAATAATCTCAATATCGTGAAGCTTTAGTTCGGGGGCAATTTTCTTCTTGAATAACTTTGCATGTCGCTGCGTTAACTCACGTACTCGAACTGATATTGCTTCGATTAATTCTGCAGGAGTAAAACCAGCGGAGTTAACTAAATTAGGGTTCGTCTCTATTTTTCCAAGAACAGATGCCACGCGCACCATATAGAACTCATCTAAGTTCGAAGCGAAAATCGTTAAAAACCGAACACGCTCCAATAATGGAATTGATTCATCCTCAGCTAATTCCAGGACGCGCTCGTTGAAGGAGAGCCAACTGATCTCCCGATCAATCAGATGAACAGAATCAGGCATAGGTTAATCATCTCTCTTTTAGGTGAATTTCAAGTAATCGTGATGTGTACAGGGGCTAAACAGGCCAGCTCGTAGGCGTTGGATACTTTGCGACGCGACCATCCCCAGATGATTTTCCACGGAGGCGACGCCAAATCCAAGGGAGTGCAAAAGTGAAGAACCAAAGGGCAGAGATTAAACGCTTCTTTATCCAAGGAGTTGGTTGAGCTGGCGGAAGTGGAATTCGCCAACTTGGATCATATTGATATCCCAATTTTTCTAATAACGCTTGGGCAACGCGATTATGTCCTTCGGCATTTAAATGCAAACGATCAAAGGCGAGGAAGCGATTGTCGCTAAAGAAAGATTCATTATTGGCATCGACAACAATCGCACCAACTTCAGCGCCTACTGTGCGAACGATCTTGTTAAATTCACTAAAGCGCGCTGCCCATACATCTGAGCCTCGTCCAGTATTTCCGGTGCGCTCTAACACGGTAAATAACATCAACGTTGCACCAGTAACTGCCGCGCGACGAACCGCTGATGCATAAAGTGCTTGTGCAACTTCAGGTTTATATCCAGGACGCAAAGCATCGTTTGCGCCGGCGTGAAAAGAGAGCAAAGTATCTGGACCGGTCACATAACCGATTGCGGCCGGCAACTGGTCATCAATTACTTGCTTAAGTAACTTGCCACGTATTGCCAAATTAATATAAGTAAATGCTGGTTCTTCTTTTGCCATTACATCGGCAATGCGATCGGCCCAGCCGCGGTATTGCCCGTTGACAACGACATCCGACATT
>CAXNDQ010000039.1:0-9513 GCA_964201275.1 Candidatus Planktophila sp. | reverse complement strand
AGATGGCTAGAACCTTTCGCTCCAGAACGAACCTGCGCATAATCTCTAACTCGACGAAGTAATCGATTAGCAATTCGAGGGGTACCTCTTGATCTGCTTGCTACTTCTGCAACTGCCTTGGCATCAATTTCCAATTGCAATAAAGCTGCGCTTCGGCGCAGAACCTCTTCAAGTTCGTTTTCTTCATAGAAATCTAGGTGAGCGGTAAATCCAAAGCGATCGCGTAGTGGGCTTGGTAATAATCCGGCGCGCGTTGTTGCGCCTACTAAGGTAAAGCGCGGTAACTGCAAAGGAATTGCTGTCGCGCCTGGGCCTTTGCCGACAATCACATCAACACGAAAATCTTCCATTGCTAAGTAGAGCAACTCTTCGGCCGGACGAGGCAAGCGATGAATCTCATCTAAGAAGAGAATTTCGCCTTCAACCAGCGACGATAAAATCGCGGCTAGGTCGCCAGCGTGAGTAATCGCTGGACCGCTTGTGATGCGGATCGGCGTTTGCATCTCGCTCGCCAAAATAAGCGCCAAAGTTGTTTTTCCAAGACCAGGAGGCCCAGAAAGAAGTATGTGATCGGCCGCGGAATTGCGTTGGCGCGCCGCCGTCAACAAAACATCAATCTGATCGCAAACTCGTTGCTGACCGATGAACTCTTTCAGGGTTTTCGGACGTAAAGCATGTTCGGCTGCTGAATCATCGGTGGCGAATTCTGGGGATATCAGGCGATCATCGCTCATTCTTATCTACCGCCTTTTTGTAGCGCCCGCTTTAATAAATCAGAGAGTTCAGCAGAATTAGCATCGCCACCTTCTTCAGAAATCTGATTAACGACACTTGTTATGGCGTTATCGGATTCTTTCGCGGAGAAACCAAGTGAAATTAGTGCACTCGCAAGTTGTTCGCGCCAAACCGGCTGATGATGTGCGCTCTTATGTCCTGCTCCGAAATCTGTGAGCTTACCCTTCAACTCTAAAATTAAACGTTGCGCACCTTTACGTCCGATCCCAGGCACCTTCTCAATTGCGGAAATGTCCTCCTGCGCCACTGCCATTCCAAGTTGGCTAGGAGAAAGCGCAGCAACAATAGACATTGCAACCTTTGGTCCAATACCGCTGACGGTTTGCACTAATTCAAAGAGTGTTCGCACATCATCATCTAGAAATCCAAAGAGCGTTAGTGAGTCTTCACGAACCACAAGTGAGGTGTAAAACTGCGCTGGTGCTCCGATGTTTAACAGAGCGCTAGTTGCTGGGGTGATAGTTATGGAAAGTCCGACTCCCCCAACTTCGACTACTGCGCGATCCGCGCCGATGGAACGGATGATTCCGTTTATCATAGAAATCATTTACGAACCAACTTCGCTAAGCGAGATTTTTCAGCAACTAAAGCCGCCGCTAACTTTGAATCCCCTGAACCTCGCCAGATATGACAGATCGCAAGTGCTAGAGCATCAGTGCTATCAACCGGCTTCGGAATCTCTTTAAGAGCTAGCAGGCGCTTAACCATTTCAGCGACCTGAACCTTATTTGCGCGACCAGACCCAGTGACTGCCGCCTTTACTTCACTTGGAGTGTGCATCACAACTGGAATTCCGGCGCGGGCTGCGACAAGTAGCGCGATGCCTGCAGCTTGGCCAGTACCCATAACAGTGCGCACATTGTGTTGTGAAAAAACTCTTTCGACGGCAACCACATCGGGGCGATTTACATCAATCCAATGCGTTAGTTCTTGCTCGAGTTGAAGTAAACGAAGTTCGAGTGCTGCCGTGCTCGGAGTCAGGATCACACCAACATTTATCAGGCGCAGTGGTTGACCAGGTGCGCCTTCTATTACACCTACGCCGCAACGAGTAAGGCCTGGGTCAACTCCCAAGACACGCATAACTCGTTGGCTCATAACTTCATAGCCTACGACGGTAAGTGCGTGGGGTTAGGAAAGGCTCGCCATAACTTCGTCAGAGACGTCGAAGTTACTGAAAACGTTCTGCACATCGTCTAATTCTTCAATGGCATCGATTAGTTCAAATACCTTTGTAGCGCCTTCAGCATCAAGCGGAATAGTCATAGAGGGCAGGAAAGATGAATCAGCGGATTCATAATCGATACCCGCAGTTTGTAGCGCAGTACGAGCGGTAACTAGATCACTAGCTTCGCAAACAACTTCGAATGATTCTCCGAGATCATTTACTTCTTCAGCGCCTGCCTCAAGGACTGCTTCTAAAATCTTTTCCTCTGTTACGCCATCTACTTTATTAACAATAATGACGCCCTTGCGATTAAATAGATAAGCAACTGATCCGGGATCGGCCATTGATCCACCATTGCGAGTTACAGCAACGCGGACTTCTGAAGCAGCGCGATTTCGATTATCAGATAAACATTCGATCATGATCGCTACGCCATTTGGGCCGTAACCTTCATACATAATTGTCTGCCAATCGGCGCCACCAGATTCCAAACCAGCACCTCGTTTAACGGCGCGTTCTATATTATCCGCCGGCATAGAATTCTTCTTTGCCTTAGCGATCGCATCAAAAAGGGTTGGGTTGCCATCTACATCAGGACCGCCATTGCGAGATGCAACTTCAATCGCCTTAATCAACTTGGCGAAATTCTTCGCACGACGACTGTCGATGACCGCTTTTTTATGCTTGGTCGTTGCCCATTTGGAATGGCCGGACATTTAAAACACCTCAATCAACTTTTGATGGAAAGTAACTTACTTAATAACTGGCTTACTTTATCGCGCCGGCACAGACTTGATCAAAGAAGTAGCGATGTACACGTAAATCTCCGGTCAATTCTGGATGAAATGATGTGGCAAAGAGTGATCCTTGACGTACCGCCACGGGATGGCTTGCTCCATCGCTTCCCTTGACCTCGGCTAAGACTTCTACATCTTTACCGACTTCTTCTACCCAAGGGGCGCGAATAAATACCGCCCGCAAAGGTGCTTGATCAAAAATTAAATCACTTTCAAAAGAATCCACTTGCCGCCCAAAAGCGTTGCGACGAACTGTCATATGAATTCCACCAAATGTAGTTTGATCGTCGGCACCATCAAGGATTCGATCTGCCAATAAAATCATTCCCGCACATGAACCATAAACTGGCATACCCGCAGAAATTCTTTCTCTTATCGGTTGAAGCAAGTTAAAAGTCTCTGCCAGAAGCGCGATAGTTGTTGACTCGCCACCAGGCAAAATCAGCGCATCTATTTCCGCTAACTCTTCTGGGCGTCGCACAGTAAGACCAGCATGGCCTGCAGTTTTTACAGCTTGAATATGTTCTCGGAAATCGCCTTGTAGCGCGAGAACGCCAATCTTCATTGCAGGTAAATCGTTACCAGCCGCGGTCGGCTAAGCGATGTGGTGCTGGTAAGTCCGCAACATTTATTCCAACCATCGCATCACCTAACCCGCGAGATACATCTGCTAGAACTTTCGCATCTTCGAAGAAGGTTGTCGCCTTAACACAAGCCGCAGCACGCGTTGCAGGATCTCCAGATTTAAAGATTCCGGATCCAATGAATACGCCGTCTGCGCCCATCTGCATCATTAGCGCTGCATCTGCTGGTGTAGCAATTCCACCTGCGGTGAATAGAACGACGGGAAGTTTTCCAGTTTCAGCAACTTCCTTTACTAGTGCGAATGGAGCTTGCAACTCTTTTGCGGCAACGTAGAGCTCATCCTCGCGCATTGAAGATAGACGACGGATTTCGCCACCAATCTTGCGCATATGCATCATCGCATTTGATACATCGCCGGTGCCTGCTTCGCCCTTGGAGCGGATCATTGCAGCACCTTCATTTATACGACGAAGCGCTTCGCCTAAATTAGTGGCACCGCAAACAAATGGAACTTTGAAATCCCATTTATCAATGTGGTTCTCATAATCCGCAGGCGTTAAAACTACAGATTCATCGATGTAATCCACACCGAGAGATTCCAGAATTCGCGCCTCGACAAAGTGCCCAATGCGCGCCTTTGCCATAACTGGGATTGTCACAGCCGCTTTAATTTTTTCGATCATGTCTGGGTCGGACATGCGTGCAACTCCGCCTTGCGCGCGAATGTCAGCTGGTACTCGTTCAAGAGCCATAACCGCGCATGCGCCAGCGTCTTGGGCAATCTTGGCTTGCTCTGAGTTAACGACATCCATGATGACGCCGCCCTTAAGCATCTCTGCCATTCCGCGCTTTACGCGCGCTGTGCCGACTGCCTCTGACATGACTTGCTCCCTTTAATTAGCTCTTGCAAAGAAATTCTTGGATTAATACTACTTTGCAGAAGGCTGAGGTGCATCTTCTTTATTTGCCATAGCTGCAGGCGTGAAAACGGGGGCTCTATCCGTCAAAGCGATCCATACCTGACCCGCGGCGAACTTTATTTCATCCCCCGATGCAGTCGTCCAAGTGGTTCCTTGATCACCACTTGGCCTGCTCCAATTCGCTGCTATTGCAAAGCCATCTCGCAATACAAATCCCTTACCTGCACCAACTGTTTCCGAATATGGCGTAACTCCACCAACCTTGTCACGATAAATCGAATCGGTGATCGAAACTAATTGAATTACAAATGTGGTCGGTCCGAGATGCACACCCGATGCCGATAAGTTTGGTTTACCTGCGTGCGAAAGTAACCAACGTTTTTCTACCTCTGACCAAGTTGCGCTATAAAAATGAGCTGGCCAGGAAACTTTTACGCCAGAAACTGCCGTTCCGGTATCTGGCTTATCCCCAAAAGTCCAACCAATAGATTTTGAAATTGCGACAGGTAGCGCGTCCTTGGCGACATTGGCCATTAAATCCTGAGCCTGCAACATCATCGCAGTTGGTGACCTACGTAATGGATCGGTCGGATAAATCTTCGGTGATTGCCGTTGCGCTCCTAGATTGATTACATTAGCTTCAGCAATCACAGGCAATAACTTCTTTTGCGCGCCACTGTAAGCAAAGACAACTCTTCCAAATTGTTCAAGGATTTCAATATCGGAAATTCGCGCGCTGCGAACTGGCCCAACTAGTGCTGGAATCTTTGAGCTAAAGATTGCTGCTAGGCGCGTTAGGCCACCTTCCACTTGTTCAATATAAACAATGTCGGCATCTTCCAAACCTGCCTGAGGATGCGCTTGAGCGGTGTCATCAATCTTGACCGCCAAGATCGGTCCATCACTTCCAACACGCCCGCTTAATGAATTTCTAATTTCTACCTTTTCGATCTCCGAATCTAGCGAGGAAAACAATCCATTTGGAAGGAAATTAACGAGAGCAATTAGCACGATTGAAATAGCGGCTACTCCTGTTAAGCCATTAACAATTTTCTTAAAGAACATCTGCTTCGAATTCGTATGTAACAGGTAGCGGGGCGGTACCCGCTAAACGAAAGATCCTAAAGACAGGTTTTTGGCGAACCATTTGCGTGCGAGTGACCGCATCGACGTGCATGGCGATTGCAACTCGAATCTTGTCGGTTAATTCAGATAGTTCACGCAATAAATCTTTTTCGATAAATCCTTCAACCAAATGGCCATCATTTAGCAATAACCCGAGCGCACCAGAGAGTCCACTCTCGGCTTGGGAGCGAGTCCGCATCTGCGCATCTCTTGCCTGATGGGCGGCAGCAGTTAAGAGAAGCGAAGAAGCTGGATCAGCTATTTCGCTTTTAGCAATTTCTAGAGCTACCGCAGCGCGACGTTGAAGCAGTCCATCGAGGTTGGCCCAACTTGTTTCTACACGATGATGTAAGCGATCTAAGCGCGTTGCAGAATAAGAAAGGTACCAAAGAGCAAAGATCACGAATAAAACGAGAAAGAAATACTTTTCCACTCAATTACCTTCCCTGCCTAAGAAGCGATTCCAAGCGCGATTCTCTGAGGACAAGGTAACACCGTTGCTTCCAACTAGTGCCATTTCATAAATAGAAAAGATATCTTCGGCGACAACATCCCAATCAAAACGCTGCGCATATGCTTTGCCTTTTTGCGCAAGGGCGCGTCGTTTTTCATCTTCACGAAGTAAATCAATTACTACCTTCGCAAGGTCTTGTGAATTTTCTGATTGAAAGAGCGCCCCGTATTCACCACTACCAAGTAGCGAATCAAAGGCAGGAATATCACTTGCAACAACCGCCGCTCCCCCTGCAAGGGCTTCAGCAAGAATGATTCCGAAAGATTCTCCACCTGTATTTGGTGCAATATATAAAGCAACCGAGGATAGGAAATCCGCTTTCTCTTTTTCACTGATCCGTCCTAGGAATTCGAAGCGATGGCGCAACTGCGGATCAATCTGATCTTGCACATCCTTGCTGTCGCCGGGTCCAGCAACTAAGACTCGGACATCGGGTGCAAAGCGCGCAATTATCGGAAGCGCCTCGAGTAACACTGATAAGCCCTTGCGCGGCTCTTCATACCTGCCGATAAAACCGAGTGTATTTCCACTCCACTCTGCGCGAACTTCACCGTCGCGATAGCGATCTGCATAAATACCATTAGGCACTACTACTGCGTCGGTCTCTAAATGTTCGGTGAGAGTTGAACGCGCAGCCTCGCTAACTGCAATACGAGCCGTGAGTTTCTCAATTACGGGTTCCAAGATTGGCCCAATTGCAAAGATCGCCTTCTGACGTTTGGCTGCAGCGTGAAAGGTTCCGACCAATGGTCCTTCTGCAGCCCAACATGCAAGAAGAGATATTGATGGAATTGCCGGTTCATGCAAATGCAGCAGATCGAACTTTCCATTGGAAATCCATTGTCTAACTCGAGTGAAAGCAATCGGACCGAAGAGAACTCGGGCAACGGCGCCGTTATATGGAATAGAAATTGGTTTACCAGCGCTAACTACATATTCCGGAATTGCATCTTCATCAATGACGGGAGCGAGAACCGATACATAGTGGCCCTTTGCAATGAGATATTCAGCGAGATCGCGCACGTGATTCTGTACGCCACCGGGTGTATCCCATCCATAGGGGCAGACCAATCCGATCCGTAATTTTTTTAAGGTCATGCGGTGCGCTCCTGGAAATCGCCATCGATCCAGATTCGTTGCAACATATGCCAATCTTGCGGTGCGCTCGCGATTCCTTTTGCAAAGTAATCAGCGCAATTTTGGACAACTTTTGATACACGTTCGGTTTCAGCACCTTCGGTCGGTATCGAAACGCTGTTGAACTCAATATCAATTCCACTTTTTGTGTAGGTAACAAAAGCGGTTATCAAAGGTATTCCAGTGCGCACTGCAAGAAGTGCAGCTCCTGCTGGCATCCTCGCCGGATGTCCAAAGAAGTTAACATCCACACCACTGCGTGATAAGTCGCGGTCAGCAACTAGCGCAATAAGTGCGCCATCGCGGGCGCGCTGCATCAACGTTCCCATCGCTTTGCTATCTGTCGAAAGAACTTCCATTCCCATGTTCTGGCGATATTCGAGAAACTTATTGAAGAGCGCTTCTGGCTTTAACCTTTCGGCAACAGTTACTAATGGAAA
Source organism: Candidatus Planktophila sp. (assembly GCA_964201275.1). Classification (GTDB taxonomy): domain Bacteria; phylum Actinomycetota; class Actinomycetes; order Nanopelagicales; family Nanopelagicaceae; genus Planktophila. Next base: position 2,032 of record CAXNDQ010000039.1, on the reverse strand, counting down.
ACCCATCGCGCAAAAATATGCGCCGGCGTGGTCCCAGTTTCCTGCGTGAGGAAGCGTAACCACGACACCCCGACCATCTTTCATTGGACCAGTCAATAACTCTTCTCGCGTGACGGTAACCGTGGCGAATATTCTTTCTTTCGACCAATCAGGTGAGCGAAAGGTGTCACACCAGTAACGCATATAAGACGAAACTGCTTTGCTCATCAGCAGATCCATTGCAGATGTATCTTTCTCCGGACACACGCGCTGCAAATTGCTGCGCAATCGCTGCATCCGAGCACCATTTCGTCGCAGCGTGATTACGCCAATTTTTTCGAACGCAGAATATGCAAATTTTTCGGGCAGAGATCTAACTAGCTTCCAACCTGTGAAATAAACGCCAGCAACTAAAAAATCAAAGTTCATTGCTTTACAACGCCGCCTTAACGATTAAAATTCTTTGAACCACTGTTACTGCAGCAAGAGCAAAGAGAGCCCAAACGCCAATTGCTAGTGCGTAGGGAATTCCTAGACCTTCAAAACCAATTGCCGTTAACGCGATTATTAACCTTTCAGTGCGTTCGGCGATTCCCCCGGTGCAATCAATTCCCATTGATTCGGCTTTGGCTCTTATGTAAGGAACCAAAGTTCCTACGACAAGCGCACCCAGTGCAACAGGAATTAAAGGATCATTGCTATCTAGCAAGGCGAGAATCAGTCCGATCAAAATCGCTGAATCTGTGATTCGATCAATTGTCGAGTCGAGAAATCCACCCCATTTACTGGCCCCACTCTGGGATATGCGCGCCATTGCACCATCAAAAAGATCACTGAGTGCGAAGAAAGATATAACTAAGGTGCCAACGAAGAATTCCTGACGTGGATAAAAATAGAGAGCACTCGAAACCAATCCGAGTGCACCAGCAAAAGTAACTGCATTAGGAGTTAAACCAATGCGAAGGGCACCTCGCGCGATCGGATTGATGGCGCGGGTTACGGCTGGCTTTAAATAAGCGCTTAACATCACCACCATCGTAGGCTCAAGGGTAGAAATTCACCTATTCTGACGCCTGTGAGTTCTCCTAAGCGCATCCATATATACGGCCACGTATCTGCTCAGCCGCAGGCGATCGCCAATCTCTTTGATGCGCATCTAGCGAACGAAATCGTCGCGGAGTCTGACCTCGCAATTTTTGCGATAAATCCTGCTGCCGGAATTGATCAGAAGACCATTGATCAATGGCAGACGTTGAGTGATTATCAACTACCGCGTTTAGTAATTGTCAACGAATTAGATGGATCTGACGCCGACTTTGAAGATGCAATTATGTTAGCCAATCGAGTCTTTGATCAATTAGTCACTCCTTACCTTGTATTGCACTCTGAATCAGGTAATCCAATTGCGCTGATTTCATTGAGCGATCTGCAAATAACTGATTACAGCACTACCCCTCCAACAACTTCCGCGAGTGAGCCTGAACATCAAGAGTTGGTTGCAGAATTTCGTGAAGAATATTTGGATCAAATAGCAGGAGCGGGAGAAAACGCATTTGCCGCGGGTCTGCTTTTTCCTGCGATACCGATTGTTATATCTAATGGTCTTGGTATAGATGTTGTGAAAAGTTTTATTGCTCAGCTTTGAAAATTACCAAGCAGCAGCGAGCTCGTCTCGAGTTTGGTCTAAGAGAACTGGCATAACTTTGGTCTGACCAATCAGCGGCATGAAGTTCGCATCACCCGACCAACGCGGGACCACGTGTTGATGGATATGTTCGGCAACACCAGCGCCGGAAATCGCCCCTTGATTCATCCCTAAATTAAATCCCGCTGGAGCTGAAACTTTTCGCAGCGTAACCATGGCGTGCGCAGTTAGATCAGAGATTTCATCTCGTTCTGCTTTTGTAAGATCAGTTAAATCAGCGACGTGGCGGTTGGCGCAGATCAATAGATGTCCGGCGTTATACGGATATAAATTCATAACAACATATGCGCTTTCACCGCGCGCAACGATCAGCCCTTCTTCATCGCTTAGTGCTGGAATCCGGCAGAA
>CAXNDQ010000038.1:0-9535 GCA_964201275.1 Candidatus Planktophila sp. | reverse complement strand
GCCGAAATGGTGCGAGTGGATTTTGATCCCAATGTAATTAACTATCAGCGACTATTGGAAGAGTTTTGGACGATGCATGATCCAACTTCGCTAAATGCCCAAGGCGGGGATATCGGTACGCAATATCGCAGTTCGATTTACACAACCACATCTGAGCAGATGCAGCAAGCGCTCGCTTCTTGTGAAATTTATCAGCGCGCTCTCTCTGAATTAGGTATCGGTGAAATCGTCACAGAAATCTTGAGCGCTGAAGGAGTTACATATTACGCAGCTGAGGAGTACCACCAAAAATACTTAGCGAAGAACCCAAACGGTTATGACTGCCATTCCAGTACGGGTGTGGCTTATCCGCAGGAGAAATCAAAGTCGGTGGCCAATTGAGCAAGAAGATAGAGATTAATGAGGAAGAACTCAAGGCGAAGTTAGATCCGCTTTCGTATGAAGTTCTGCGCAACGGTGCAACCGAGCGGCCATTTACTGGTGAATACACCGATTCCGAAACGGTCGGAATTTATAGATGCAAAGCCTGTAATTCTGAACTCTTCCGCTCAGAGACTAAGTTTCACTCTGGATGCGGTTGGCCCTCTTTTTACGCGCCGACGGCAGATGATGCAGTTACGCTAATTGAAGATCGATCACTCGCTCCTCGAGTCCGAACAGAAGTCCGTTGCGCCAGTTGCGATTCGCATTTAGGGCACGTCTTTGAAGGTGAGGGTTTTGATAACCCAACCGATCAACGTTGGTGCATAAATTCAGTCTCAATGATCTTAGAAGCAAAATAGTTTCTTTTTGAACTTTCAATAGCCTCTGCCACCTTGCAAGTTACAGGTCTAATGGCGTAGTTTTGCAGTCTCTTGCAGGTTTTTACATTGACTTGCAGGTCCTTTAGATCTGAGGAAGAGCGAAGCAAATGGCGGGAATCAAGGAAGTTGCTGAAGAGGCGGGTGTATCTACTGCCACAGTTTCGCGCGCTTTGCGTGGCTTCCAACATGTCAATGATGAAACCCGCGCCAAGATTATGGCTGCGGCGGAAAAGCTTAACTACCCAATCGCTCCGGTCCAGAGCAAAGGCACACTAGGCAGAACAAATAGCATTGGCGTTGTTGCGCCGTATATTTCGCGCTGGTATTTCGCCCAAGTTATTAGCGGCGCTGAACAAGCTTTACGTGAAGCCGGTTTTGATTTACTCCTTTACAACTTTAGTCAGATGAAGGGGCGCGAGCGACTCTTTCAACACCAACATTTAAAGGGTCGTGTAGATGCGTTAATTGTCATTAGTTTGCCGCCGACTGAGGAAGAGTTTGATTCGATGCTCAACCTTGGTGTGCCGGTATCGCTGGTGGGAATGCATCACGAAGGCTGTTCTAGCGTGGCTATTGATGACGTTGCTGCAACGCGCACTGCTACGCAGCATTTGGTTAATCAAGGTCATAAACGAATTGGCTTGATGTCGGGGCGTCCTGACGATCCATTTAATTTCAGCGTTCCTCAAGATCGCCGTAAAGGATTTATGCAGGTACTTGCTGAAAACGGTTTGGAATGGGATCCATCTCGCGAAGTACATGGAGACTTCACAATTAACACGGCATCTCGCGCTATGGATGATTTACTTGCCCGCCCAAATCGCCCTACTGCAATTTTATGCGAATCTGATGAGATGGCATTTGGTGCAATGCAAGCGGTACGCCGCCACGGATTAAAAGTTCCTGACGATATTTCAATCGTTGGATTTGATGGACACGAGATGGCCGAGTATTCAGATCTCACAACCATTGAACAACCTACGCAATTAATGGGAGAAATGGCGGCTTGGTCAATTATGGAGAGACTGCGCAAGCCAAGCGCTGCTCCTAAATCAATGATTTTGCCTACGACACTTGTAGTACGTAACTCAACGCGGCGTCTTTCGCCAAACGAGGCATAAATGGCTGTCGATAAAAATTACGATGCAATAGTTGTTGGCGGCGGCCACAACGGCTTGGTTGCCGCTTCCTATTTGGCTCGCGTGGGAAAAAAAGTCGTACTTTTGGAAGCAGAAGCGGAACTTGGGGGAGCAACGACGAGCGTGCGCCCATTCCCAGAATTTGATGCGCGTCTATCTCGTTATTCATACCTGGTTTCGCTCTTGCCGGACCAAATTGTTTCCGACCTAGGAATCAATTTCAAAACTCTGGAACGTTCGATTGCTTCATACACGCCATATTCAAAGAAGAGCAGTGGCGTAGATGGCGGGCTCCTTATCTCGCAGAACTGGGATGAGCGCACGGAGCAAAGTTTTCAAGAGTTAACTGGATCAGATAAAGAAGGCGTTGCTTGGCAGCGCTTTTATGGCGAGATTGCCGAACTAGCCCGAAGAATCGCACCATCTGTTCTGCAACCTCTAAAATCCGCGGAAAAATTAAAAGAAGAAATAGGTCTGCCACAGACTTGGAACTATTTAATGGAGCGGCCAATCGGAGAAGTTATCCGAGAACGCTTTAGTGATGACCTTGTCCGCGGAGTAGTACTGACAGATGGGCTAATCGGGACATTTGTTTCAGCCGATGATTTGCAAGCTAACCGTTGTTTTCTCTATCACTTGATTGGAAATGGAACCGGACAGTGGCGGGTGCCGCAAGGCGGTATGGGTGCGCTAGTAATTGAGTTAAAGCGAGTCGCGCTAGCCGCCGGTGTCGAGATTTTGATTAACTCACGTGTATCTGAAATTGAAAGCGATGCCAGTGGAGTATCTGTGAAGACGAGTAACGGTGAGAAATTCGTGGCTCGCGATTTACTGTTTGCCGGTGCACCTCAAACTTTGGCACAAATTCGTGGAGAGAGTAAACCGTCATCTCTTGAAGGATCGCAGATGAAGATAAATATGTTGTTATCTCGCTTGCCAAGACTCAAATCTGGAATGGATCCACGTTTGGCCTTTGCCGGAACCTTCCATGTAAACGAGAGCTACTCGCAATTAGAATCGGCATACCAAAGAGCTAAATCAGGGAGTATTCCGAGTGATTTACCTCTTGAGTTGTACTGTCACACTTTGACTGATCCAACCATTCTCTCACCAGAGCTGAACGCTAAGGGTTATCAAACATTGACGCTATTTGGTTTACACACTCCTGCAGCGCTATTTGATAAAACTCCGGAAGTTGCGAAGGAAGAGGCCAAAAAAGCGGCAATCGAAAGTTTAAATCAATATTTGATTGATCCGATCGAATCCGTTTTAGCGGTATGCCAAGATGGATCACTAGCGATTGAAGCAAAATCTCCACTAGATCTGGAGAGCGATATCGGTCTACCGCGAGGCAATATTTTTCATCGTGACCTGGATTTCCCATTCATTGACGGTTCGGGTGCAGATTTAATTTGGGGATCAGAGACCAATGAGAAACATATCTACCTGGCAGGCGCAGGTTCACGACGAGGTGGTGGAGTTAGCGGAATTGCCGGCCACAATGCGGCGATGGCAGTACTCGCCAACGATTAGGCTTAGGCCATGGATTCTAGGCAACCACATCTGCGCCCCGAGACTATTGCGATCACTGCAGGTCGTCCAGAAGTTGGCGCAGATAGCGCGTTAAATCAACCGATCTCACTGAACTCAACATATGTCGCAGGTGGTCCGATTGGTTACGGTCGTTACGGAAATGAAACTTGGACTGCTTTGGAAGTTGCCATCTCTGCACTCGAAGGTGGCAAAACTCTTTCTTACTCATCAGGAATGGCAGCAATTAGTGCAGTGTTTTCTACTCTTCCCGCTGGAGCAAAAGTTGTTGCTTCCGATCAAGGCTATTCGGGAATTATGACTTTGCTTGGAACACTAACTGCGGCAAAGAAAATTAACGCTAAATTTGTGACAATTACCGATACCGCTGCGGTTATTTCAGCGCTGGACGGCGCGGATTTGTTATGGCTTGAGTCACCGACTAATCCCTCACTCGATATCGCAGATTTACCAACGCTTATCAAGGAAGCGAAGTCACGCAACATTCTCGTTGCGGTAGATAACACCTTTGCCACCGCGCTAATCCAGCAACCCCTTGCAATGGGAGCAGATATCGTAATGAATTCAGTGAGCAAGTATTTAGCGGGTCACAGTGATGTGCTACTCGGTTCACTTTCTACAAATGATCCAGTGCAGTACAAAGCGCTGGACGAAGCTCGTAAATTTAATGGTTCAATCCCTGGACCATTTGAAGCCTGGCTCGCACTACGTGGCATACGCACTTTCCCATTGCGTTTTCAGCGCGCCAGTGAGAATGCGCTAGAAATCGCTAAACGACTAAGCCAACACCCGCTAGTTACTCGAGTGCGTTATCCCGGTCTGCCAGCTGATCCAGAACACGCCAAGGCGAAGGCCTTTATGAAGGGTTTCGGGGCGATCGTCTCCTTTGAGTTTGCCGGTGACGCCGCTGCAACAGATAAAGTTTGTGAATCTTCCAAGATAGTTACCTATTCAACGAGTCTGGGCGGAGTGGAATCTCTCTGGGAACGCCGCCGCCGCTGGCCGCTTGAAAGCGCCAATGTTCCGGAATCGCTAATTCGACTTTCGGTCGGGTGTGAAGATGTTGATGACCTTTGGGCGGATATCGATGCGGCGTTGCTCGCTGCTAAAAAGTGAAAACTTTTCCAATAAGCGGTATTTTTAACCTATGAAACTGGTCCGCCGCTTCCTTGCAGTCTTTGCGCTGCTTGCTGTGGCATTTCAAGCCGTTGGAAGTTTCCTATCGTGGGCACAGCGTCAAGATGATGCACCCGCTGATGCCTGGATTGATGAAGACGAAGATGAACTTGAGGATGCCTAAGTGTCGCAAGAAGGGTACATACCCGGCACTTGCAATTTAGGTGCTGGTGAAATTAGTCGCCGCCGCATGGTTGCGGCAATTGGTTTTGTTCTTTCTCTCTCAGCGTTTACTGCGCTTGTAACAACCAGCGCTTCACGAGAAACTAGATTTGGAATATTTGTTCCTTTATTTGTTATGACTATTGGTTGGGTGCAATCCCGAAAGAAGTTTTGTCTAGCCTATGGCTTAACTGGCACATTTAACTTTGGAAAAATGGGGCAGATTTCCCGCGTTGCAAATCCGGCAGATCGTGCAGCAGATCGCCGAACTGCTCTGCTAATTTTCGGGCAGAGCGCTCTCTATGCCGCAGCGCTAACCTTGCTTGTCGTAGCGCTACCTCTTTAACGAATAGCAACCCAGGCAGCACTCGCTGCAGGCAAAGTTAGAGTTCCATCGGCCAGCACAACTTCATTATCCGAGCCCAGTTCTAAAGCGCCTGTGGTCGTTATCTCTAAAGTTGAATTACTGGTGTTTAAATAAACTGCGAATTTACCGCGCGCGAAAGATATGAGACCCGCTTCACCGCGATCAACCCATTTTATTTCCCCAAGGCCCACCAAATTATTTTTACGGAATTTAAGGGCGCTGCGATAGAGATTTAATGTACTGGCAGAATCGGCGCTCTGAGCAGATACAGAAAAATCTTTCCATTCATTCGGAATAGGTAACCAAGGCTTGCCAGAAGAGAAACCGAATGGAGTCTTGTCACTACTCCAGGGCATTGGCACGCGTGCACCATCACGACCTTTTTGAAGGCCCTTAGTTCTAAAGAATGTTGGATCTTGGCGATCACTATCTAATAATTCAGCATCGGGTAATCCAAGTTCCTGGCCGTTATAGATATAGCAAGAACCTGGCAAAGCAAAAACAAACAAGGCAAGCGCGCGAGAAGCTTTCGCACCGTGGCGCGAGGCAACACGAGGAGTATCGTGATTACTCAAAGCCCACGTTGCCGGGGCATCAACCTGACGCAACATTTCAAAAGTGTTACTGATACATTCAAAGAGAAAAGCAGCGTCAAATGGCGCGATCAGAAGATCAAAGTTAAATACCTGTTGTAATTCATCGCTGCGCACATAACGCGTAGCACGCTCTGGGGGATGAACCCAAGCTTCGGCAACTGCCATGATGTCTCGATTATAGGAATCAAAAACTTTTCGCCAATTTCGATAAACGGCGTGTACGCCATCACGATCAAAGAATGGAACGCTCGCTAATAGTTCTCCGCGCTGCTCAGCTGACATCTGAGAGTCTAAACGCAGGGCATCGCTTAAGCCTTGTGGGTCATGGTGATCAACCAAGATATTTTCTTTAGCCAATCCATGGGCTACATCTATTCGGAAGCCATCGACTCCTAAATCAAGCCAGAATCTTAAGGTCCTCTCAAAATCACTCGCTACATCATCATTTTCCCAATTCAAATCTGGCTGAGATGAATCAAAGAGGTGCAGGTAGTACTGAGCGGTTCCATCCGAAGTTTTTATCTGCGTCCAAGCAGGGCCACCGAATAAAGAGATCCAGTTATTTGGCGGAGTTCCATCCGGTTTAGCATCATAAAAATGAAAGCGGTCGCGTTCGGGCGAACCAGCTTTAGATGAAATCGCATCTTTGAACCAAGGATGTTGATCAGAGAAATGATTTGGAACAACATCTACTAAAACTCTTAGCCCCAATTGATGAGCAAGCGTGATCATTGCGCGCGCATCTTCTAATGTTCCAAATCGCGGGTCAACGCCTCGAGGATCTGCAACATCGTAGCCACCATCTTTATTGGGGGAGGTGTAGAACGGGCTAAGCCAGATTGCATCAGCACCCAACGCCTGCACATGTTCTAAATTGGATGTGACACCCGGAAGGTCACCTTCACCATCACCATTGCTGTCAAAAAAAGAGCGAGGGTAGATCTGATAGATGACAGATTCTGACCACCAAGGCTTATCTGAAATCATCCCTTGACGATAGAGGAGGCGATTGAGCGTTCCAAATGAAAGCAAGTGCAACTTGGCGCATCGTTATATCGCTTTTATAACAATTGACTATTTTTTAGGCGGTGGTGACTTCTCTGTTTGTGGGCTCTTGTTTTTTGAAGTGCCAGGCATTTTTCCTGGCTGAGTAGGCGCTACAGGCGGTGAACCCAGGGCTTCAATTGCAGCATCTCGAGCGACGGTGGCGGCAACAACCGCATTTTGCTGCGCCTTCATACTTTGACGTTTTTCCTTTTGTGTCTGATCAATCGATCTTGCTGAACGGGCTTCGGCCAGAGCTTTATCAATTGCCTCTTTATAGATTCGATTTATCTCACGTCGTTGATCTTCATAAATTTTAAAGTCTTCGCGGAATCGATCTAGTGCGATCTTGTATGCAGTTTTGAAATCTACGCTTTTTTGACTGGTAGGCGAAGGAGACTTACTGTCGGCAACGGCAGATGAAATAGAAGTTAAAGGTGAAATAATTAGCGCTGTCGTAACAATAGCAACTCGACTAATTCGCATTTCGATCCTCCTTTTCCTTGGGTAAAGTATCTGCCAAGACTTTGTGAAAGTTCGGTGAAAACACCTTTTAGGTGCTTATTTTTAGCCTGCACCTTGGCTATTTGTGTGAAGGCATGCGAGGCTAGTGCCATGGCCGAACTTATTCTGATCGTAGATGACGAAGCCGGAGTTCGTGAACTATTAGGGGATGCACTTCGCATCGCTGGCTTTGAAACAGCAACCGCCCAAGACGGTATGTCAGCCTTGACGGCAATCCGCAATAAGAAACCTGATTTATTGATTATAGATATAAATATGCCGCTGATGGATGGCTTTGAGTTGGTCGAAAGACTTCGCTCAATGGGCGATAACACCCCAGCGCTTATGTTGAGCGCTCGTGCCGATCGCATAGATATAACACGGGGGTTAACTCTTGGTGCAGATGACTATGTAACAAAACCATTTGGTCTAGAAGAACTTCTATTGCGAGTTAAAGCAATTCTTAGGCGTTCGCAGATTTCACAAAATGTCTCCGCAGAATTGCGCTGCGGACCTATTCTTGTGATCGAATCAAGCCATACTGTTAAGTTCAATGATGAGATAATTGATCTATCACCCACTGAATTTAGGCTTCTGCAAGTCTTAGTCGAGAACAAGAATCGAGTTCTGAGCAAGAGCTTACTTCTGGATGAAGTCTGGGGAATAACCTTTGAATCTGAAAGTACAGTTGCTGATACATATATTTCATACCTGAGAAAGAAATTGCACAAGGATGGTTTTGAAGGGATTAAGACAGTTCGTGGCGTTGGCTTCGTAATTCAGGAACCCAAATAATGATAAAGAAATCTAGTAGTAAATATGCAGTGATTTCGATTTTTGTCACAACTATTCTTTCGAGCGTAATTGGCGGATTTGCAACGATTGATGCTAGAAATTCAGAGTTGCAACAAATTGATCAATCTATAAATCTAGTAGTCGAACGCGTCAATGCTTATCCAGCAGAGGCAATAAGCGCGGCAATTTTCACCGTTGATGAAGAGAGCCTTGATTTGACTCTAGCTTTATTCACTAAGGAGGGGGATGAAACGGTCATAAATGAATCCCACTTAATTTATCCTGGGATCAACACAATCGAGGTGGTTAAGAAAGCTCTCTCATCCCCAATCTCTGTTGAGGGTGCAAACCCCTACCGGCTTAGAACCATAGAAATAGCAGGAGGTGACTATCTAATAGTTGCTGCAGATTTGCGTAAATTAGATGTTAATTTGAAATCCAATTTGAAGAATTTGATTATATTCACCATCGCAGCCAACGTCTTCGCAATCTTTATCTCAATTCTATTTTTGCGACGCCACAATCGTGGTTTGGATGCGCAGGCGTTAGAAAGAATGCAGAGATTTTTAGGTGATGCTTCACACGAACTGCGAACCCCTCTTACAGTAATCAAGGGCTATAGCGAGATGCTCAGCAAAGGTCAGATGAGTGATGTGGTGGATAAGGCGAGAGCGTTTTCGCGAGTAAATACCGAGATAGAACGTATGGAGAATTTGATCCACGACTTGCTATTACTAGCCGAACTCGGCGAGAGCCGTCCGACTACTTTTGAAGAGATTGATCTAACTGAATTAACGCATGCGCACGTTAATGACTTCGAACTCTTCAACAAGGGGCGCAAAATCAGTATCTCGCTCGACGAAGAATGCCGCCTGAAAGGTTCGCGTGAACATTTAAATCGATTAATTCAAAACTGCTTATCAAATATTGTTCGACACACACCAGCAGATGCTGCTGTTTCAATAACGCTAAAGAGCAAAGGTAAGAGAGTGAATTTAGTTATTGAAGATGGTGGCCCCGGACTTCCGGAGAGTGCTTATCGCACTGAGATTGCGGCAATGAATAGATTTGATCCATCACGCTCGCGCGATAGTGGCGGTTCAGGTCTTGGCATGAGCATCATCGCTGCAATTGTGCAAGAACATAACGGCAAACTTGAATTACGCAAGAGCAATTTAGGCGGCCTTGCTGTAGACGTTGAATTAGCTAAGTGATGGATTTCTTTTGGCAATTGCATGAAAATCTAAGGTATTTTTAGTACATGGATTCGACACTGGCTATTGCAATTGCGGAAGTTATCGCAGGCTTAGAGAAGCCGAATGAATTTGTTCGCTTAGTCTTATCTGGGCGTCGTCGCAATATGCAGACCCCATCCGAGCGAGTTGATGTGAAGCCAGT
>CAXNDQ010000037.1:0-9707 GCA_964201275.1 Candidatus Planktophila sp. | reverse complement strand
CAGACAGGCTATGAAGTCAGCCACAGGTTGCGGAAAAATGGCGGAGGGCGTGGGATTTGAACCCACGAAACTTTCGTTTGCCGGTTTTCAAGACCGGTGCACTCGGCCGCTATGCGAGCCCTCCGTGGGAGAGATTACCCGAAGTTCTCGGCCTTTAAAAATCGGCGCTAATTACCGCGGAAGTTCGAGCAACTTCTCAATAACTATTGCAACACCATCTTGATTGTGAGGAGGTGCGACATCTTTAGCATTTGCTGGTCCCGCATGATGACCATCGATCATTGCATAAGAGCGTCCCGCCCATTGCAACATAGAAAAGTCATTTGGATTATCACCAAAGGCAACACTATCTTCTGCAGTTATTCCAATTCGTGCTGCCATCATCGCCAAAGTCTCGCCCTTAGAAACACCTAGTGCAGAAACTTCGAGTAGTGAATCGTTATTTGCAGAGTGCGTAACATTTACAACACCCTGCAGTGCAGGTATTGCTAAAGCCAACATCTCATCGGCAGAAATTTCTTGTTGCGAAAGTCTTGCCAACAATTTAAGTGCCGGTCGATTTGTTACCGAATTAATTGTGTCTACTCCAATGTCATCCATTCCAATATCCCAACGTGGGATGTAGGCCTTCTCGCGATGGAAATGATCATTTGATTCAACGGCGAAAGAAACGTTTGGAATTGTCTTTCGCAAAATATCTACCGCTTTTTGCATTTCAACCGGCTGAATCATCCATTGTTCAAGAACTTTATCGTTGTGCATGTCATACAGAAGTCCACCATTGCAACAAATGGCGGTTCCAAAATCAAAGGCTTCACGCACATCGCTCATCCAGCGAGCAGGGCGTCCGGTTACAAAGAAGATTTCGATTCCGAGGTCGCGCGCCTTAGTAAATGCCGCAATTGTGCGGTGTGAGATGCCTTCGTTATGAGGAACGATCGTGCCATCTAAATCTGTTGCAATTAACTTGGGGCGACGATCAATCACACAAGCTCAAATCTCTTCATTCCAAGGAACGGTTGAAGTGCGGCAGGAACATTTACAGTTCCATCAGCGTTTTGATGGTTCTCTAAAATCGCGACAATCATGCGGGGAATGGCTACCAAAGTGCCATTTAAAGTTGCTACCGCTTTGGTTCCGTCCGCATCTTTATATCGAATATTTAAACGGCGAGCTTGAAACTCCGTACAGTTAGAAGTACTTGTCACTTCGCGATAGGCGTTCTGGGTTGGAACCCAAGCTTCGATATCAAATTTACGGGTTGCACTTGATCCCAAGTCGCCAGAAGCCACATCAATTACCCGGAATGGAATCTCCATTGCGTTAAGGAAATCTTTCTCCCATTGCAACAAGCGTTGATGCTCTGCTTTGGCTTCCTCTGGCTTACAGAATGAAAACATTTCAACTTTATCAAATTGGTGAACACGAATTATGCCGCGAGTATCTTTGCCATAACTTCCTGCTTCGCGACGAAAACATGAAGAATAACCGGCATAACGTAGAGGAAGTTTTTCTGCCGGTAAGACTTCATCCATGTGATATGCCGCAAGTGGAACTTCACTTGTGCCGACTAAGTAGTAGTCATCTTTTTCTAGATGGTAAACATTTTCAGCTGCTTGTCCAAGAAAACCAGTGCCTTCCATTGCTGCTGGCTTAACCAGAACAGGTGGAATTACTGGAGTAAATCCTGCCTTCAGCGCGCTTTGGATTGCGTAGTTAACTAGTGCAAATTCCAACATTGCTCCGACGCCAGTCAAATAGTAAGAACGTGATCCTGAAACTTTTGCACCGCGTTCGGTATCTATTGCGCCAAGCAACTTTCCGAGTTCGACGTGATCTTTTGCTTCAAATCCATCTTTTGCAAAATCGCGTGGAGTGCCAACATGTTCGATAGTTACGAAATCGGCTTCGCCACCAATTGGAGCTTCTGGATCTAAAAGATTAGAAAGTTGCATTACTAGAGCACTAGTTTGAGATTCCACTTCAGCGCGCTTGGCATCGGCAGCCTTAACCTTCTCCGCTAGGGCTTTTGAATTTTCGAGTAAAGCTGCCTTTTCATCGCCTTTTGCTGCGCCAACAGATTTTGAGAGTGTGTTCTGTTCCGCGCGAAGTGTTTCAAATTCAGCAAGGGCTGCACGGCGAATATCGTCAATCGCTAAAACTTTATCGACGATCGCGACGTCTTCGCCGCGACCTTTCTGTGAAGCGCGCACAACATCAGGATTTTCGCGCAAAAACTTAATATCGATCATTGTTATTGCGCCTCTCTTGGATAAGAGCCTAGGAACCTAATGTCATCACAAATCTCTTTTAACTCAGCCAGGCTGGTACCAACTGGTGAATCATTAATGTGACCTTCCACATCAATAATGAAATGGTAGTGACCTAATTCGCGACCGGTGGGACGACTCTGAATAAATGTCAGGTTAACGCTATTTTTCGCAAAGACTTGCAGAATTTCCAGCAAGGCTCCGGCATGGTCAATATCTATGAATACCGCAATTGATGTGCGGTCGTTGCCGGTTGCTTCAGGAACCCACCCTGGTTTCTGAGCGCAGATAAATCGTGTTACTGCTCCGGTGTTATCGCCGATATCTTCCGCGATAACTTGTAAACCAAAGTGTGCTGCGGCAACACTTGAAGCTATAGCTGCATCTAACTCACCTTTGCTCACTAGCTCTGCTGCCGCGGATGTGGAGTTGGTTGGCACAATTTCCGCGTGCGGATAATTCTTGGCAATAAATGCGCGGCATTGCGATTCTGCATGTGGATGCGTTCCGATTCGCACAAAATTACTTGTGCCTGGTTTTGCCATAAATGCGAATGAAACAGGCAGGGTCACTTCAGCTGCGATTGTTAGTGGATCGCCTGTTGCAAGTTCATCTAGGGTGCGAGCAACGACGCCTTCTACGGAATTCTCAATTGGTACAAGCGCATATTGCGCATCTCCGGTGCGAACAGCATTTAGCGCCGCTGTGACATTTGCAAATGGAATTAACACATCCGAATCACAAGTGATCTTCTTTAGCGCAGCCTCAGTAAAAGTCCCAACTGGACCCAAGTAGGCAAATGTATGGCTTTCTGATGCGCTCACTGGTTAAGGATACCTGCTTAACGGCAGGGGAAGATCCGCAATTAAAGCGAATTAGAACTTTTGCGCAGGACTTCTCGCGCAAAACCGGGGCGATTTGTAATCAAAACATCTACACCTAATTGCTGACAGAGCTTTATATCCTTTGGATTATCTACGGTCCAGACATTTAATTTACGCCCATTTTCTTTACACCGTTTTGCCAGAGTGGGTTGCTTCCGCAAAAGCGAGATTCCTGGACCAAGTGATTGTGCTGACGAGTATCTAGCGCTAAACCAAGGAGTGCGATCGTGAAGCAAGTATGTGGTTTCAATACTTGTATCTAGTTGTTTTATGCGTTCTATCGCAAACCAAGAGAACGACATTACATTAATAGAAATGCCGGCTTTTTTAATTCGTTTTTCCTCGCGTTTAATCTTCCCTACTATTTCATCTTCAACCGCGGTGCGAGACGGAACTGGATGTTTAGTCTCCAGTAATAGAGACTTCTTCTCGCTTATTCCAAAGTCAATGAATTCGTCGAGAGTCAAGAGCTGCGGATAAATCTTTTTTAATTGCGAGTACTTGCTCTCTGCGACTATCGCGTGGTTATCTGCACATCGCTTTAAATCTGCGTCGTGCCACAATACGGCTATTCCGTCTTTGGTAAGTCGAACGTCGCATTCGAAGCCATCAGCGCCTTGCTTTACCGCCTCTTCATACGCCACCATCGTCATCTCGGGATAGTCGTGAGATGCCCCGCGGTGAGCGTAGATCTTCATACTTCGAGATTATCACCATTAGGCTAAGTGGCATGAGTCGGCTTTACTTTCAATGTGCAGCGCGTTCCGCTGTCGGTTTGGTCCGCAATGGAAATGAAGATTCGGCTCTCGTAGGTTCGCAATTAATCGCAGTTGCGGATGGCATGGGTGGACACGCTGGTGGGGAATTTGCATCTTCAGTTGCTATAAATACCCTCTCAGAAATTGCGCCGACCTTTATTAGCGAAGATGTCGATAGCGAATCAGCTAGCGATCTATTTCTTAACTCGTTACATACAATCGATAGCCAAATTCGTGTTGTAACCCAAGATGAACCGCAGTTAGCTGGTATGGGAACAACGCTGACCGCTCTCTTTATCAACGCAGCTGAGATCTCATTGCTTCACGTCGGAGATTCGAGGGCTTATAGACTGCGCGGAAATGATTTAGAACAGTTGAGCGCTGATCACACCGTTCTGCAAGAGTTATTGAATAAAGGGATTATTACTGAATCAGATGCTCAAGTACATCCGCAGAGATCAATGCTGACCCAGGCCCTGATGGGTGAAGGCAATCTCGAGCCATCACTTCATGTATTCGAAGGAAAAATTAAGGATCGCTATTTAATATGTAGCGATGGCTTGACTGGTGTTTTGAGCGATAAGGAAATCAAAACTTTGATTAAAGGCAAGGGTGCTGCCGCAGCGGTTGATGCGTTGATTGATGCCACATATATAAATGGTGCACCTGATAATGTCACCATAATTCTGGCGGATCTTGTTGAATCCAATACGGCCGGCTTTGAAAAGTTGGGGGCCGCTAAAGCATGATGAATAAAGTTTTAGGCGGCCGTTACCAATTAGGGGCAATGATCGGCACTGGTGGAATGGCCGATGTATATATTGCACAAGATCAACGTTTATCGCGAGAAGTAGCGATTAAAATTTTGCGCAGTGACTTGGCAAAAGATTCAACATTTGTTGCACGGTTTAGAAAAGAAGCTAAGGCGGCAGCTGGTCTTAACCACCCAGGCATTGTTGCTGTTTACGACTCTGGTGAAGAACCCGCGCCATACATTGTTATGGAATTAGTTTCTGGTCACACCCTTCGAGAATTAATTCACGACGGCGAACGCTTGCCACTTGATCGCGCGCTTGAAATTGGTGCCGGAATTCTTGCGGCACTGGATTATTCACATCAACGCGGAATCGTTCACCGCGATATAAAACCAGCAAACGTGATGATCACAAATAAGGGCGATGTTAAGGTGATGGACTTTGGAATCGCGCGCGCGATGGATGATTTGGGTGCAACTTTAACTAGCACCTGGAACGTAGTTGGCACTGCTCAGTATTTATCGCCGGAGCAAGCACTTGGTGAAATCGCAGATGCACCGACAGATATTTATTCGACTGGGTGTTTGCTATTTGAATTGTTGACGGGACGTCCGCCATATACCGGCGAAACTCCGGTTTCTATTGCTTATCAACATGTATCTGGTGCCCTAACGCCAGCTCGTGAGTTACAGCCAGATCTTCCTGAAAGCGTGGAAGTTTTGTTAACAGTTGCACTCGCTAAGAAACCTGAAGATCGTTATGTATCTGCAAATGCAATGTTGGAAGATATAAATAAGATTAGAGCAGGACAGAATATTTCCACCAAGGTAGCTCGCGCACCACTGGTAAGCCGGCGCACAGCGATTATCTCTGGTATCGCCGCTATCGCAATTGGCGCTGCTGCAATTATTGGTCTTTCACTAAATGGTGGATCAACGCCATCACTCGGAAATGAAATACCGAACGTGGTTGGTTTAACTGAAACCCAAGCGCGCGCTTTATTGCCGGGTTACACAATCACAGTTCAACGTGCACCGGATCCACGTATTCCGAAGGATCGTGTAGCTAGCCAAATTCCGCTTGCTACAACTCAAGTAACGAAGGGTTCCGCTGTCACGTTGACCATTTCTGATGGTCCAGGTAATGCGATTGTCCCGGATGGAATCATTGGAGCATCTTTAATTGATGCGCGTACCATCCTTGCCGCCGCAGGTTTAGTGATCGCTAAAACAGAGGCTGCGCCATCGGATGAAGCGCAAGGAACGGTATTAAAAGTAACCCCAGAAGCTGGTTCAGTAATTACCGCTGGATCAGGTGTAGTTCTCACTATTGCTAGCGGTGAAGTGGAAGTGCCAAATTTAATTGGTGTGGAAGCAATTCAAGCAAAAACTTTACTGATTCAGGCTGGTTTCTTGGTTCGCGAGTTTAATGATTACGATCCAGCACAAGCCGTTGGAGTTGTTATTCGCCAAGCACCTGATGCAGGCACTACTCAAACTATTGGTAAGCCGGTGACTATTACAATTAACATTGCTCCGTAATTTAAGAGCGACTCCCAACAACAGGAGATAGCCCAACAGATTTTGCGAGCGCGTTTTTATCTCCACATTGCGTCAACCAATTTGCCAGCATTAAATGGCCATGTTCAGTCAATACAGATTCCGGATGGAATTGAACCCCTTCAATTGGCAGAGTTTTATGACGCAGCGACATAACAACGCCAGAATCTGTTGTTCCAGTTATTTCAAGTTCACTTGAAACCGTCTCTCTTTCTACGGCGAGAGAGTGGTATCGGGTTGCAGTAAAGGGCGAAGGTAAATTAACAAGCACACCTTTGCCTTCGTGAATAACTTGTGAAGTTTTGCCGTGCAATAACTCTGGTGCGCGCGAAACTGTCGCACCAAATGCCACGCCAATTGCTTGATGTCCCAAACAAACTCCAAAGAGTGGAATCGTATTTTCGGCGCAGTATTTGATCATCTCAATGCTTACTCCGGCAGCCTCCGGTGTTCCGGGCCCGGGGGAAATTAAGACGCCGTCATAATCACTTGCTTCACTCGCCGCGACTTCATCATTGCGCTTAACGGTGCATTCAGCTCCGAGTTGGCCTAGGTACTGCACCAAGTTAAAGACAAAGGAGTCGTAGTTATCGACGACGAGGATGCGGGCCATGGCGTAATTCTGGCAGGCGCAGACGATCGCTGTTTCCAGTACTGGATTTAGCCTGTAACCTTTAGCCATGCCAAAGTCGAAATTGCGTAAAAAGGTCCAGGAGCGCCACGCTCACGATGAGTTAATTCACGATACCGAGCCACATGGCCCGCTCGAGAGCCCACGCTGGTTAGCCCCTGTAATGGTGGCCAATTTCTTGATCGGTCTCTTCTGGATCGTCATCTTCTATGTGACTCAGACTAGTTACCCAATCCCAGGTATCGGCGCTTGGAACATGATTATCGGCTTTAGCTTCGTGGGGGTTGGATTCAGCCTCGCGACTAAATGGAGATAAGCGAAGCGTAATCGACCAAGTAAATGGAGATAGAGCGAAGCGTCATCGCCTGACTAAATGGCGATAATTTAACCTTATTCTCAGCGTTCTCACAGGTCATGGGAGCATTCTCAAACCATGGCAACTATTGAAAGTAATCACTCATACCGCGTCCTTGTCGTCGATGATGAGAAAAGTATCAGCGACCTAATTTCCACCAGCCTGCGATTTGTTGGTTTTGATGTCCGAACTGCCGCGACTGGATCCGAAGCGCTAACCGTTGCCGAAGAGTTTAAACCGCAGGCAGTTGTACTCGATGTGATGTTGCCTGATCTCGATGGTTTTGAAGTCTGTCGCCAATTACGCAGCGAAGGTTTAAATATTGGAGTTTTATTCTTAACCGCAAAAGATGGAATGGAAGATAAGGTCGCCGGTTTAACAATCGGTGGCGATGATTACATGACCAAGCCATTTAGTTTAGAAGAATTAGTTGCGCGTTTGCGCGCACTCCTTCGCCGCATCGGGGTTGTCGAAATTGATACCGACGATGAAAAGATTCGTTTTGCAGATCTTGAATTAAATGAAGCAACTCACGAAGTACATCGCGGGGGTCAATTGCTAGAAATGTCCCCCACTGAATTTCAGTTGCTGCGTTATCTGTTAATCAACGCCGATCGCGTCGTATCTAAGTCGCAGATCCTTGACCATGTATGGCAGTACGACTTCCGTGGCGATGCCGGAATTGTCGAAACATATATCTCTTACTTGCGCAAAAAGATCGACTCATTTGATCCACCACTAATTCATACTGTTCGTGGCGTCGGTTACCGATTGAGATTGCCTGCACCTAAATAAATGATCAGCCCGTTTTCAAATTGGAGTTTACTTAATCGCCTCACTTTAGGTGTTGTACTCCTTTCGGCAATGGGCTTTCTCGCATCCGATGTAGCAGCGCAAACACTGATGCGTTCTTACCTAACCCAGCAAATGGATTCTGAGTTATTGAGTGTGGCTGGGGGATCATTTCCTCGAGTAGAGCGCGCGGGTATTGCGCGCGAAGCACGTGAAAACCAAAGAGATGATGAGAGCGATGATGCACCTGCTGTCCCACTGCAAAGCGTGCCAACCTCAATTTCATTAACCTTGATTGGGCCAGCTGGAATTATTCTGGGTCAGATCGGTGGCGATTTAAATAGCACTGAAATTACTAGTTATTTACAGTCAATTACTCCCGAACAGGTAATCGAACGCGGAAATCAGCCTTTCACAATTGAGGCACCGCAATCAGATTTTCGCGTAATTGCACAGAGGCTACCTACAGGTTTAGGTATCGTCGTTGTTGCACAATCATTTGAGGATATAGACCGCACACTTCTTCGCTTACAGGGTTTATTTATTTTAATTGGTCTTGTAATGATTTTATTTATTGCACTGGCATCACGCAAAGTTATTACCGTTGGTCTGCGTCCACTCGCAACCGTTGAAGCAACTGCCGAACGAATAGCCGAGGGTGATTTAACCGCTCGTTTACCAGATTTAAAACCGAATACTGAAGTCGGACGTTTAGTGAATACTTTAAATATGATGTTGGGGCGCATCGAAGAGTCTTTCTCTGCTCGAGTTGAAAGCGAGAGCAAGTTACGACGATTCGTTGCAGATGCTTCACACGAGCTTCGCACACCGATCACTGCTATTCGAGGCTTTGCCGAATTACATCGCCAGGGAGCGGTAACGGGTGAAGAAAAGACTAAAGAGTTAATTGGACGAATTGAAAACGAATCCAAACGTATGGGTTCACTTGTTGAAGATTTACTGTTATTAGCTCGCCTTGATCAATCTCGCGAGATGAAAGCAGAACCAGTTAACTTAAGTAAGTTGGTTTTTGATGCAGTCGAATCAGCTCGTGCTGCAGGCCCAAACCATGCCGTTTATTTCAATAAATCAGATGAGGAGATTTATGCTCTTGGGGATAATGATCGTATTCACCAAGTAGTCGCTAACTTGCTCGCTAATGCCCGCACTCATACACCTGTTGGAACGAAGATAGATGTATCGGTAATTCAAAGCGAAGATGGGGTTCGGATTCGAATCGCAGATAACGGACCTGGTTTATCTGAGAAAGATCAGGCGCAAATTTTTGAACGTTTCTATCGAGCTGATCCTTCACGCGTTCGCACCGATGGTGAAGGAACCGGTCTTGGTTTATCAATCGTTGAGGCGGTAATGCGCGCACATGCCGGGCAAGTAAGTGTTGAATCAGAGCTAGGTAAAGGCGCTGCTTTCACGCTCTTCTTCCCAATTAATGGTTAGTTACCTAACGACTCCATCGCGCGCAAGGTGGCAATGCGCTCTTGAATCGGAGGATGTGTAGAAAACATCTTTGACACTGCTTTTCCATCCAGCGGTGATTCAATCCAAATATGAGCAACCGCATTTGATTTTTGATGCACCACAGTTGAGTCCGCAGCCAATACTTCTAAAGCTTTACGCAAGCCAGCTGGATTGCGGGTAAATGAAACTGCTGTTGCATCCGCCAAAGATTCGCGGCGGCGTGA
>CAXNDQ010000036.1:0-9932 GCA_964201275.1 Candidatus Planktophila sp. | reverse complement strand
GTAGGTACGCTCTTCGCCCTTGATGATGCGAGTTTCAATGGCTTCGATTAGAGCTGCGCCGTGATGGGGATAAACAACGGTTTCGCCGACCTTAAATGTCATGTGTTGCCCTTCGCTAGACAGACAATTCTACCAGCGATTTTCCTGCGAGAAAACCCCATTAAATAAGGGGTAAACCGAGGTAAAAGGCGTGAGAGAATATGGCCCATGCGTCGCATCTTCACAACAATCTCTGCTCTATTAATCGCAACAACTCTTACAGCGTGTGGAGCGGGTCAAAACGCAGCAACTCGAACACTCACCCAAGTAACCGATGGTGTTGAAGTTGCAATAACACAAAATGGCAGCGCGATAAAGATTGTTAATTTGTTACTTGTTGCCACTGAAAACGGTGACGCGGTTGTTGTCGGAACTATTGTCAATCAGGGTGCAGAAGCCGATCAATTGCTCGGAATCGCAGTTGGTGGAAATACCGCGACACTTACTGGAGACACAACACTTGCGCAGAATGCGCCACTTCGCTTTGAAGGCGAAAGCGCAAATGTGAAGGCGTTTTTCTCTGGAGTTAAACCAGTTGCGGGCCGCCACGTAAAACTCAGCTTAGGTTTTGCTCGTGCTGGCTTAGTTACAGCAGAAGTAATCATTCGTGACAAGCGCGATGACTACAAGAACGTCACGTCAAATTCGGTTGAGGCTACTTCTTCCCCTGATTCGCCACAGCCTGAATAGCCGCTTTCGCAGCTTCTGGATCTAAATACTCTCCACCTCTTTTAACCGGCTTGAAGTCTGCATCCAAGTTATAAAGAAGTGGAATACCGGTTGGAATATTTAACTCTGCGATATCCGCTTCTGATATCCCATCTAGGTGCATCACAAGGGCCCGCAATGAATTTCCGTGAGCGGTGACAAGCACTCGTTTGCCTGCCTTTAGATCAGGAATAATCGATTCTTGCCAATAAGGAATCATTCTCGTGACTACATCCTTAAGACATTCTGTCGCAGGAAGTTGCGCACCTAAATCTGCGTATCGCGCATCGCTTGATTGGCTGTAAGGATCGTTGGAATCAATTGGCGGAGGTGGCACATCAAATGAACGGCGCCACAATTTAAATTGTTCTTCACCGTATTTTGCCAACGTCTCTTTCTTATCCTTGCCTTGCAGAGCGCCGTAATGACGTTCATTTAAGCGCCAAGAGCGCCGCACCGGAATCCAGTGGCGATCGCACGAATCGAGTGCAAGTTGTGAAGTATGAATTGCGCGACGTAATAAAGATGTGTGAACAACATCAGGTAATAAATTGCGCTCGGCCAATAACTTGCCCCCGCGCGTTGCTTCTGCTTCGCCAGCGGTAGAAAGGTGAACGTCCACCCAACCAGTGAAGAGATTCTTTGCGTTCCACTCAGATTCCCCGTGGCGCAACAAGATCAATTCGTATTTGGACATAACCCTATCTTGCCATGTGCTGGGTGAATTATTAAATCAAATGCTTAAAGGCATCAAGATTTGCTAAAGATTCACCGCGGTTCAAGCGCCATGCCCATTCACGACGGATTGAATTGGCAAATCCAAGTTCTAGCAGTGGATTAAATGATGAATCAGAATATTGCAGAACCGCTCCAACTAATCGATCTATCTCGCGATCGTTGACTGCTGCAAGTGGCAAACGCCCAACTAGAAAAATATCGCCTAACTCATTAATGGCAAAGGCGATTCCATACATCCCGGCATTTTTTGACATGCACCAAGCATGGACAGCGCCTTCATTTTCATCAGGTTTACGAATTACAAATGCGTTAATACTTAAAGAGTGATCGCCAACGATCAAGGCGCAATGGGTCTGGAGTTTTTTCTCACCAGGCAGAGTAATTAGAAAGGTATTGGGATCTTTCTGATCAAATTCCAGGTCGTGCGAATCTAGAAATTCCTCAATAACGATCCGAGGATCAACCGCTGCCACTTATTATCCGATCGACTTGTTGACGCGAGCAGCTTCGGTTATTACTTGATCGTAAATATCTAAAGTCCCGCGCGCGGTGGCGTCCCAACCGAAGTGCGAAGCATGTTCAACCGCTCCCATCGAAAGCAAGACGCGGCGTTGTGGCTCTTGCAGCAAGCGCACTAAAACAGAAGACCAAGCTCGGGGATCGTGTCCATCAACTAGTACGCCAGAAATACCATCGGCCACTGCGGTGCGAAGCCCACCAACAGCCGTGGCAACAACAGGTGTGCCACACGCTTGCGCTTCAAGTGCGACCAGACCAAAACTTTCTGAGTAACTCGGAACGCAAACTAAATCAGCAGCGCGATACCAATCAGGAAGTTCTGTGCGCGCAACAGGTGGTGCAAATGAAATTACATCATCGATACCAAGCCAAGTAGTTAATTCCTTTAGGCGCTCAACTTCGCTGCCGTTAGCACCCGATGCCCCACCGACAATAAAGACGCGCAACTTAGGTCGAAGAAGTGGTGTGTGCGAAAGTATTTCGGCAGTTGCACGAATTAACAACTCTGGTCCTTTATGTGGCTGAATGCGCCCCACAAAAGTAATGACGAGAGCATCTCCATCAATTCCAACAACCTTACGTGCAGCAGCACGGCCCGCACCTGGTGTGAAGTTGTAAAGATCAACTCCGGGAGTCACAACGTGAACAATGTCGGGACAGGCTTCATATAAGGAAACCAAGCTGGCCGCTTCTGCATCGGTATTAGCAGTTAAGGCATTTGCTGCAGCCACTATCTGGGTTTCACCCTGCACGCGAATCATTGGTTCAGGAGTTTCGCCTTCAGCAAGATTTAAATTCTTCACTCGCGCCATTGTGTGCATGGTGTGCACCAACTGCATCTTTAACTCTTTAGCCACTGGCATCGCAACCTTGCCAGATAGCCAGTAATGAGAATGGATTAAGTCATAACGTCGCTCACCAGATAGCGCTTTCTTAAATTCGGCACTCAACTCTTTAAAGTGCGCTGGAACTTGCTCTTTCGTCCAGTGCAGATCGTGTCCGGCATCTAAGTGATGCACATTTACTCCTGGGGAAAGTTCAACAACTTCGGGTAGATCTAAATGATCGCGACGTGTGAAGATATCTACTTCAACACCTTGTGCCGCCATTCGCGCTGCACTTTCGGCAACGTAAATGTTCATGCCGCCAGCATCGCCAATTCCAGCCTGCTCAAGTGGACAGGTGTGGACCATCAACAT
This sequence comes from Candidatus Planktophila sp., assembly GCA_964201275.1. GTDB lineage: Bacteria > Actinomycetota > Actinomycetes > Nanopelagicales > Nanopelagicaceae > Planktophila. The sequence continues at coordinate 6,729 of CAXNDQ010000036.1, read as the reverse complement.
GGCCACGCGACGCTTCATGTCCCTAATGGTACGCGCGTTTAAATGGTGGCGCGAATGGTGCCAATTACACGCGGACCACCCATTACTTTTTCTAGGGTAAGCGGTGTATCAATCCCAAAATCTTTAAGACAAGCGTGCACAATTGTGCGAAATGCACGTAGTGATCCATCGCTTACTTTAAATACAAAAGTGCGTCCATCTGCGAGTGAACAAACATTGACCGCTTCAGCGCCATCTTTCATAAATAACCCCGGGACTTGTTGCATCATCTCGGTGTTGTGGCGGCCGACTCCACCAACCATTTCAGGAAATGCACGTGCCGCGCTCATAACACTTTGATGTACCGGATCAGTTGAAATAGTGATTGCACGAACCGCGCGTGCCAAACCAATTAGCGAAAGTAAGAAGAGTGGAGCACCGCAACCATCGGTGGAAGTTAGAGTGATTTTTTCCCCTGCTAACTTCTCTAACTCAGCTTTGATTGCTAGTTGCAATGGATGGCTTTGTTCTAAATAAGTTTCGATAGGCCAACCATTTTTCACACAAGTTGCCAACATGGCGGCATGTTTTCCGCTGCAATTCATCGCAATTTGAGTAGGTGGCTTTTCTCCCCAAGCGCGGCGTTCGGCATCACCAAGCGGACGATCCAGTGCGCACTGCAAAGCGCTTTCAGATAATCCAACTGATGCCAAGATTTCGCGAGCGCCGTCCAGATGCATTTCGCCGCCAGAATGACTTGATTGGGCAAGTGCTAACAAGCGCGGTTCTAAATCTAAACCGCTGCGCACCATTACAGATGCCTGTGCACATTTAACTGTTGAGCGGGGAAAGATCTTAGTTTCGACATCACCTAATGATTTAAAGATTGAACCATCTGCGTTGAGTGCCGCCAAAAAACCGCGATGTTCTGATTCAACAACTCCGTCGCGAACGTATTCGGCTAAGACTGCATCGTTAAACATTTTGCGCCCTCTTTACTCAGATTGGCGTTCTAGTGATGACCAGATATGAGCTTGTAACTCTTGGCCTTCGGCGGCCATGTCGTATGCAAAAAATAGTTCGCCTGCAACAAGGCCATATAAACGTACACCGGCCGTGACAATCTTTGCCGACGGCGCTGAATAAGCCTGATCCATAACTAACTGAATCTTGGGACCATCAAACTGTCCAACCCATCCTTCAGAGATTCCAGTGTTATGTGAGATCACAACTTCTAAAACGTTATTTGGTTTAACGCGCCAGAAACCAGTTTCTGATGCAGCAGGGCGAATGATTTCGCCATCTTTATCAATGATCCAAGAGCGCGAGTAATAATTCAAAAAGGGGCGACCGTCGTGATTAAAGACAACTTCATGCGCATATTCAAAACTTTCAATAGTCGGATAATCACCACGACCTTTGCCACGCCAAGTGCCGACCATCCAAGCCAAAGGATTTAAATCTGGGTGCAGCCCTTCAGGAATTGTAAAGACCACTTAGAGTCTGCCCCTTCGATATGTGCGCGCATCACGAGCTTGAGATTCGCGCCGACCACGAAAACCGTAAATCACCAGCGCAACTCCAATTAAGAGAGAGATAACTCCGAGAAGAACTGCGCTAACGATTTCCACGCCTTAATAGTAAGGGTTTAGAGCTTCTTCACCGCCCACATTATGACCAGCATTGCTAGTAGAACAATCAAGCCTTGTCCGATGGTCTCCATTTATGCGGGCACAATCACTTGTTGTGATGCGGCTACGTTTTCCACCGTCAACTGCGCATCAACTGGTGTTGTTCGTTTAACAATGGCTAGTGCGATTGGACCAAGTTCATAGTGGCGGGCAACGGTGCCAAGAAAACCAACTTGTACTTCACCATTCATTACCGGCGTGCCAGATGCGGGCATTACAACTTGGCTACCATCCAAATGCAACATAACCAGTCGACGCGGAGGGTTACCGAGATTAAAGATTTTTGCAACTGTTTCTTGACCGCGATAGCAACCCTTGTTCATATGTACTGATTTATTTAAAACCCCAAGTTCGTTAGGGATTGATTTGTGGTCGGTCTCAAAACCAATTCGTGGGCGCCCTGCTGCAACGCGCTCTGCATCTAGTGCCCAGGTGCCAACCTGCATTGCAGTAGCCCCAAAAGTTTCTTGCATCTCTTTTAACTCTGCGCGCGGTACCAAAGCAAATGGTCCACCGATATTAGTTGCGGTACCTGGTGCACGAAGCACTACAAATTCACTGGAAGCATCACGCACATCAACGCGCAACATAAATTTCATTTTCTGCAAGTATGCAATCAAGCTTTCAGCATATCCCGGATCTAAAACCAACCAAGTTGTTTCGCCATCATCTACCAAGTTAAATTGGTACTCAACGTGGCCTTGTGGATCTAATATCAGCGCAGAACTCCATTGGCCAACACTAAGTTCAGATAAGTGTTGAGTTGTTAGATCGTGTAACCACTTCAGACGATCAGCGCCAGATACAGCGATCACATTTAGATGAGAGAGATCGGCCCAAGCTTTACCTTCGAGCATCGCCTTCTGCTCTTTATTTGGTTCACCAAAGTGCCAAATAGCGCCCTTATCGACGCCATCTTCTACTAATACCGCAGTCATAATTACTTAACGCACGCAGCGCATAATCCGTAAACAGCAAAGTGAGTGACATCTGTTCTAAAGCCATAATCATCAGAAAGGTTTTGTACAAAGTTTGCAGCAGCACCAATCGGTGCATCGCCAACAGAACCGCAATCGCTGCAAACTAGATGTAGGTGAGTCAACTCTTCAGCTGCGTGATACGTGGCTCCACCGTGACCTAAGTGCGTGTGTTGCACAAGACCAACATTTTCAAGAGTTTCCAGGTTGCGATAAACGGTAGAAAGATTGATTCCCGGGTGGGTTGCACGGACCTTTTCGGCAACTTCTTCGGGTGTGGCGTGACCAAGTTCGCGTACTGCAGATAAAACAAGTTCGCGTTGTGGCGTTAAGCGCAGACCTTTGTCGCGCAGTTCATGTTTATCAGCCATGGGATAAGCCTACCTTCTAAGTGATTTGGATTAAAGTGTATGAAACTGGTTATCGGTTGATTACTTTGCTGTGCGGACGCGCAAGATGAGCAAATACATCTGGCAACCTAGACAGAAGTTAAACGCTGCATTTAAAAACGCGGCAGCCAGTGCAAAAGCAACTGCAACTGTGAATACCCCACCGGCTCCAGTTATAGATGCGATTACAGCGACGAGTGCAAAAGCAAGTCCGACTGATTGTGAAAATTGTGGAGGTCGAACATCTTCCAAAATTGGTTCAGACTTTAACCTTGGCTTAATCAACTTTTTGAAGATCAGCGCATAAGGAGTGAATTGTGGACCACGAATGGCACCGATCGCAAAGACAACTGCTTGGAATGCAATCACCCAAAGATTTGATGTCACCAGCGCAGTTGCTAATACAACGGCGGTAATCGCTGCAGACCAACGAGGACCACGTGCATCTATTGAAACTGACATTTTTACTTCCTTCACTTTTATCGCTTATGGGTTGTGAGTTTTAGTTTTTAAAGTTGCAAACTAAGCACAACAGATAGCGCCAGTTAAGCGACCGTAATCAAGCACACGGCGCTTTGTGAAGTAACTGGTTTTGATGCGGAACATGTATAAAGAGTAAAGCGATTTGCGAGAATTGACTACTTGCAAGCCTTTCGCAACTTCAGCAACTCAATGAATAGCGGCGATTGCAGCCTGCACTTGAGCGCGCTTTGGCGTTCCCATTGCACGGCCGACTTCAACGCCGGCACCATTTAAGAACAAGGTTGTTGGCGTCGAACGAATATCCAATTTGCGAACGAGTTCCAGATGAGATTCGGCATCGATATGGGCGTAGTGAACATCGGGCATGGTTTTGACCATATCTTCGAGTAACACCTTGGTCGCACGGCAGGGCGTGCAAAATGCTGATGAGAATTGCACCATCGTGGCGCGAGAGCCGAGCTCGGTACCGACAATTGCAGCGGTTAGTTTTGGCCCATTAACCGTCTTCTTCTTGCGAAATTCCCCACGAGTGCGCTGAAACCAGAAGCCGAAGCCAGTGGCGGCGACCAGCACGATCGCGAGTGGAATGAACGTTTTCACAGGAGTATTCTCTCTCACTTAAGCAGATATCACTAACTCAATTATCGCGAAAGGCTTACCCCCATGGCCAAGGTGTTGTTACTGACAAACACCAATGGCGCCAGCGCGGAAGTTCTGCCATCGCTTGCTCTTCTGCAGCACACTGTAAAAATCTTGCCCGCCGAAGCGAGCGTTTTAATCGATTCACCGGTTATGGATATCGTTTTTGTCGATGCTCGCCGTGATTTACCTGCAGCTAAGAATTTAACTCGCTTACTTACTTCAACAGGCGTTGGCGCACCCGTAATTGCTATCACCACAGAAGGCGGACTCTCTGCAATGAGTGCGGACTGGGGAGTCAATGATGTAATGCTCGACACCGCTGGCCCTGCCGAAGTTGATGCACGCATTCGTATATCAATCGGCACACACCTTGCGGCACTTACTGCTGCTGATCCAACTGCTGGTGAAATTCGCACCGGTGATGTCGTCATTGATGAAAGCACTTACACTGCAAAAATCAAGGGTCGCTCACTTGATTTAACCTTTAAAGAATTTGAACTTCTAAAGTTTTTGGCACAACATCCCGGCCGTGTATTTACTCGCGCACAGTTGCTGCAAGAAATTTGGGGATATGACTATTTCGGTGGAACACGCACCGTTGATGTTCACATCCGTCGCCTGCGTTCCAAACTTGGTCCTGAATTTGAATCGATCATCGGCACAGTTCGCAACGTTGGTTATCGCTTCACCCTTCCAAGCGCTGGCAAAGAGAGCCAACTTTCCGAGCGGGTCTAACCGCAATGCGCCATATTCTCAAAATTCATCGATCACTAACTGATCCACTTCCAACAACAAAGCGTGAATACACAATCCGCACCTTTGATCCTAAGCAAGATAAAGATCGCTGGTTGGCGCTAAATAATAAGATTTTCACAAGCCATCCCGATCAAGGCAATTGGGCCTTGCAAGATTTAGAGAACCGAATGGCTGAGAATTGGTTTGATCCAGAAGGTTTCTTTCTTGCGACAAAAGGCGATGAAATCGTTGGTTTTGTCTGGACCAAAATCCATCAAGACTTTGTTAACCAAGAACCTGTTGGTGAGTTATATGTTGTCGGCGTTGATCCCGATCACGCCCACCAAGGGATAGGCCGGGCAGTCTCTGTCGCAGCAATCAATTACCTGTTTGCTAAAGGGCTAAAGCACTCAATGCTTTACGTTGATGCCGATAATGAAGCAGGTTTAGCGCTTTATACAAGCCTTGGTTTTAACTAACTAAATCAGCACACATCGCGCGAAACGCTGCAGTGTGCGCATCAACATCTGCGGCAGTTGTTGCCGGTGACATCAACGCCATGTTATGAAATGGCGTAAGCAAAAAACCATCGTTTAATAAGCGCAAGTGAATGTATTGCTCAAGTTCAAAGTCGCCAGATTCGGCTGCTTCGCGACCAGTGCGAGGTGCTTTACCTTTAAAGATGTATTCCCCGCGAGCACCAAGCCGGTTGCAATGCCAATCTAAATCAAATTCGGCAATCGCCGCATCAACGCCATCACTCCAGCGATCACCAAGAGCGATCATCTCTACGAAGGCATCTGCGGTTAATACTTCACTTAGCGTCGCGCGCATTGCGGCAAGTGACATTGCATTACCTGCCAGCGTACTGCCGATTCCGCCAGTATCAATGATTTCTAATTCAACAAGTTTCTTAATTGAATTGGCAACATCTTCAGTCATACCAAATGTTCCAACTGGAATTCCGCCGGCAATCGCTTTGCCAATAGTTAAGAAATCAGGCTTAAGACCAAGGTCTTGTGTCATACCGCCAGGGCCAACAGAGATTGTGTGTGTCTCATCAATTATTAAGAGCGCGCCATATTTCTTTGCGAGTTCTTGCACCGCATATAAATAGCCATCATCAGGTAACACAATGCCAACATTTGTCATTGCCGGTTCCATCAAGATCGCCGAAACATCACCATTTTTAAGCGCAGCTTCCATTCCGGCAAGGTCGTTAAATTCCACAACGCGAGTTGTGACAGCTAAATCAACGGGTGCGCCTAAATTGCCTTCGCGCTTAACTGTGTTTCCTGCCTCATCTAGCGTTGCAAAAGTTTCATCAACGCTTCCGTGATAACAACGATCAATGACAATTATCTTGCTGCGTCCGGTGATCAAACGGCAGTAGCGAATAACGTGGCGGTTGGCATCGGTTGCAGTCACGGTAAATTGCCATTTAGGCAGACCAAAGCGCGCAGCAAGTTCTTTTGAAACAACTGCGGCATCTAGCGTCGGCAACATTGAAGTGATGCCAATATCTGCTTGGCGCTTAATCGCAGCGATCGTTGCATCGGGTGAATGCCCCGTCATTGATCCGGTATCGCCTAAACAGAAGTCGATATAAGTATTGCCGTCAATATCGGTGAACTTGGCACCCTTGGCTTCCTTTACGAAGACTGGGTGCGCACCTGGCCATTTGGCCATCCAAGACATCGGAACACCTTCGTGCATCACTTTTTGCGAATCAGTAAATGCTTCGCCGCTTTTCTTATGGTTTGCTAAGAAACGCTCTTCTTCGATTTTACGAAGCTTTGCCAAGTGAGTGCGATCAATTTGTTTTGACATATC
>CAXNDQ010000035.1:0-9938 GCA_964201275.1 Candidatus Planktophila sp. | reverse complement strand
GAAATATCTAAATAAGTTTGCGTTGCGGTTGTGCCATTTAGCGAAAATGCAAAATCTGCGCTCTTGGTGTGAATCGCATCGCGATCTTCTTCAGAGTAAACAGCGACGCTTTCAATTCCGTGATCGCGACAGGCGCGAATAACGCGGACCGCGATCTCACCTCGATTAGCAATTAAAACACGTTTCATCGCATCTCCTTAACCTGTGGCCAAGAATAGCCAAGTTGCGACATTGCGGATCTTAAAAAGGGCATCGAGATGCCAACAACATTGGTGTAATCGCCTTCAATAACTGGAATAAAGGGCGACCCAAATCCATCTAGAGTAAAACCACCAGCAACATGGAGTGGTTCTTCAGATGCAATGTAATCATCGATTTCATCACTACTCATTTTTGAAAATGTAACTTTCGTTGTTACGCGATCGACAATTTCTCGACCTTGCTCTGTATCTATAACACAGTGACCTGTGTGCAGTAATCCACTTCGACCACTGATCGCTAGCGCACGCTCTCTTGCTATTTCTGGTGAACCTGGCTTGCCAAATGAAACGCCATCGACATCAAATGTTGAGTCACAGCCAATAATGATTGCTGGGAAATCTATCTGTTCGCGTACCGTGTGAGCTTTCGTCACCGCCAAAGCAATAACCATATCGGCAGGAGTCATTGCGTTAAAGAAATCTGTCTCTTCATCCACGTGGCTAACTCTTACAGATGGAGAAATACCTGCGCCTTCGAGTAAACGAAGACGTGAAGTTGACTGTGAAGCGAGAACAATTTGCGGCATTATCTATTTTTTCTCCGTGCACCAAATGTAATTTGATGGGGTAGTGGTTGGCGTAGCTGTGGTAATCCAAAGACGCTGCGCTTTATTACGGGGGTAAGGTCCTGCATCTCATGGCTACTTATGGCAGCCTTTATCGCCAAGAGTTCTTCTTCACTTGGATTTCCTGCTGTAACTGTAAATTTCATTACAGTGGAATATTTCCGTGCTTACGCGCAGGCAATGTGTCACGCTTGGTCTTTAAGGTACGGAATGCTTTTGTGATGTAGGCGCGGGATTGGTGAGGCTCAATAACACTGTCGATCGTGCCACGCTCTGCCGCTGCATACGGGTTAGATAAAGTTTCGGTGTACTCGGAAACCAACTCCGCACGCGCTTTTTCGGGGTTCTTAGCCTCTGCGATTTCTTTGCGGTAAAGAATATTTACCGCACCTTGTGCTCCCATTACTGCAATTTCAGCACTCGGCCACGCAAAGTTAATATCACTTCCCAAATATTTTGATCCCATAACGATAAATGCGCCACCATATGCTTTACGTGTAATCAGGGTTACGAGTGGCACAGATGCTTCGGCGTATGCGTAAAGTAATTTTGCGCCACGGCGGATTATGCCGTTCCATTCTTGTTCCGTTCCAGGCAGGAAGCCAGGTACATCCACCAAGGTAAGAATTGGAATGCTAAATGCATCGCAGAAACGCAGAAATCGAGCGGCTTTTTCGCTGGAGTTGATATCTAAAGTACCGGCTAATTGGGAAGGCTGATTTGCGATGATTCCAATTGATTCGCCTTCAATGCGAGCGAAACCAACGATAATGTTTGGTGCATACAAGGCGTGTACTTCGAGGAATTCTCCTTCATCAACCAGGGTAGTAATCAGTGTTTTCATGTCGTACGGCTGGTTAGGGCTATCTGGGATTAATTCATTAAGCGCTGTGTCTGCAGCGCTCTCATCTAAATTTTGAGTTGGTGGAAGATGTGGTGAGCCATCCATATTGTTTGAGGGTAGATAAGAAAGTAGCGCCTTTACGTAATCAATCGCATCCGCTTCGCTATCTGCCAGATAGTGCGCGTTTCCAGAGCGAGTATTGTGTGTAAGCGCTCCACCGAGTTCTTCCATTTCAACATCTTCACCAGTTACTGTCTTAATGACATCTGGTCCAGTAATAAACATATGTGAAGTTTCATTAACCATAACCGTAAAATCTGTGAGCGCAGGTGAATAAGCTGAACCACCTGCGCACGGGCCGAGGATCAGAGATATCTGCGGAATTACACCTGATGAGCGAGTGTTAAGTCGGAAAATTTTGCCGTAACCATTTAGCGATGCAACGCCTTCTTGAATACGAGCTCCACCCGAATCATTTATTCCAATTAATGGAATTCCGCTCTTGAGCGCAAATTCGGCGATCTTTACAATCTTTTCAGCGTGAACTTCGCCAAGACTTCCACCCATAACTGTGAAATCTTGAGAGTAGAGCGCGATAGGTCTTCCATCGACGGTAGCCGTACCGATCACTACGCCGTCACCGTAAGGTCGGCTCTTCTCCATCCCGAACTGTGTCGAACGATGGCGTGCGAATTCATCGATTTCAGTAAATGAGTCGGCATCCACTAACAAGTCGATGCGTTCTCGAGCGGTCAACTTACCTTTGGCATGTTGCTTTTCAACCGCGCGAGCGGAACCACCGTGGATTGCTTCTTCAACACGAAGACGGAGATCTTCAATTTTTCCCGAAGTTGTATGCAGATCTGGGTTCATGGCTCTACGGTACTAGGCGTGGGTACATCAGCGCCAAGAGCGCCACTAGATACAGCGGTAATCGCATCGCTGACTTCGGGGTACTGGCGAGTAAGCGTGGTTGATCTCACTACATCCACTCAAACCGATCTTGCAGAATTAGTGATTTCAAATTCAGCAAAAACCGGCGATGTTCTTGCTGCAGAATTCCAAACGGCGGGACGCGGCAGATTAGATCGCACTTTTGAAGCAGCACCAGGTAGCGCGCTCTTATTTTCTTTTTTTATAAAACCGAAACGAGCGCGCAGTGATTGGGGATTCATTACACATCTTGCGGCGCTGAGTATGCAGGAAGTCATTTCACAAGATAATCCATCACAAGTGAAGCTCAAGTGGCCAAATGATATTTTAATTGAAGAGAAGAAAGTCGCCGGCTTACTGGCACAAGCCACAGACGATGGAGTAATTCTCGGGATTGGAGTTAATGTCGCCATGACCGCTGAAGAACTACCAGTGGATACCGCAACTTCATTAGCAATTACAGGTTCCAATAAGTTGGATCGCAATTTAATACTTGGTGAATTTTTAAATCGCTTTGAAGCTAACTTTGAAATGTGGGATAGCGGTGTAGATCTTCTTGATAAGTACAGTGCAGTCTGTGCAACCCTTGGGCGTCAAGTGCAGGTCGAGGTGAGTGGGCGGGAAAATCGCACGGGAAAGGCGCTGACTATAAATCGAATTGGCGCCTTGATGCTCGATGATGGCTTTGAAGTTAACGTGGGAGATGTAGTTCATCTACGATAGCGAGGTGAATAAGCGCTTTCCAACCGTCGGAATAATCGGCGCTGGGCAATTAGCGCGGATGACTTTCGCTCCTGCGACAGCGCTGGGCGTCAACCTTTTGCTATTTGCACAAGATGAGCAAGATAGCGCGGCACAGATTGCACCTCATTTAGTTGGTGATTACCGCGATCTTTCACAGTTGTTGGAATTTGCAAAGAAATGCGATCTCGTAACTTTTGAACATGAACTAGTGCCGCTGCCCGTGATTAAAGGGTTGGAAGCTGCCGGCATAAAGGTATTTCCTACCTCACAATCTTTTCAGTACTCGCAAGATAAAGCTCTTATGCGCGAAAAGTTATCTGGATACCAAGCCCCTAAATGGCGCGTCATCTCGGACGAAGGCCAAGCCTTTGAACTTCCATTCATCGCTAAGCGAATATCTGGTGGATATGACGGACGGGGCGTCTGGAAAATCAGTAATTTAGATGACCTGGGAGAATTGCTAATTGATCATCCACAACTGTTAATTGAAGAGTTGATTGATTTTGATAGTGAAATTGCTGTGATGGTCGCCCGATCTGCGCATGGTCAGGCAACTTCGTGGGCACCGACACAGACGGTTCAGTCAGATGGAATTTGCACCTTAACTATCACTCCTGCGCAGGTGATTTCTTCGTCAGTTGCAGAACAAGCGCAGCACTTGGCACTATCAATTGCCGAGGAAATTTCATTGATTGGAGTGATGGCAGTTGAAATGTTTGTTAAGGGTGATCAACTTTATATAAATGAGTTAGCAATGCGCCCACATAATTCTGGACATTGGACCATTGAAGGCGCTCGGACCAGTCAGTTTGAGCAGCATTTGCGTGCGATTTTAGATTTACCACTTGGTGATCCAACTATGACCGCGCCTTTTGCAGTGATGGGCAATATTTTAGGGGGCGAGAAGATGGATATGTATCGTCCATATTTGCACCTAATGGCGAGGAATCCAGAATTAAAGTTTCACCAATATAAGAAAGAAGTGCGTAAAGGGCGCAAAATTGGTCATGTCACCGCGATTGGTAAAAACCTTCTAGAATTAACCGAGGTAGTAGAACATGCACGCGACTATATGAGTGGAGAGATTGATGAGTGATGTTGCAATCATCATGGGGTCAGATTCTGATTGGCCAGTAATGGAAGAAGCTGCGAAAGTACTTGACTCATTTGGGATTACATATACTGCTGAGGTGTTATCGGCTCACCGCATGCCACTTGAGATGGTTGCATTTTCACAAGAAGCGAAAACAAAAGGGTTTAAAGTAATTATTGCAGGAGCTGGCGGCGCAGCACATCTGCCCGGAATGGTTGCTTCGCTAACAACCTTGCCAGTAATTGGAGTTCCGGTTGCGCTGAAGAATCTTGATGGGATGGATTCACTACTCTCGATTGTTCAAATGCCAGCAGGAATTCCCGTCGCAACAGTTGGAGTAGGGAACGCTAAAAACGCTGGAATCTTGGCGGCCCGAATTCTTGGAGTATCAGATAGCGCCATTTCAGCAAAAGTTGGCGATGCGTTAATTGCAATTAATGCTGAGGCAAAAGAAAAGGGCGCTAATTTAAACGCCCGCCGTAACCAAAAAACTGGTTTCTAATTCGCTAATCAGTGCGGCCGAGCGCATGCACGCGCCAACCAGCTGCACGCCACTTTTCACGATCAAGAGCATTGCGACCATCAATTAAGAATTTTGATTTAACCAACTGACCGATTACTGAAGGGTCAAGCTCGCGATATTCCTTCCACTCGGTTAAGTGGAGAATCGCATCAGCTCCCTTTACACAATCAGTAACTCTTTCGGCATAATCCAAGTGAGGGAATCTCTTCCGTGCCGGTTCGATTCCCTTTGGATCGTGAACAACAACTGTTGCGCCGGCAGCTTGAAGCTGGGCTGCGATATCCAGTGCAGGGGAGTCGCGTACATCATCGCTATCTGGTTTAAAGGTAGCGCCGAGTATCGCGATTTTATATTTCGTTAAATCTTCCGAAAGATCGGCGCGAACTACATCGATTACCCGCTGGCGTGCGCGTAAATTAATGGCATCAATCTCTCGTAAAAAATCGAGGGCCTGATCAGCGCCGAGTTCTTCGGCACGCGCCATAAAGGCGCGGATATCTTTCGGTAGGCAGCCACCACCAAAACCAATACCTGCCTGTAAAAATCGACTCCCAATTCGTGGATCATAACCAATTGCTTTAGCTAAAACTGTTACGTCTCCGCCAGCAGCCTCACAAACTTCAGCCATGGCATTGATAAAAGAAATTTTTGTGGCGAGAAATGAATTTGCTGCCACTTTAACAAGTTCTGCGGTGGGTAGATCTGCGCGTATCCAAGGAGTGCCGAGATCGATAATTGGTTTATAAACTTCTTTAAGGATATTTTCTGCACGATCATTGACGACTCCGACCACCAATCGATTCGGGGTTAAAGTATCTTCAACCGCGAATCCTTCTCGCAAGAACTCTGGATTCCAGGCTAAATCGGCTTGTGGCGCAGATGTCGCAAGAATTTCTCGCAGTGCTTGAGCTGTACCCACAGGAACGGTTGATTTTCCAACAACTAGCGCGCCATCTTTTAAATGAGGCGCTATTGCAGCGATTGCCGACTTAACAAATGTTAGATCGGCAGCCAAACCATCTTTACTTTGCGGAGTGCCAACGCAAATAAAGTGAATATCAGCATCAGCGGCGGCTGAAAAGTCAGTAGTAAATGTGAGGCGTCCAGTCTTTATCTCCGAGGCCAATAGCGTATCTAGACCTGGTTCATAAAAGGGAAGCTCTCCATTAGAAAGGAGATCAACTTTGCGCGCGTCCGTATCTATTCCGACTACTTCAAACCCTAGGGATGACATGCAAGCCGCATGGGTTGCGCCCAGATAACCACAGCCAATTACTGAGAGTTTCATAGAGTTAAAGTCTAAGGCAAAGTTCTATTTAATTTCACCGCACGGATTTTCCGCCGCTGTGCGAGTCTTGAATTTATCAATGATTTCAGGCTTAGCGGAAGCAGTGCTGCTCGCAGATGGTGATGGAGTTACTTCATCAACTAGAGGGGCATCATTACGAATGCGAGTCCATAAATCCGCACTTAGCGTTTCATCCCAAATTACTACCGAGCCGACTCCTTCGGCACGCCCATTGACATTAGAAAGTGGAACAGTCAAAGTTCTAACATTTCCGGATGAGAGTCCGCGCATTTGTTTTGCTAAGTTCAAGATATCTTCTTTACTTAAACTCTCATCCATTTTGACGCTCGCGATAGCTGCATTCATAAAGTTTATAATCTTTACCGGGTTCAATAAAACACCAGTGCTTGTCGCCTTATTCAAAACGGAGCTCATGAATTGCTGCTGTCTTTGCATGCGACCAATATCTCCACGTCCATCAAAATCACGAGTGCGCACATATTTCAAAGCTTCAATTCCGTCTAGTGTATGAGTTCCGGCACTAAGAACTAGATGGCTTTGCGGGTCATCGATGTCAACCTTTGTACAGACTTCAATTCCACCTAAGGCATTAACAATTCCAGCAAATCCCGCAAAACTCACTTCTATATAGTGATCAATTTTTAAGTTGGTTTCGCTTTCTATGGTTGCAATAAGTAAAGGTGCGCCACCGAAGGAAAATGCCGCGTTCAACTTATTTTGACGCGCAGGTATCAGGGTTTTGCTATTGGCACTCTGATGAGCAGGGATGGTAACAAGTGAATCGCGCGGAAAAGAAACTAAATATGCTTTATCTCTATCTTTACTGATATGAACAAGCAACATGGTGTCAGAACGACCACCTGCTGCAGTGGCAGTGCTTCCAACACGTAACTCCTTTAATTCAGCCTCCGTTAAGCCTTCACGTGTATCTGATCCAACCAAGAGATAGTTAAGTGCTTTTGAGGTTTTCTCAGGTCTATCTTCTAGTCCAGCAAAGACACTGATTCGAGCGATATTTCCGCTGACAATTCCAAGTCCGAGCCAAGACACCGATGCAAGAACGACTACACCAACAGAGAGTGATGTAATAATTCTTATCGCGCGCGTCGATTTCACATGCGAACTCTACTTGGGCGATAGCGTGGAGGGGTTATGACGACATCAATGGGCGAGTTATCTGTCTCACCTGCAATTAGCGTCATCCTTCCAGTCCTAAATGAAGAGCCACATTTAGCTGAATCCGTAAGCGCAATTCTCTCTCAGGATTACGTAGGTCCACTTGAAATAATTCTCGCGCTCGGCCCTTCAAGCGATCAGACCAATGTAATTGCAGAGAGTTTGGCTCAACGTGATAGTCGAATTAAATTAGTAATGAACCCAACAGGAAAAACTGCCGCGGGCCTGAATTTGGCGATTGCGGCATCCAACAGTCCCGTGATTATTCGAGTAGATGGCCACGCAAAAATCCCAAGTAATTATCTCTCGCTTGCGGTATCAATTTTGCGCGAATCTGGCGCAGTGAATGTTGGTGGAGTGATGGCCGCAGAAGGAGTTACAAAATTTGAAATCGCAGTCGCGCGCGCAATGCGTAGCCCACTAGGCGTTGGTTCCTCACGTTTTCACACCGGCGGTAAAGCGGGGGAAGTAGATACAGTTTACCTGGGAGCATTTCGGCGCGAGGCGATCAACGCCGTTGGTGGATTCGATGAAAGGTATACCCGCGCCCAGGATTGGGAGTTAAATCACCGACTTCGCAAAAATGGCGGGAAGATTTACTTTGATCCACGATTACAAGTTACCTATAGACCGCGACCTAATTTAAAAAAACTTGCAAAACAGTATTTTCAATATGGACGTTGGCGCAGAGTGGTTTCCAGAAGTCATCCTGGAACGGTTAACTTAAGATACCTGGCACCGCCATTTACGATAATTGGAACACTTACTTCTTTAATTCTCGGTTTACTGCTTCACTCAATCTTCTTCCTGCCTGCGGCTGTTTATGGAATCTTTTTGTTTATCTCATCCATTTTGATTGCAAAATCGCTCCGGGAATTCTTTTCACTTCTCGCAATTATTCCTACTATGCACTTCGCTTGGGGTGCTGGCTTCATAACCTCAACTAAAGTATTGCGGTAATTGATGGCTATTTATAGGCGAATTTCGGTAGCTATTACCGCAGTTCTATGTTTAACACTCTTGCCATTGAGTAATAGCACAGCTGTCGCACCGACAAGTTTTTCATTTACGGGTAGTGGATATGGGCATGGCGTTGGAATGAGCCAGATAGGCGCGCGCGCCAAGGCGCTTGCTGGCGAATCAGCAACAGCTATTTTGAATTACTACTACAGCGGCACCAAAGTTGAAACTGCAACAGATTCAAAGATTTTGCGCATCAATATTGGTAACTTATTAAAGTCAGCAAAGGTAGGAAGTGATTCCAAAGGAGCAAAATTACATCTATATGCCGGAACGCTATCCGAATCAAAAACTGCAGATGTGCTTTTAGATATTCCGAGCAAGACCACGCTGAATGTAGAAATATCGGGCAGCCAATTGAATGTCTCAACCACACGAGGGGCTGTCACCACGCCAATCACCAGTGGAACATCATTTACTCTCCGTTGGAGTGGTACTCGCCATTTGGACGGCACACCAACGGTGATTTCTGTAACGGCAAATTCGGTGGTTAATAAGTATCGCTATGGACAGATCCAATTTAGAGTAATAAAAGATAAATTATTGGGACACCGCTTATCAATCATTAATTCTGTCAGGTTACAAGATGAATATTTATGGGGGATTGGCGAAGTTCCTTCATCTTGGCCGTTTGCTGCCCTGCAAGCGCAAGCGATAGCGTCAAGAACTTACGCCCTAGCGAAATCATTAAAAATTCGAGCCGCTTGTAGCTGTCACTTATATGGATCAATCAGCGATCAATCCTTCGTCGGATTTTCAAAAGAGAGCGAAGCGCTTTATGGTCAGTTCTGGAAGAGTGCGGTAGATAGTACGGTCGGTCAAATAATTACCTATGACGGCCTACCAATCACAGCGTATTTCACTTCATCCACTGGCGGCGCTACCGAAACTTCAGAACATGCTTGGGGAACTGCAACTCCATATACGTTGAGTGTTCCTGATACCGCAAGTGCTGATGTTAAGTTAAATCCAAGATTTGCAACCTGGTCACGGCAGATTAGCCAATCAGTTATTGCATCTGCATTTCTTTTACCTGATGTTGTTTCGCTTGAAGTGCTTTCACTAAACCCAGTTGGTACTGTCGATCAGATTAAGGCAACGTCTTCGACGGGCGCTACCGCAATACTTACCGGGGAAACCTTCAGGAGCAGAAGCAAATTACCTTCTGCCTGGTTTTCTATAGTGGTTTCGTAATTGCTAGTTAGCGTGAAGTATTGAGTTAAGCCCACCCCAAGTACCTGTACGTACGACAACTTCTAAGCATCCATCTAAAGAGTTGCGTCTAAAGAGCAGATCGTTAGCACCTGAAAGCGCACCAGCTTTAACTATTTCACCATCTGGCAGACGTACTTTTGCAGCAGCGGTTATATAAGTTCCTGCTTCAATCACACAGTTGTTGCCGAGTGAGATTCCAAGTCCCGAGTTTGCGCCGAGCAAGCACTTTTCTCCGACCGAGATAACCTCTTTTCC
>CAXNDQ010000034.1:0-9980 GCA_964201275.1 Candidatus Planktophila sp. | reverse complement strand
TCACTTGATATTAAAGAGCGTTGGCCAATCCACCGCGATGCACCAGCATTCGATCAACTTGAGTCGAAGACTGAAATGTTCGAGACTGGTATCAAAGTTATCGATCTACTAACACCTTATGTAAAGGGTGGAAAGATCGGTCTCTTCGGTGGTGCAGGTGTTGGTAAGACTGTTCTTATCCAAGAAATGATTTATCGCGTAGCGGAAAACTTCGGTGGCGTATCTGTATTCGCTGGCGTTGGAGAACGTACTCGTGAAGGTAACGACTTGTTCCTTGAAATGACCGAGACCGGTGTTATCAATAAGACCGCATTGGTCTTCGGTCAGATGGATGAGCCACCTGGCACGCGTCTTCGCGTCGCACTTTCAGCGCTGACAATGGCTGAGTACTTCCGCGATGTACAAAAGCAGGATGTATTGCTCTTCATCGACAATATCTTCCGCTTTACACAAGCAGGTTCTGAAGTATCAACTCTGCTCGGTCGTATGCCATCTGCTGTGGGATACCAGCCAACTTTGGCCGATGAAATGGGCCAGTTGCAGGAGCGCATTACTTCAACACGTGGTCACTCAATTACATCTATGCAGGCAATTTACGTTCCTGCAGATGACATTACCGACCCAGCGCCACACACAACTTTCGCGCACTTAGATGCAACAACAGTGTTGTCTCGTCCGATTTCAGAGCTTGGTATCTACCCAGCTGTGGATCCACTTGACTCAACTTCACGCATCTTGGATCCACGCTATATCGGTGAGCGCCACTTCCGTGTTGCAAACCGTACAAAGCAGATCTTGCAGCGTTACAAGGATCTACAAGACATCATTGCAATTCTCGGTATCGATGAATTGTCAGAAGATGACCGAGTTCTCGTTGGTCGCGCCCGTCGCATCCAGCGCTTCTTGTCACAGAACACTTTCGTTGCGAAGGTCTTCACTGGTATCGACGGTTCATTCGTTCCACTAACCGAAACGATTGATGCCTTCGAAGCCCTTGCTGATGGAAAGTACGATCACCTTCCAGAACAAGCATTCTTCATGTGCGGTGGCCTCGACGATGTTGAGCGCAGAGCTGCAGAATTAGCGAAGAGCTAGGTTAAGGAAAAATCATGACACTTAACGTCGAACTAGTTTCGCCAACACAACAGGTTTGGTCCGGGCAGGCAACTTTTGTTTCTGCTCGCACAATCGAGGGCGACCTCGGTGTGCTTCCTGGCCACTCACCTTTGTTTGGCGTTCTAGTCGACGGTGCCGTCAGTATTAAAGCGGTCGATGGCACAACTAAAGAATTTAAAGTGCAAGGCGGATTCTTATCTATTTCTAATAATCGCGTTTCAATCCTTACGGAGAACGCCGGATAATTTTAAAGATTGTGTTCGGTTCGAATCAATCTAACGGTCTTTGACTTTCCACGCATCACAAGTGAATGACTCGTAGCGCCAAACTTGGTGTGCCTAATACCCTGAACAATTTCTCCATCGGTTATTCCTGTCGCAGATAGAAAAACATCCTCCGAGTTACAGAGATCAGAAGTAGTTAAGACCCGTGGATCAGTTATCCCATCCTTATGCAGCTGGCCTTGAATTGCACCACCCAAACAGATCATCGCAACTGCTGTAATCACTCCTTCAGGCGTTCCACCAATTCCCATCAGAAGGTCTATTCCAGTATTTGGTCTTGCTGTCTCAATAGCAGCGGCAACATCTCCATCTTGTATAAGTTTAATTCTCGCGCCAGTATTTCTGATTTCTTCTATCAGATTCTTGTGACGAGGTCGATTGAGAACAACGACGGTAATGTCCGTGACATTTAGGGATTTAGCTCTAGCTACCCTTGCAATATTCTCAGAAACTGATGCCTTTATATCAATTACTGAAGCGGCTTCTGGTCCTGTCACAATTTTATTCATATAGAAACTATCTTGCGGATCAAACATAGAACCGCGAGGTGCCAGGGCAATTACGCTGATCGCTCCATTCATTCCTTGGGCTGTCAGTGAAGTTCCATCAATTGGATCGACAGCGACATCACACGACGGACCATCGCCATTTCCAACGAGTTCTCCGTTATGAAGCATCGGAGCTTGATCTTTTTCACCTTCACCAATAACTACAACGCCAGACATATCTACAGTGTTGATCATCGCGCGCATCGCTTTAACAGCTGCGCCATCAGCTAGATCTTTTTCTCCACGCCCCACCCAGGGCGCTGCAGCAAGCGCTGCTGTTTCGGTCACTCGAACTAACTCGAGAGCGAGATTACGATCTGGAATCATGTGAACTATTCCCGTGTCACGCTCGCGCCGAGTGCGCGAAGATCTTCAGCAAAGTTTGGATAGCCACGATCTATATGGAATGCGCCATCTATCGTGGTTTCGCCTTCGGAAACTAAGGCGGCAAGAACTAATCCGGCTCCTGCGCGAATATCGGTTGCTTCCACTGGCGCACCAGATAACTGCGGAATTCCGTCGATAGATGCGTGGTGGCCATCGACAGTTACTTTTGCGCCAAGGCGCATTAATTCATTGACAAACATAAAGCGTGATTCAAAGACGTTTTCGGTAACCATAGAATGTCCATCAGCAACGGAGTTCATAGCGATAATAAATGGCAGTAAATCAGTTGCAAATCCTGGATAGGGAAGCGTTGCAACATCTGTAGCGCGCGGACGTTGGTTCATCTGTACACGGATTCCATCAGAAGTTGAAGTGATAATTGCGCCAGCGTGCGCTAATTTTTCTAACATAACTTCCATGTGGTCGGCTCGACCTCCGTGGATGGTTATATCCCCTTGAGTCATTGCCGCGGCAAAGGCCCAAGTACCAGCAATGATCCGATCAGTAACTGTTACGTGATCGGTCGGATTTAACTTTGCAACGCCAGTAATGGTAATTAACGGCGTGCCCAAACCTTCGATCTTCGCGCCCATTGAAATAAGGAACTCACCGAGATCAACTAGATCGGGTTCGCGCGCCGCGTTATCAATTGTTGTGACACCTTTTGCAAGGACTGCGGCAGTCATTAAGTTTTCGGTGGCACCGACGCTTGGGAAATCTAGATCAATTGCTGCTCCTGTTAAACCATTTGGAGCTTCGGCAATTACATAGCCATGTTCCACGTGGGCAGTTGCACCAAGTGATTCCAGACCTTTAATGTGAAAATCTAAACCACGTGAACCGATCGCATCGCCACCAGGCAGGGCAACTTCGGCGCGACCAATGCGTGCAACTAAAGGACCAAGCACGTTAATGGAGGCGCGCATCTTGCGCACTAAATCGTAATCTGCACGGTGTTGTGGCGACTCTGGTACTTCTATGGTTACTACTGAACCCGAGTGAGTAACAGTGCACCCAAGGCGCGTAAGTAAATCGGACATGATGTCCACATCTGCGATATCCGGAACATTACGAATTGTGGTTTTTCCAACGGCCAACAAAGAGGCAGCCATTAGTTTTAGGACCGAATTCTTTGCACCGGTAACAGTTACTTCGCCCTTAAGGCTGGCACCGCCCACGATGCGGAAGCGGTCGCTGCCCGCAGCGCTCGAAGATGCCATAAGGCAAGTCTACTTATAGGCTAGGGCCATGGTTAATTTAACGCGTATTTACACCAAGACCGGCGATGATGGCTCAACCTCATTAGGAGATATGAGCCGCACTTCAAAGAACGATTCAAGACTTGAGGCGTATGCCACCGTTGATGAAGCTAACTCAACAATTGGCGTTGTAATTGCAACAGATGAATTAACTGACGAAATTCGCGCGCTTCTCGTCCGAATTCAAAATGATTTATTTGATGTCGGTGCTGACCTTTGCACTCCAGTTGTTGATTCACCTGCCTTCGAACCACTTCGCGTTTTAGAAAGCCAAGTTACATATTTGGAAGAGCAGATTGATAAATTCAATGCTGATCTTGAGCCACTACGTTCTTTCGTTCTTCCATCAGGCACACCAGCGGCTGCGCATCTTCACGTTGCCCGCACCGTTGTGCGTCGCGCAGAGCGTCGCACCTGGGCTGCAATTCATGGTTTCGGCACCGGTGTAAATCCACTCACCGCCAAATATTTAAATCGCTGCTCTGACCTTTTATTCGTTCTGGCTAGAGTTGCCAATAAGAAGATTGGTGACCAACTCTGGGTACCCGGAGCAAATCGCTAACTTTTTAAGATCGCGCGAGCAATTTTTTCATCGCTGGCAAATACGAATACTCTTGGTCCATCTTTAGTCTGAGTTAGCGTTGCCTTAATCTTCGCGTCTACTAACTTGAGGCGCAAAATTTCACCTTCAATATGGTTATTTGGGGATGCGACTACTACTAGCGCACCATATTCATCCTCGCCACCAATTCTTGGAGTGCGTTCGATGACTGACTTACCACGTGCAAACGCCCACTTTAAAATTAGCGCTAAGAGCCCAACCGCAAAAAAACCACCGAAGCTACTTAAAAATAGCGCGTTATTGATTCCACCAAGCATTGCTATCCAACTGCTTTGTACTCGGTAAACGGAAGCGGACCAGTTGGTTCGCCTTGATTACAGTCAGCCCTAATATTGGAGACGATATGTCCAGAACCGATTAGCTCGGTTGTAACCAATAAAATCGTAATTATTTGCCTCGGATCACTCTTCGACACCGATGTGGTTATTTTCCCAAAGGTTTTTAGAGTTTTATCCTCTGCAGAAATAGGACCAACGACCTCGCCGGTTACTTGCCACCAGCGACACCCCATTTCGGAGGCAACGAATACTGCTCCACAAGTAAAACTAGTACACGCCTTTACCTGTGCGGTTAGCGCACTTCTGGTAGATAAAATTCCCACCACTTCTTTCGCGGTTGGCACTTTCATATATAACTTAGTCTCGCCAAGTGGATCAGTCTTAAATCCAACAGGTGGCCACTTCGGAGATGGTTTAGGCGTTGCTGTCACCACCTTCTTTTTCACTGGCGCTTTCTTCACTGGCGCTTTCTTTGTAGCAGTTGCTTTTGGCGTCGGCGTTGGGCTCTTCGTTGCAGCCAGCGCTGGTGTAACGGTGATGGTTAAACCGAGGGTAAGAGCTAGCGCCAGTTTCTTAGATTTAATCATTACTGTCGATCCCATTTAAAGGTGCGAATCGAAATAATCAATCCAGCGATAAACCAGGCGAGAATAATCAAGAAAGTTTTTTCAGTTTCCCAGCTGCCGGCAACCTCGGCTGTAGCAAAGGAGTCAGGTAAGAAGACAGAGCGCATACCTTGCGTCATCCACTTAAGTGGAAATATCGCTGCTACTTGTTGCATCCAGCCAGGTAGATCGGTGAAGACAAAGAAGACACCGCTGAAGAACTGCAAGATGATAACCACAGGGGAGACAACCGCCGATGCGCTACGCCCACTCTTAGGGATTACCGAGAAAGCGATACCCAGTGAAGTAGATGCAGCGCTTCCTAGAATAATGAGCCAGGTAAAAGTGAACCACTTTGCGGGATCTGTTGGCAGATTCACGCCGAAGAAAAGAACGCCTGCAATTAGAAGAAGTAAAACCTGAAAGGCCATAGTTACAAAAACCACTATTGCTTTTCCAATAAAGTAACTAGATGCTGGCATTGGCGTTCCGCGCAAGCGCTTTAGAGTTCCAAAGTCGCGTTCGACCGGAATCATTATCGCTAGTTGTTGAAATCCTGTGTTTACTAGACCAGATGCGATCATTCCGGCGACAAAGTATTGGCTAAAAGTTACGCCATCGGTGAGCTCGTTTGTAAAGACTGAACCAAAGATGGCGAGCAACATAATCGGAAAAGCCAGAGTGAAGACTACTGATTCGCGCTGGCGCATAAATTGTTTGATTTCTAAGCCACCTCGAGCGATGCCGATCGTTAAGGCGCTAGGTACTTTTTTAGTGGGTACTTTACTTGTGGACATCTGCGCCTCCAATCATTTCTAGATAAATATCTTCTAGTGAAGCGCGCTTAACGGTAAGCTCAGGGATTTCACCATTAAAGCCTTCGGTGAGTTTTTTAATTAAGGCAGTTGGATTATCGGTGCGCTCAGATTGGGGCCCGTTTTCGCTTAGCCAACTGACCGTGGCAAGAGAAGTAGCACGGCCACCAAGGAGCGCCGGGGTGGAGACTTCAACAATCGCACCTCGATTTATAACTGCGACTCGATCGGCTAGCGCTTCGGCTTCGTCTAAGTAGTGCGTTGTTAAAACAATTGTGGTTCCGCTATCGCGCAGATTTTTAATGAGCGCCCAGAATGCGCGACGGGCTTCGGGGTCAAACCCTGTAGTTGGCTCATCAAGGAAGAGAAGTTCCGGCGAACCGATTATTCCGAGCGCAACATCTAAGCGACGACGTTGCCCGCCAGATAATGTACGAATCAACTCCTTAGATTTTTCGGCCAGTCCCACTGCGTTGACTACTTCATCGACATCGCGTGGGTTTGCATAATATCTAGCAAAGTGTGCGACGGTTTCTTTGACCGATAAATCACCGGCATCTGAAGTTGATTGCAGAACGATGCCGATCCGATTGCGCCAGATGCGGCCGGCTTCGCCTTTAATAGCGGGATCTGTACCTAGAACAGAGACGTCTCCGCTATCGCGATTTCGAAAACCTTCGAGTATTTCTACGGTCGTCGTCTTTCCTGCTCCATTAGGGCCAAGGAGCGCAAATATCTCACCTTGCGCAATAGTTAAATCAATTCCAGCAACTGCCTGAGTGGAGCCGTAGCTCTTCTTTAGGGCTCGGACGGATATCACGCTGCTCATATGGCAACCATGCCACATTGTTACCAAAAGTGCGAGAAAATACCTTTATGAGCCCACGCCGCAATTTTCCAAAGGGTCGTCGGCCAAAAACTGAGGATCGCGATATCTCTACATCGAATCAAACAATTGAAGAACATGCAGATGGTGATTTTATTGTTCGCAAGATCACAGGTTCTAGTTCAAATAAACCATATCGCTGTCCGGGGTGTGATCAAGTAATTCCAATGGCAACACCACACACAGTTGCATGGTTGATCGACGATGAAGATAACCGACGACATTGGCACAATGCATGTTGGGCAAAGCGCAATGAACGCAAACCAAGAACCGAGCGCACTCGAAATGCGCCGCGCTTTTAAAAGTAAACCTAGTCGGCAATATTTATGCGCCGACTATTTAGCCTAGTCGGCCGTTTAGTAATCTCGTCAAAGTAACAATTAATTTATCGTTACCTTTCGTGCGCTTAAAACTGGTGAAGGCGATAGGCAACTGGAATCTTGCACGAACCACGGTGCGCGGATAGGTAAATTCGAGAATTCCTTCTGGACCGTGAATACGGCCATAACCGCTGTCTTTCACTCCACCAAATGGTACGGATGCAATTGCAGCAAATGAAATCGTTGAATTAATCGCGACCATTCCGCAGTGGAGTTGGCGCGCTATTTTCTTACCTTGGCGCTTTGACCAGATAGATGAACCAAGTCCATAACGTGAAGCATTTGATAACGCAATCGCTTCTTCCATTGATTTAACGCGATTAATTGCAATTGTTGGGCCAAATGTTTCTTCAAGCATCGCAATGGAATTTTCAGGCACATCAAGCAAAATCACTGGTTCAACAAATGGAGCTTTAACGGAATCAGATCCACCGAGCGCCGCCTTTGCACCCTTGGCGAGTGCATCATCTATATGGCCCTGAATCACTTTTATTTGTGAGGGCATTGTTGCTGGACCGTAATTGCCAACCCCTGGAGCACCTGGATGAATCTTGCGTGCAACCTTTAACGCCTCTTCGATGAATTGATCTGCGACGCTCTCGTGTACATATACACGTTCTGCTCCGATACAAGTTTGCCCAGCATTAGACATAGCCGACCAAATAGTGGCATCTGCAGCGCGCTCAAGGTCAGCATCTTCGGCAACAATTACCGGATCCTTTCCTCCGCACTCGAGAACAACTGGCGTCATTGTGGTTGCACATGATGCTGCAACCAATTTTGCGGTGCGGGTTGATCCGGTGAAAGCCAATTTATCTACGCCACTTTCGCAAAGTTCTTTACCTGTTGCTCCAAGACCTGTGATGCAAGTGAAGATATCTGTAAAGGGTGCAACTTCAGCAAAAGTTGTTGCTAGAACCGTTCCAACGCCGGGTGTGTACTCACTTGGTTTAAAGACAACGGTATTGCCAGCGGCAAGTGCATAGGAAATAGAACCCATTGGAGTAAAGATTGGATAATTCCAAGGGCCAATAACTCCGACGACGCCAAAAGGGGAGCGCTCTACAGTCGCAGACATATTCGCCATCAATACGCCAGGAGAACGATGCGAAGTTCGCATTACATCTTCGGCATGACGAGCTGCCCAACCTAAATGGCCGACAGCCAGAGAAACTTCCAATTTGGCATCACTGACAGGCTTTCCAGTCTCGCGCGAAA
Organism: Candidatus Planktophila sp.; assembly: GCA_964201275.1. Lineage (GTDB taxonomy): Bacteria > Actinomycetota > Actinomycetes > Nanopelagicales > Nanopelagicaceae > Planktophila. The sequence continues at coordinate 1,582 of CAXNDQ010000034.1, read as the reverse complement.
CGATCTCGGTAATTTCATCTAACTTAGCTATCAATAAATTACTCCACTGCAACAAGACTTTGCGACGGCCTTTAAATCCAAGGTTCTGCCACGCAACAGTTGCAGCACGAGCACGGGCAACCGCTGCGTGTACTTGTTCACGGTCAGCTATTGGGTATTCAGCAATAACTTCTCCGGTAACTGGGTAGTGCGATGCAAATGTTGCGCTGGATAAAGTAGTCATGGTCAAAGACTAGACTCTCCTTTATGTCGCAGCCAGTACGCCCCAGCACTATTTTGCCGGCGCATCGCACCGCCTTCACCGTTACAACATCAGATGGTGAAACCTTAATTGGCGAAGTTGCAGCACCTCTTTCTGGCTATAACGGCGCAATCTTGTGCTTGCACCCTCTGCCAACTGCGGGCGGAATGATGGATAGCCATATCTATAAAAAAGCGGCTAATCGATTACCTGCAATGTCAGGTATTGAAGTGATTCGCTTTAATACACGCGGTACAACAAGTGAAGCAGGAACAAGCTCGGGTGTCTTTGATAATGGCGGGGCAGAACGCTTTGATGTAGAAGCGATGATGAGTTATTGCTTAGATACATTGAAGCTTGAAAATCTTTGGGTGGTTGGTTGGTCATTCGGGACTGATCTAGCGCTGCGTCACGCCAAAGATCCAAGAGTTAAAGGCTTGATTCTTCTCTCACCGCCTTTACGGACATCTCAAGTCAGCGATATGCAGTATTGGGCGGCAGATGGTCGACCAGTTATTGCGCTGGTTCCTGAACACGATGATTATCTAAAACCTGCCGAGGCGAAAATTCGTTTTGCACCTTTGACTCAAATGGAAATTATTGCAGTAGATGACGCCAAACATCTTTGGGTTGGCGAACCGTCGGTTTATCGCGTCTTAAGTGAGATTACAAAGATCCTTGCGCCAGAAAGACTGCCTTTATCAACTGAGATTTAAGAGTTATCTGCTCTAGGAAAGACAACTTCATCAAGTATCAAAATAATTGATGCCGCAATCGGTACTGCCAGCAAACCACCAACTAAGCCGAGGAGAGAAGTTCCGATTAAAGCCGCGATGATTGTTACTGCGCCAGGCACGGCTAAGGTGCGTTTCATTATGCGTGGAGTAACAATGTAGTTTTCCACCTGAACGTAAACCACGTAAGCGATAAATGCGATCACTCCGATAGTTACAGATTGCGTCAATGCAATGATGGTGACGACCGAGCTGCCAATAAAGTGACCGATTAGCGGAATTAGCCCGCACACAAAAACGATCATTGCGATTGCGATTGGCGATGGCAAACCTAAGGCGAGGGAAAGTGCGAGAACAAAGACCGAAGCCATAGCCGCAATAACTATCTGGCTTCCGACGAATGATCCCACTCGGGAAATCACTGCATTCGTTAGTCGAGATATGCGATCACGACGGCTGGCTGGTGCGAAACGAACGCCAAGATCAACCATTTGTGGAAGCGAAGTGATGAAGTAAAGGGTAAGAATTAAAATAGTTAATGCGGTGAAGGTTCCGGAAAGTACAGATTTTCCAACACCGATGACCCCGCCGAAGGCAGAAATAATCA
>CAXNDQ010000033.1:0-10282 GCA_964201275.1 Candidatus Planktophila sp. | reverse complement strand
GGCCCAATAAGGGTGAATTAGATGAGCGTCCTGCACAAAGTGAACCGTACAAGTATCTTCAAGCTATTAAACCGAATGACCCGGTTGTGCCAGTCGGCGCACACGGTGCACTTAGATAGCGGAGGCGATATGAAAAAATGGGCGCTAGTCACGGGTGCATCATCTGGCATTGGTGAAAGTTTTACGAGATTACTTGCCGCCGAAGGTTTCAATCTGGTTTTGGTCGCGCGTGATGAAGTTAGGCTCAACGAACGCGCCGCTGGATTGAAAGAAAAATACGGAGCAGATTCCATTGTAATTGTTGCAGATTTAGCAACTGAATTGGGCTGTTCCAAAGTTGAAGAGTTCATCGCAAGTAATGATGTTGAAGTCTTGATCAATAACGCTGGATTTGGAATCAATAAGCCCTTCACAATGAGTGACTTGGCTAAAGAGGAAGAGGTGCTAAAGGTTCTGGTTCGCACCCCGATGAGGCTGATGCACGTTGCACTTCCAAAGATGAAGGAGCGTAACTCAGGAGTAGTGATAAACGTTTCCTCAGTTGCTAGCTACATTGCCGGCGGCGCTTACAGCGCTTCAAAGTCCTATTTGACGGTCTTATCTGAATCTCTGCATACTGAACTTTCTACAACAAATATAAAAATTTCAGCGCTTTCTCCAGGGTTTACTCGTACTGAATTTCATCAACGTGGTCGGATGAAAATGGCCGGGCTTCCACAATTTATGTGGCTAAATTCCGATGTTTTAGTTGCAAAGGCTTGGAAAGATGCCCTCGGCGATAAACCAGTATCGATACCTGGGTGGCAGTACAAACTATTGGTTGGAATCATTTCTCTTATGCCTAGGCCGTTGGTCAGGCGGGTAGGGATGAACCTACGAGTTAAGCAGCGATAATTCACACGATTTTCTCTGCTTGTCTCCTTAATATGGGCCTCGCGGTTGGCTAATATGAGCCCATCATCAATGGAGGTTTTCATGTTTCGCAAGGTTCTCGTAGTACTAGGTGCCGCAGTTCTAGTTGCTGCCTCAACCACCGCCGTACCAGCAACTGCTGCGACCAAGATCAGCAATGGGGTCTCCTGCAAAAAAGCAAACGCTACAACCAAAGTCGGCACTACTTCATATAAATGCGCCAAGAACCCGTTGGTGAAGAATTCTAAATTGACTTGGTTATCTGTTGACTGCATAACCACTGGAACTTCTTACAACAAGGCTTTGGCAAATCTTCCAAAAATCAAAGCAGCATCTGATTCAGCTGTCGCCAAATTGGATGCTGATATTCTCGCGCAAACAGCACAAGTGGAAAAAGCAAATAAACTAATTCCTGAGTACCAGGCAAAAATTGACACCATCACTGCGCAACTCGTGATTCTACGGGCGGATACAGTCAACTTAGCTAAGAACAAAAAGACTATTGATACTTATGCCTCGGCTGTTCGTAATTACGAAATTGCGATCAGGGGATTCACAACTGTTGGCAAGCAGAGCGAACGAAGTAAAAAAGCCAGAGCAACAGCGTTAGAACAATTCACGAATTCAAAATCTGAAGTTGCAATGAGTCTCGATTTGGCCCAGTTGATCTGCAAAAAAGGTCTCTAAAGCCAGTCAAACCTCAGGTTTCCCCTATTAATTTGTGACGTAGCCTTCCTTTAACTTTTGAGGGTGGTAATTCACCGAATCGCTAAGTGGCTGCCCGCAATCTTATTGCTTGCACATATTCTGCTTCGAGTCTTTTTCTCTGAACCATCGATAGCGAAAGATTTACTTTTCTATAATGCAATAGTTCTCGCTGTTGTAATCGGACTCTTTCAGGCGCCGCTTCATAACGATCCGCTAGCGGTTGCATTTTTATCACTTGCAACAGCCTCTTGGGGAATCGGTTCAATTACCTCTAGCTTGAGTCAATTTTTTAACTTTAACGCTCACGAGCAGCTAGTTTCCAACGTTGCCTACTCAGCTTTCTATCCCTTTGCCTTTCTCGCAATCCCCAGGGCAATCGGCATAGCGAAACGAATGCGATCGATTGAACTATTGGACTCTGCAATTTTTGGTTTAGGTTTTACCTCAATTATCGCTGCGATATTGCTTAAGCAATTAGTAGGGGATTCAGGTTTGGGATACTTCTTCTCGGTTCTATTCTCCATATGCGATATTGCGCTATTGGTGATTATTCTTTCGAGTGCAGCGCGCTCTAAAATTTCATTGCGATTAATTCTGATTATCACCGGAGTTCTTGCCTTTACCTTGACAGATTTTTACTACTTGTGGTCGCAGATTGAAGGCACGTACAAATTTGGACAGATAAGTGATGAAGGTTGGTTAATCGGATTAGTTTTGATCTCGCTCTCTTTTTGGTACCTACCAAATGAGGGTAAATCAGAGGGAAAGATCCATCCCGCGCTGATCGCAATTTCTATATTCATAAGTCCTGCTCTGTTGTCCGTGATTGCCATTCGTCCCGAGTATTTTCCTTCTTACGTAGTTGTTCCCACAATTACAACGCTCTTGTTGGCATTTATCAGAATGACTCTGGTTATTCGCCAGGCCAATAATTTGGGAGAAGAGAAAGTGCTGGCGCGCACCGATGAACTCACTGGCTTACCTAATCGACGTAGATTAATTGCTGAACTATCAACCTTTAATGAAGTAGAGGGGGCTTTACTCCTCTTGGATCTAGATGGATTTAAGCCAGTCAATGATAGTTATGGGCATGAAATGGGAGATCGGATTTTGCGACAGGTGGCACAACGCTTCAGTCGTTCTCTTCCGAGCGGCGCGATCTTGGCCAGGTTGGGTGGAGATGAGTTTGGTGTAATTGCCGCAGGTAGCGATGATGCAACTTTAGAGTTAGCGAGTGCGCTGAAAGCGACTTTGAGTTATCCATTTATAATTAATGGAAAATCCATTTCCATTGGCGTCAGTATCGGACATATTCGCAACGACGGTAAGGGAGATTTACTACATCGAGCAGATTTAGCAATGTATGAAGCAAAGCGCGCTAGCGCGGAAGCTCGGGCTTATCTGCCTTAATTTCTTGCAACCGAGCTAACGATTCCAATCTTTCAAGTGCGTGATCGACAATGCGTTCGCAATATCCTTTGGAATAACCATCTAAATACAACCAAGGCTCATGAATTTCATTGGCCGATAAATGTGCAAGCTCGGGGACATATTTGCGTATGTAATCACCCTGTTCATCAAAACGCTTTCCTTGTTCAATGGGATTAAAGACTCGGTAATACGGAGATGCATCTGTGCCAGTTCCGGCAGTCCATTGCCAGCCGTGCGCATTCGATGCGACATCGTAATCAACTAAATGCTCGGCAAAGAAGCGTTCACCTAACTGCCACTCCAGGTGCAAGTCTTTTACTAGAAACGAGGCCACAACCATTCGTGTGCGGTTATGCATCCAGCCTTCAACAACTAACTGGCGCATTGCAGCATCAACAAATGGATATCCCGTTTTACCTGCGCACCAGGCTTGAAACTGCGCACCAGGTTTGTCATATCTCATCTGGCTAAAGCGGGGTGCGTAATACTCGGTATCAGTATTTGGATTATTGAAGAGAACATCAGCATAAAACTCGCGCCAAGCAATCTCTTTCCGGAAAGTATCGTGGGCTTTACTTTCTCCAAGATTTGCCAAGAGAGTTCGTGGATGAATTTCACCGAACTTTAGATAGGTACTCATCTTTGAAGTTCCGTCAATACCGGCAAAGTTTCTATTTTCGTCGTAATCATCTAAGCCACTCTTTGTAAAAACTTTAAATCTTGCAAGTGCAGCTGCTTCACCAGCTTGGATAACCTGCACATTTGTGGGCATCGGAAAGTCAGGAAAGGCGCGATATTTATCTGGTGGCGTTGGCGCAATTATCTTGCTCGGAGTTTTCGCCGGAGCGCGCCATCCATGCTTTAACCAAGCACGATAAAAAGGCGTGTAGACCCGATATGGAGTTGCATCGCTCTCTTTAATCACGCGACCTGGCTTTACCGCATAAGGACTTCCGGTTCTGATCAGATTTATCCCGGCAGATTCAACACGAGCATCTCGCTCTGCTCCATATCTTTCATATTCATCTGAGATATGAACTTCGCTGACTTTGTAAAGATCAATTAGCTCTTGCAGAATTTCAACTTGATCGCCTTCAATGATATGTAACTTATTTCCGAGAGAGTCATCAAGTAATCGTAAAGATTGGCCCATATATGCCAGGAGTTTTTCACCGGCATCATCGATTTGGGACTTGTCTAGAATGAATAGCGGGATAACTTCGTCACTTGATTCGATCGCCGCCAAGAGCGCAGGGTTATCGCCGATACGGAGGTCTCTGCGAAACCACATTATGTTTCGGCGCGGAGCAGACATTGCACTATTGTCGCACTATGGAGTTGGTTAAGAGATATCAGATTCGTGGGGTGCCAGGTGAGGTCTCACGCTTTGATTTCGACGGTCGCACCGTTGAGTTATGGGCACCTCAGGAGCCGAGCAGCCACCTACTAATCGCGCACGATGGCCAAAATGTCTTTGATGGCAAGACTGCAACGCATCGCGGCAAGACCTGGGAGATGGCGCAACATGCTTTTAAAGTCAGCCATGAGTTTGAAATTACTCCCCCGGTAATCATTGCAGTCTGGCACGGGTCTACAAAAGCCGATCCGATGGGCCGGGCGAAAGATCTCTCCCCCCAACAATTCTTCCTAGAAGATGTGCCGGTAAATCTCCCTAACATTTCTAAATCGGATTTAACGCTTTTGCGCGGAGATCAATACTTGGAAAATATCTTTGGTACTTATGTTCCGCAAATTCTTGAGCCACTGAAATTAGAAATTTCTGCAGATAACACAGCCTTAATTGGTTCCAGCATGGGTGGGTTATCTACTCTCTACGCCGCTTATAAACAACCTGATAAATTCAAAACAGCACTTGCGCTTTCTCCTCATTGGATTATTGGAGGTGATGCGCTGGTTCACAGAACCGTCAAAGAACTGCCGAAACCGGGCACCCATAAAATTTGGATGAGTCGCGGAACAAAAGCCCTCGATGCTCAATACGAACCCTTCCAAGATTTGGCAGATGGGTTGATGATACAAAAGGGATATCGCAAAGATGCAGACTTCATCAGCAAGGTCTATAAGAAGACCGGTCACAATGAAGCTTCCTGGGCGAGTTATCTAGACCAGCCTTTACGCTTCTGGCTAAAGGGCTAGATTTTTACCTTAACAATTTTAGAGAGCAGCACTTTCTTCTTGGCGTCGACGGTTGCCGCTATTACTTCTACGGTGCTCCCTTTTTTGAAATCTTCTGGGTGTAGATAAACGCGATACAGACCGCCTTTGGTGACATCGCTTGCAAATGTGCGTCGATCAGAGGTACCGATTGATTTCCATTTACCGCCTTTAACTCTGGCGCTAAAGGTAACTTCAGTGTATTTAGCTCCTGATACCTGGACTGATACCTCACTCCAGCCCGAAGGTAGTGACGTCTCTTTAATCTTTGGGGTTGAAATTTTCAGCACACCAGCGTTAACAACTGGAGCTTTCGCTTTAGCAACACAGTAATTTCGTTGGGTAATTGCTAGTGCAATCTGGCTATCGCTAGAAATAGTGCAATTTCCGGATAAGACCTCCCATTCTCCCTTAAGGGAGCCAACTTTAAATTGACCCTGCGCTGGGGAATCTGCACCATTTAAAGCAACAAGGTACTCAACTCCATTTAGATATCGAGAGACAACAAAGAGGCCATACTTTGCGTATCGGACTTCTTGTGTTCCATTTCGCAGCGCTGGATTAGCAGCGATTACCTTCTGAAGTTCAGAGATTTGATCTTCTAGTGGGTTTTTTACTTCAAAAGCGCTTGATCTCCTTATCGGAGTAGATCCAATGCGGACTTCATTTTGCCAATCAACTACTTGGGTAGGGAACATATCTTGTCGCGCTTTTTTATCTCCCCCAGTGCCAGTCATACCTTTTTCATCTCCGTAGTAAAGGACTGGTCCTCCACGCAGTAGAAAGAGTGCAGCGTTAGCTAACTTGGCACGTTCTAATTGTGATTGACTATCACCGACTGAAACAGCATTGCTCAAGAAATATCCGATACGTCCCATATCGTGATTTCCAAGAAAAGTGGCAAGACCATAAGCGTTGGTTGTGGGTGTTGTATAAAGATCATCCCGATTAAACAACTCGGCTAAAGCTTCTGCGGAGACACCAAATTGCGCAAAACTCTTTATCTGCTTTTGAAAGTCAAAATCTAAAACACTTGGTACTTCCCCGCCGGCAACGTATGTGGATAAAGATTGTGCATCGCTATCCGCTGCTTCACCGAAAATAGGAAAGTCTTTTTTGCCTGCTGCAATTGCCGCTGCTTGAATCTTCGGGATAAACGCCTTCCAAAACTCTGGATTTACGTGTTTAAAGGTATCAATTCTCATGCCGTCGATATCAAATTTGGTAATCCAGTTGGACCAGACATCAATCCACCCACTTATCACTTTAGGGTTCTCGGTCGCTAAATCATCAAGACCGAAGAAATCACCATCTAGCACTAAATTTCCGCTACTCGGATTATTTCCGAGATTGTGATAATTGCTGACTTGATTTAGCCAATCAGGTTTCTTGATATTTGCTTCTGCAGCGCTGACTACGGGCCGGCCATTTTCGTAGTAAATAACATCAGCGGTGTGGTTTGTCACCACATCAATGATTACCTTCATTCCTAATTTATGGGCCCCAGCAACAAACTCTTTAAAATCTGCTTCAGTGCCCAGGTGTGGATCTACAGTTGTAAAGTCAACGCCCCAATATCCGTGATATGCCGCAGAATTTCCTTGTACATACTTCTGAACAACTGGTGGTGTAATCCAGATCGAAGTGAAGCCCATAGATTTTATATAGTCCAGGCGCTTGGTCAGCCCTTTGAAATCACCACCGTGCCAATAACCAATATCTTCTGGAGCAAAACCGCTCACAGGCAATGACTGATTGCTCCCACCGTAATCATTGCTGCTATCACCATTTTCAAAGCGATCAGTCATTATGAAATAGACAGACTCATCGCTCTGTGGTCCGCGAACCATTGGCTTGATAAATTCGGAGTTAACTTGGGCGTATGAGATTGAGGTAGTTGCCAAGACTAAAGAGATTGTTATGGCGCTGAAAATACTTGCTTTTTTCAACTTAACCCTTCGTTGCGCCCGCAGTTAACCCGCCGATAATGAATCGTTGCATTGATAAGAAGATAATCACCAGTGGAATTGAGGCGATAATTGATCCAGCGGCGAAAGGTCCCCACGTTTGCTCAAATTGTCCGCCCACAAATTGTTGGAGTCCTACTGCAACAGTTCGTCTTTCCACATCTTGCAAGAAGAGTGAAGCGAGAACGAATTCATTGAAGGTTCCAATAAATGAAAGTACTGCAATAACCGCCAATACCGGCGCGGCAAGTGGCAAAAATATCAACCAGAATACTTGCGGCACAGATGCGCCATCTAAGCGGGCCGATTCATCTAACTCAAGTGGAATCGAGTCAAGGAATCCCTTAAGGAGCCAAACGTTAACGCCAAGTGCGCCACCGATATAGATCAAGTAAAGGCCCCAGATGCTACCCAATCCAAATGTTGGTGTAATTAAGAAAACTTGTTCCATAATCACATAGATTGCAGAGAGAGAAAGGAAGCTTGGGAAGACTTGTATTAAGAGCAGAGTTTTTAGACCGACTTTTCTTCCCTTAAATCGCAAGCGACTAAAGGCAAAGGCTGCCGCAGCGCCAATGGCAACGGACGTTACTGCGGTTGCAGTTGCGATAATTAGTGAGTTCTTCATCCACGCCCAGTAAGGAACCAGTGGGTCAGTAAATAGCAATATGTAGTTATCAAAAGAAAATCTCACTGGTAGTAACGAGCTAGAAGAAATTCCACCGGTCGGATCAAATGAGGTAATGATTACTACGTAAATCGGAAATGCAGTGAATAACACAAGAGATATGGCGAGGGCGTGCTTCCAGATATTACTTGTTCCTAGTTTTTTACTCATAGCGTGTCCATTATCTTTGATTTCTTCAAGGTATACATAGACATAGTGCCGACAATGACAAACATAACCATAGAAATTGCGCTTGAAAGTCCTAGATCTTGGAAGTTTGATCCAAATGCAGTTTTATAGGCATAGGAAATCAAAATGTCAGTTGCGCCTGCGACTTCGCCATCAATCGAATTCGTGGGTCCACCACCAGTTAACAGATAAATAATATTGAAATTATTAAAATTGAAAGCAAAACTAGCGATTAAGAGCGGACCAAGAATCTGCAAGAGCAGCGGTAGTTTAATTGTATAAAAAGTCTGTCTCTCGGAAGCCCCATCAATTGATGCCGCTTCTTCCAGTTCGGCAGGAATTGATTGCAACGCGCCGCTCCCGATTAAGTACATATACGGAAAGCCCAACCAGAGATTTACAAGAATCACTGCAAATCGGGCAAGCCATGGGGTTTCAAACCAGTCGATATTCAAACCCAAAAGCATATTTATTGCACCGTACTCTTTGTTAAATAACCCTCTCCAAATAAGAATGCTCATAAAACTTGGAATTGCATAAGGCAAAATCAAAAAGCCGCGATAGAACCTACGGAATTTGATTGGTCCTTGGAGTGCAAGAGCTAGCGCCATACCAACTGCGAAGGTTGTGCCAACAGAAAGGAATGCAAAGGCAATTGTCCAGATAAACACTTTGATAAATGGATTGCGTAGCTTCTCATCTAAGAAGAGTGATTTGAAGTTATCGAATCCCGAATATGTTCGCCAGCCCGGATCCAAGCGCGTTGTTGGATCATCTTTAGCAACGAAATTTCCATTGCCATTGTCGATATAGGTAATGCCAAATTCAATATTTTCTAATTGGTCTGTGACGGGGTCGTATACAACGCTTTGTATAAGTCGCGCCGCCACGTTAGAGCCTTGTGGCGCAGCATAAGAACCATCTCCGAGTGGGAAACGGAGCGCAGTGATAATTGCATCTTCATTGGCGAATTCTTCATCAGTTAGCGTTGTGATTCCTTTGGCACCGGTTATATAACCGGATATATCTCGAGTAATTTCTGATTCAGCCACTGGTCGTACCGCTTTTTCATCTCCGTATAAGAGTTCCTTCGTGACTTGATTCTCCAAAATACCAGCGAATTTACCGTTGCTGGTCTTGCCGAGGAAGAGGTCGTAGGCGGTTCCTTCTGCATCAGAGACTATTCCGTTATTTATGATTTCCCTCAGCGCTGCCTCTTTGGCGATTTCGTTGCCAGTTTTAAAGTTGTAGGTAGACATTAAAATTGTGTAACCAGTTGGGGTAACTACGAAGATTGAGAAAAATATCAAACCTACTGAGAGAAATTTCAGAGGGATTGCGCCCTTGGTTATAAAGGAATAATTCAAGAAAATTAGTGCGGCGGTAACAACGCCAGCAATTATGAAAGAACTCTTATTTACGGCTGCAGATATTAGCCAGATCAAGAAAGCATCGGCACCGCCTAAGAAACCATATTTTAGGAAGAGGGCTAGCGGACCACGTAATCCGACAAGCTTATAAAACATTTCTCTCCTCGATTAAATAATTAGTTTGCTCACTGAAAAGCAAAGGTGGGAGATATACGAGAAATTCGTACATCTCCCACCTTACTTACTATCTACTTCCTTACTGCTTATCCTTTAGCGAAGTTAGCAAAGTTCTTAGAAAGAACTGCTGCTGCCTTATCTAGGGTTGTATCGATATCTTTACCTGCAAAGATATCTTTTAGAGCATCGCCTGATACGTCGTACCAGTTTGCTCCGCCGGTCTTGTCATCAAGAGCGCCTAGTTGCTTGATTGCGTTCTTTGCTCCCGCACCGACACCAGCAGCTGTATCGTCCTTGGTCTTTGCTGCTGCAGAGATGTGTGCAAGTGGACGCTGTTCTTTCTGCGCTTCATTAAGTGCAAGTTGACCAGCTTCGGATGCGAAGAACTTGAAGAGAAGTTGGTTTGCACCAGACTTAACTCCGTGAGTTGCTGCATATGAAGTCATGTAGGCGGCTGCGTAGTTTGCCCATTGGTTGCCAGATGTTCCGGCAGTTAGCCCAGGTAGTGAGCCCCATGCATACTTAACAGTGGTTGCCTTTACCCCAGACATATTCCATGCTCCAACTAGTGCAACTGGAGTTTTGCCAGCCTTAAATGCTGTGTCGCATCCATCATATGAGAAGAAGTTGTTTGTCTTGCCATCGGCACCGACTAGGTACTTCTTAGCATTTGTCTTAAATGCATC
>CAXNDQ010000032.1:0-10315 GCA_964201275.1 Candidatus Planktophila sp. | reverse complement strand
GTACTTGATTTACCCGCACCGCTTGGGCCATCAATAGCTACGACGATCATTTACTTACTTCCCATCGTTGCTTGCGCATATCAAAATTAATTCACGCAGTAGTTATTCTATCTCGGCGCGTGAACGTTCCATCCCGATCCAATTAAGTGCGCACTTAGGGCGTCTGCATCACTCTTTGAAAGTGCGAGGGTGATGAGCCCGGTGAACTGTCCTGGAGAGTGCTCAATCGTGAGATCTTCGATATTTACATTTGCCTTGGCGCATTCGCTGACGAGTGCTGCCAACTGACCAGGTTTATCTTCAATCACAACAGGCAAATATGTGTATTCACGGGCCACTCCCCCGTGCTTTCCTGGGATAAGTGATCGCCCTTGATTTCCCTTTTCAATAAATGAGGAGACCGAGGCGTTGCTTTTGAGAGCATCGATTAGTGATGCGAGATCGCTTTGTAGACTTATCAACAGTGGCACAATCTCAGCGGAATTTGAAGCCAAGATTTCATCCCACAAGGCTGCATTTGAGGCGGCAATTCTCGTTGTATCTCGAAGACCTGCTCCGGAAAGCTCCAGCGCAGACCGCTCCCCCGAAAGGAGTTGCCCAGCCAATAACGAGGCAACAGCCTGCGGCAAGTGCGAAATCAAGGCTACGGCGCGATCGTGTTCAACTGCCTGCATCGCTACTGGTACTGCGCCGAGCGCAGTGATCAACCAAAGTCCATATGCGAGAAGCTCCGAATCGACCGGCTTACCTTCAAGATCGTTCGGTATATAAACCCATGTGCGAGATTGGAAAAGATCGGCGCGAGCAGATTCCGCTCCGCCGACTTCTCTACCAGCCATTGGATGAGTTGCTAGGAAATTCTCAGATGGAATCTCCGATTTCGATACATCAAGTAGAGGTTTAGTTTTAACACTACCAATATCTATAAATTTAGATCCTGGGTTGATTAAATATTCACTATTTAGAGTCTCTCCAAGGCTGCTACTTGGAAGAGCAAAAATCGTTAACTCTGGATCGTTTAAATCCTGTGATTTCACCAGGTCACGAGCAAGAAGTTGGGCCCGTGGATCGATATCTCTCATATCTACCTCTACGCCCCGTGAGACAAGAGCTAATCCAATGGATGTGCCAATTAAGCCTGAGCCAACAATTCGGACCCTTTGAAAAGGAGCGGGTGAGCCTAGAGAATCTGCCATATTTAAGGTTTCAGCCCTTATTGGGCGATATCTCTACGCAAGGATTTGGCTGCTCCGAGGTAGATGTGGGAGATCTCGCTCTTTTTTAAGCCTGTTTCTACGTGAGCCATCACCCTAATAGTGCGCTCAAGCGCCCCGGGAACATCGATTTCGACGCTACAAATAAGGGGGACATCGCTAAAACCGAGTTCACGGGCAGATCCGGCAGGAAAGGCAGCGTTTAGATCTGGGCTCACCGTGAAAATGACTGAGATAACTTCATCCGATGTGATGGCATTAGCTTTGAGCATTTCCAGCAGAAGCTCCTTTGTGGCATCACCAATAGCCACTGCGGTGTTAGCCGAAGCCTGGGTTGCTCCTCTAATTGCTCTGACGCTAGACATTGGCAAATCGTACTCCCTACCTTCACATCTATGCGGTATTTCTAACTTAACAAGTTAATTTGCGGCTAAATCGATATAACCTTTTACTTGGACTCTCGAAACCGCCAATCCCAGATTACTCCGAGATATCATCAGGTAGGCAATATCGATAAATATATAATTATCTGCTTATTGCAGCATAGATCTTTTCTGAAATATCGATAAAACACTATTCTAAGAGGCCGTGCAGAAATTATAGATAAATAGATTTGACGTTTAAACGTCATAGAATCGATTAACCGCTATAAATCTAAAGCCTTTTGTAGGTTTGACAATTCACCGCTATTGAGATCTCGCCATCTCCCCTCAGCGGTATCACCCAAAGAGATCGGTCCGAACTTAGTTCTGATCAGACGAAGCACCTTGACGTCTACCCCCTCCATCAAGCGACGGATGATGTGGTAGCGACCCTCATGAATGCTTACCTCGATCCACTGAGGTGAAAGCTGTTGGAAGGTGAGCACTCTCCCCATTCCGTCCTCAAGCTCGATCCCCTTCAACAGGACCTTATCGACCCCGGTCGGCAGCTTTCCATCAAATTCAATAATGTAGGTTTTTTCCAGCCCGAATGAAGGGTGGGTAGCTCTAAAGGTGAGATCGCCATCGTTTGTAAGAAGAAGCAGGCCTTCAGAATCCTTATCAAGGCGTCCTACGTGAAAAAGTCGCTCAGTACGCACATCAACAAAGTCCGAAAGCGAGGGACGTCCTTCCGGGTCAAACATCGTTGACAGAACACCTTTTGGTTTATGAAGCGCCAAATAAGTCTTAGTCAAAGAGCGCTGAATTGTCTCACCATCTACAGAGACTTTGACCATATCTGGGTCATACTTGGCACCGAGCTCTCTTACTATGAATCCATCAACGCTGACTCTTCCGTCCATTATCAGCTCGTCGGCTCCGCGACGGCTCGTGATTCCAGCGTCGGCAATAATCTTATTAAGGCGCATCTCAGACATTTCGTGGCTATCCATTCTCGACAGTCGCAGCCCTGCCCCCCATTCGAGGGTGAACGAGCTTGAACGGCTGAGTCTACGCTAGAGAGTGAGCGCGGCCAAATGGGGTATTAATCAGTTAGAGATTCAAGAACCTCATCAAGACGATCTAGATCTGGCAGATATGGCGCTAACGCTGGCAAATCATCGAGGGAGTTAAGGCCTAGACGTTCCAGGAAGTAACTCGTGGTCTTATATAAAATCGCTCCGGTCTCAGGCTCAAGACCGTGCTCCTCGACGAGTCCACGAGTAACCAGAGTCTTCATAACCGCTTCAACATTTACCCCACGGATAGCCGATACACGAGCGCGGGATACAGGTTGGCGGTAAGCAATCACCGCTAAAGTCTCAAGTGCTGCTTGAGTTAGACGGTTCTGCTGGCCGTCGAGGACGAATTTCTCAACGACCGCGGCGCATTCAGGGCTGCTATAAAAACGCCAGCCTCCATTGATCGCCTTTAGCGAGAAACCACGTCCGTCGTAAGAGCCGGTTAGGTTTTCCAGCGCGGCCACCACCTCATCGACCGTCACGCCCAACACCGAGGCTAAAGTCAGTTCGGTGACCGGTTCATCAACGACCATCAAGATCGCTTCGATAGAACGCTCAACTTCGGGATTAGACATTTTCGTCCTCTTCTGTCGGAATGACTGGAACATCGAACTCATCACTTACTTCGATTTCGCCGGAATCTGAGCCAGTCCAACTGATCTGGAGCTCTCCCAAGGCTACAACCTGGTCAAAACGCAGAACTCCCTGGCGATATAGATCCAGAAGCGCTAAGAATCTAGCGACTACGACGAGGGTGGAGTCGGCATCAGAGATCAGATGGCGGAAACTGATCGTACGTCCTGCTCGTAGGGCCTCAACCACGCGCTTTGACTCCTCCGCGACGCTCACTAGGCTCGAATGCAGGTGCGCAATGGTCACCACGGGAGCAACTTTCGGGGTCAAGCAACGCTCGGCGATCGCTGCAAAGCGCGCTGGGCCCACTCCAATGAGTACTTCTGGAAGCAGGGCAGAAAGCGCAGGATCTAAGGCGACCACGCGGGCGAAGGATTTGTCTGCAGCCTCGATCTGCAATGCGAAGGTCGCCGCGATCTCCTTAAACGCGCGGTACTGAAGCAATCTAGCGAAGAGAATATCGCGGGCCTCCAGCAGCGCGAGATCTTCTTCATCCTCAACCTCGCCGCTGGGCAGCAACCTCGCCGCCTTAAGGTCAAGCAGGGTGGCGGCAATGACTAAGAACTCGGTCGCCTGATCCAAGCGCCAGCCTTCTCCTGAGAGTTCGAGGGCTCTGATGAAGGCGATGAATTCGTCGGTAACCATACTGAGGGAGACCTCAGTGATATCCATCTTGTGGCGCGAGATAAGCTGGAGCAGGAGGTCAAATGGGCCATCAAAGTTCGCGAGGTGGACGCTGAAACCAGCGCCGATCTCTACCTCTTCGGCCACAGCCACGGGAGCAGCGGTCAACGCGACAGCGCTATCTGACTCAATATCCACCAGCGAACCTTACTTCTTTACTTGCTCAAAACTGCGCACGGAGCGTAGAGTCGCGCCAACAGAAAGAGGTTTCTCGCTTGAACGCTAAATCGACATTTGATGATGATGTGGCCACTACCGCAAACCTTCTTGGGCGAGAACCAAAGAATTTTAGTATTCCGACAGCTCCAGTTGAAGGTCTTGATGCAAAGGTAATTTCGATCTTCAATCAAAAGGGTGGCGTTGGCAAAACTACGACCACTATCAACCTGGGTGCTGCTATTGCAGAGCTCGGCCGCCGCGTTCTTCTAGTCGACTTCGACCCACAAGGCGGCTTATCACTCGGCTTAGGCGTTAATGCACACGCACTTCCTCTTGAGAACACTGTGTACTACGCGTTAATGACACCGGACGCGAATATCGATGAAATCGTTCTGAAGTCTTCCGTTGCAAACTTAGATTTCTTGCCTGCTAACCGTGACCTTGGAACCGCAGAGACAACTCTTGGTGCAGAAATAGGCGGTCAACAATATTTGAAGCGCGCTTTGGCTCGCTTAAAAGATCGGTACGACGTGATCCTGATTGATTGCCAGCCAACAATGGGACAGTTAACAATTAACGCACTTGTCGCATCAAACGAAGTTATTGTGCCGTTGCAATGTGAATACTTTGCTCTTCACGGTTTTATTGAACTCAAAGGCAACATCGAAAAAGTTAAAAACTTCTTAAATCCTGACCTGAACTTAATCGGTATTTTGGCCACGATGTATGAGAAGAAGACACTTCATAATCGCGAGGTATTGACAGCAATCCTCGAGAAGTATCCCGAGGATGTTTTTGAAACTATTATCGCTAAAACAATTCGTTTCTCAGAAACAACAGTTGCAGGTGAACCAATCACAAGTTACGCATCATCATCAGGCGGGGCTGCTTCCTATCGCAGACTCGCTCGTGAATTAATTGCCAGAGGAGGCGCACGATGACCCGCAGAGCCAGTTTGCCAGGAGCCGATGAATTATTCCGTGCTAATACCCCAGCGCTTAGCGCAGTGCGTCAAGTAGTTGAAGAAGCACAAGAAGTTTCAAAACCGATTGGCGTGAGTGCAACACCAAAGAGTAAAAAAGGTGTTCGCTCAACTCCGCGTCGTCGCGTCACAACTGTAGATCGCTCTCCATCTGGTCGCGAGAGACACGATGAGAAAATCACTGTCTACCTATCCCCTGATGAACTATTTGATCTAGATCAAGCACGACTTACACTTCGTGGCGATCTCGGTTTAGCGGTAGATCGCGGCCGTATTGTGCGTGAATCTATCGCTGTGATCGTTGCTGACTTAGAAGCAAAAGGCGATCAAAGTATTCTTGCTCGTCGTTTACGCGGAGTTTAATTCGCTCGCGGGTGCGCGCTGGCGTAAGCCTCGCGCACCTTATCTATAGTAATTAAAGTGTAGATCTGCGTTGTCGTTACTGATGAATGTCCTAATAACTCCTGCACAACACGGATATCGGCACCACCATCTAAAAGATGAGTCGCATACGAATGTCTAAACACGTGCGGTGATACTTTGCCGGTCAATCCCGTTGCTTCGGCAGCATCAATGACTGTCTGCCAAGCGCTTTGTCGTGACAACCTGGTCCCTTTGGAGTTCAAAAAGAGCGCCGAAGTTGCCTTGCCAGACTTTGATTTCTCTAAGTAGGTCGGGCGCAAGCGAACTAAATATTTTTCTATAGCCTCTTTGGCAAAACTTCCAAGCGGCACTATCCGTTCTTTTGATCCTTTACCGCGCAACTTAAGTGTTGTTATCTCGTCCCCAGCCAGCGTTGACTTACCCAAATCTGAAACGTTCAAACCAACAACCTCACTAACTCGAGCCCCAGTTCCATATAGAACTTCTAAAACTGCCCGATCTCTTAACGCAGCTAGATCCCCAATTCGCTCGGTTGAATTGAGTAGTGATGTAATCTCAACGATCGTGAGCGCTTTGGGTAGTTTGCGCGGTAAACGATTTGCGCTCATTTCAGTGGTTGGATCAAATATTGAGTACTCGCGTGAGGAATACTTATAGAAAGTTTTCAGTGCAGAGATTGCTCGATTTACTGAAGCCAAAGCTAAACCCGAGTCTTTCAGCGAAATTTCAAACTCCGTCACAGTTGACGAATCTAACTTTTCAAAATCAAGGCCGTGCACAGCGAGATAGTCTACGAACTTCGCTAAATCTCGCGAATAAGCCGCAATTGAATTTGCCGAAAGACCGCGCTCTATTTGTAGATGATCTAAAAAACTTTTACGAGCGCTTTCAAACTGCATAACCGCGAGCGACTAATGCCGCTGAAATCAAACCAACAAATAGCGGGTGTGGTCGTGTTGGACGTGAACGTAGCTCAGGATGAGCCTGTGTTCCCACGTAATAAGGATGTACCTCTGCAGGTAGTTCTACAAACTCAACCAAGTCGCGTTCCTGAAAGAAACCAGAGAATGAAAGACCAGCACTCGAAATTTGATCGCGATATTGATTATTTACTTCATATCGATGGCGATGTCGCTCAGAGACTTCGTTTGCACCATAAGTCTTGGCAACGATAGATCCGGGGGTAAGCGATGCCTTATAGAGACCTAGACGCATCGTCCCGCCCATATCGGCTTGGCCTGAAACGATTGCTTTCTGATCATCCATTGTTGCAATCACGTGCGTTCCTGATTCAGGAGAAAATTCAGCAGAGTTGGCATCTTTAATGCCCGCGAGACTTCGCGCTGCTTCAATAACCATACATTGCAAACCAAGACAGAGACCTAAAGTCGGTATCTTGTTGGTGCGCGCATATGTTAGCGCACCCAATTTGCCTTCTATTCCGCGAACGCCAAATCCACCTGGCACACAAATTGCATCAACTTCAGAGAGAGCTTTCTTTGCGCCTTCTGGCGTTTCGCAATCATCACTTGGAACCCAAACAATTGAAACTTTAGCGTTATTAGCAAAGCCGCCAGCACGAAGCGCTTCTGAAACCGAGAGATAAGCATCTGGTAGATCTATGTACTTACCGACAAGTGCGACTTTAACCTGGTGTTTCGGATGATGGACTTTTTCTAGGAGTTCATCCCATTCGCCCCATTGCACTTCGTGTCCACCAAGTGCCAGGCGTCTGACGACATAAGCATCTAAGCCCTCAGCAAAGAGAACTTTTGGTATGTCATAGATTGAAGGAGCATCGACAGCGGCAACAACGGCTTCCACATCAACGTCGCACATCAGCGAAATCTTCTTCTTTATCCCGATAGGAATTTCGCGGTCAGAACGCAATACGACAGCATCTGGTGCAATACCGATACTTCTGAGCGCAGCGACTGAGTGTTGAGTTGGCTTCGTCTTTAACTCACCGGAGGGTCCGATATAAGGGACTAGTGAAATGTGTAAATAAAAGACGTTATCGCGGCCTACTTCTTGACGCATTTGACGAGCAGCTTCCAAAAATGGCTGGGATTCAATATCTCCAACCGTGCCGCCTATTTCAGTGATCACCACATCAACATCTGGTGATGACATCGCATTAATACGTGCTTTAATCTCATTAGTGATGTGCGGAATGACTTGCACGGTTTCGCCAAGATACTCGCCGCGACGTTCACGAGCAATAACACGAGAATAAATTTGACCCGTTGTCACATTCGCCGAACCCTCGAGATTGCGATCCAAGAATCTTTCATAGTGGCCAATATCTAAATCGGTCTCAGCGCCGTCATCGGTTACGAAGACTTCACCGTGTTGAAAAGGATTCATGGTGCCAGGATCAACGTTTAAATACGGATCCAATTTCTGCATTGTCACTCGAATGCCTCGTGCAACCAGAAGGCGACCTAAGCTTGAAGCGGTGAGACCTTTGCCAAGACTTGAGGCGACTCCGCCAGTTACGAAAATATGCTTAGTCACATGCGCTTGGCCCATGGAAGACAAACCTATCATCTGGCCCCTGCTATTTAGAA
The DNA here is from genome assembly GCA_964201275.1 of Candidatus Planktophila sp. GTDB lineage: Bacteria > Actinomycetota > Actinomycetes > Nanopelagicales > Nanopelagicaceae > Planktophila. The sequence goes on along the minus strand of CAXNDQ010000032.1, from coordinate 2,245 downwards.
ATTGACTCGCGCATCGCTAGCAGTTCAGCGGCATGTTCTTGCGCACTTGCTGAACCTTCAAGCCCAGCAAGCATGCGGGCGATCTCCTCAACCCGCGCTTTATCTTCTAACTTTGTCACATCTGATTGCGAAACCGATCCGTCGCTGCTCTTCCTAACCACAAAGTGTGTATCTGCCCAGGCAGCAACTTGTGGCAAATGTGTAACAACTATCACTTGCGTGTGTTTTGCCAACGCAGCTAAACGACGTCCAACTTCAATAGCAGCTTTGCCTCCAACACCAGCGTCGACTTCATCGAAGATATATGTTCCTACCGGATGCGTTTGTGCAAGAACAACTTCAAGGGCCAACATTATTCGTGACATTTCGCCGCCACTTGCACCTTTTCCAAGTGCAATCAGTGGCGCGCCCGCGTGTCCTTGAATCTGCATCGCAATCTCATCACAACCTAAATTCGTGAAATCTGATTCTTTAAGTGCACCGGCGTAATTAGCAGATGTAACTGCGATTGAGAATACGGTATGTGGCATTGCGAGAGCGCTGATCTCAGCTGTCACTTCTTTCGACAGTCTCAGCGCTGCTTCATTTCTTATATCCGTCAACTTCTTCGCGCTCTTTACCAATTCGTTCTTAATCCCAGCAAGCTCGTTCTGTAATTCCTTTATGCGATCTTCTCCGCCATTTAAATCAGCGATCGATTCTTTCGCGCCCTTGGCACGAGCTGCCAGCAAGATTAAATCTTCATCGGGATCTATTGAATTTCCGTACTTCTTTAGAAATGAGCTGATCGCGGCCTTCCTACTCTGCAGCACATCCAATTTTCCAGGATCTGCCTCAAGAGCAGTTAAGTAAGAAGTAAGTTCTCGCGCAGCATCATCTATTAAGAAGAAACCCTCGGCGATCGACCCGGCAATCTCATCTAGCTTTAAATCCTTTCCTTTTGCTATATCTAGATATCTTCGCGCTGTGCCTAAGGCTGTAAGTGCACCTGATGTATCGTCAGAAAGAGCTTCTGTAGCGCCTGCACTCGCAGCCCGCAGATCTTCGACGCTGGAAAGGCGTGCGATTTGATTGCTCGTCTCAGCGTATTCACCACGCACCGCTTTTAACTTCTGCCAACCCAGTAGAAATTCTTCCAGTTCGGCAATCTCACGATCTTTCTTACTAGCGCTATCAACTGCTGATTTAATGCGAGCTTTCAATTCGTTGTAACTTGAGAAAAGATCTTGATATGAAGATAACTCTTTGGAGAACTTCGCACCCGCATAACGATCCAGCAACTCTCTCTGTCTGGCAGGTTTAACTATCTGATGGTTTGCCGCTTGCCCATGAATTTCGACTAGTTGATCAGCGAAATTCGCAAGCGTGGCAGCAGGAACTGTCGTCCCACCAGCAACCGCCTTACTCTTTCCATCGCTATTCACGGTGCGAGTGAGAATTAATGAGCCCTCTGAGATATCTGAACCAGAACTTTCTGCAATCTCTTTTAAATTTGCGGTAACCGCAGGAAGGCTGAACTGTGCCGAAGCAACAAGGCGTTCTGTTCCGGTGCGGACTAATGAACTATCGCTCTTTCCGCCAAGTACCAAGGCAAGCGCGGTCAAAATCATGGTTTTGCCCGCGCCAGTTTCCCCGGTTAAAACATTTAAGCCACTGCCAAGTTCAAGGGTTGATTGATCAATTATTCCAAGATTACGGATAGAAATTTCTTCTAGATAAGTACGATCACTCACCGCGCCAGCCCTCAACGGGAAGTTTAAATTTTGCAACCAATCTGTCGGTAAACAAAGTTGGCTTTATATGTGCAAGTTTGATCACTGATGCATCCTTCGTAATATGAACTTGATCCCCAGCAGTTAGTGAAAACTTACGTAGCGAATCTCCTGATAACAGTGCGCCAGAGGATTCAATTTCTACAACTATTTCCGATGACGGCGAGACCACCATTGGGCGTGAAAAAAGTGCGTGTGCTGAGATTGGAAGCAAAACAAGTGCGTCAATCTCTGGCCAAAGGACCGGTCCACCAGCGCTAAATGCATAAGCGGTTGAACCAGTTGGTGTTGAACAAATTAAGCCGTCACAACCCCAACGCGAAAGTGGACGGTTATCAATTTGAACGAATAGTTCAACCATTGTTGTGCCATCGCGTTCGACGGTTACTTCATTCAACGCCCAACCATCAGAAACAACAGCACCATCGCGGATGACCGAATAGTTAAGGACCATGCGATTTTCAGTTACATAT
>CAXNDQ010000031.1:0-10395 GCA_964201275.1 Candidatus Planktophila sp. | reverse complement strand
TCTCCGGCTTATAGGGCGACTCTTCTTTTTCCTAAAGTTTGAATTCTGCGACGATCTCTTCACCCATTTTTTCGCCTGTTTCGACAAATCCAATCTTTTTATAAAAATCCCCGGCATTGCCTTCTGTTGGTGCCCAGCAAACTAGGACTCGCGCACAACCCATTTCTCGATATCGCGCTAAAACAGATTTAACTGCAAATTTTCCAATCCCACATCGCTGGTGTGACTGATCAACTAGCAATCTCCATAACCAAGGATCCTTTTGTTGCTGAGTTGGATCGGCACACATGATGAATGCAGCAGGCTCTGAGTTTCGTAGAACGCCTCGAATCCAAGGAAGTGGTGGACCGTACTCATAATCTGCAGGAGGGAAAAGCGCATCTGCAAAACTTTGTGCAACAGAAGCGACTAGATTTTTCTGGCCTTCATGAACTTCAAGGAGTAAGAACTCTCGAGCTCGCTTACTGAGCTCAATCAACTCAAAATCATCATTAACTGTAGTCACTCTCCAAGCATGCCAATCATTGAATCTCAAATCAACCAATTCCGGCTTATAGGCCGCCTCTTCTTTACATTTAGTTACTGCGAGTAACTTCAGGTTTATGCCATAATTAAGACTCAGATGCTTGGTAGTAATTGGGACTTGGTTAATTGCCAAGTCCCTTTTGCTTTCCATATTAATTTTTATCCACAGTTACCACTGATGAATATTTCCTAAGGTTGGGAAAGCCCTAACTTCGCGTCCGTGATGGGGGCGTGTTGTAATTGGCAGCCTAGTTGTTTACCAAGCATCTGGAGCGGGTTCGAACCCCGTCGCCTCCACCACAGTCTTAGTTAAGGCAATTTGATCTATTGGTAATGGTCAAAAGAATTGCAGTAGCTGTGCATGGGAGGGCCTCGAGAGATCGAGGCCTTTTCCAATTTCCCGTCTTATAGGGCTGTATTCCGACAGAAGAACGGCTTATAGGGAAAAGCTTTTGAGTACTATTTTCATATGTCTACGGCTGAAGTAAACGCGCATATTAGAAAATTCGCTCCTGAACAGCGAAAGATTTTGGCGGAGCTGCGTGACCATATTGCTTCTAAACTTCCAAACGCAGAGCAAGTTATTAAGTACGGAATACCAACATTCCTTATCGAAGGAGTGGCAATAATCGGCTTTGATGGATTTAAATCTCACATCAGCGTTTTTCCTTATAGCGGATCCTTTAATGGTCGACTTAAAAAAGACCTTGAGAAGTACGTTCAAACCAAAGGATCAATTCACTTTGATGTGGAAAAAAGCATTCCAAAACCTTTGATTAACAAGATCCTTGCCGAGAGGATTAATCAGATTAATGACTCCTACCCAAAGAAGTCAGGCGAGTACCTCGAGTTTTATCCAAATGGAGTTTTGAAAGCGAAGGGCAAATATAAAGCCAACAAGCTTCACGGATACTGGGAATGGTTTCGTAAATCAGGTGTGATTATGCGATCGGGTAGTTTTAAAAATGGCGAGCAAGTTGGCACTTGGATTACTTATGATGCAAACGGGAAGGTTTACAAGGAAACTGTTTTCACTAAGTAATCCGCTTTATTCGCCAAAGTTGTGATCTGACCAAGGTAACTCTTTACCCGCATATTTGGCGGCTCTAACATCTCCAGATCGGGCATGGCCTTCGAATCTTTCAACTCGTGAGGCGCGACCGCAAACTTCACCGAAGAATGCACTTGATTCGCGATTTGTAACTTCCTGGTAAGTCACCGTGCGCAAGTACTTACCGACCCAAAGTCCGCCGGTGTAGCGAGCTGCGCCACGAGTAGGAAGTACGTGATTTGTACCGATTACTTTGTCACCGTAAGAGACGCAGGTTCCTTCACCCAGAAAGAGTGCACCGTAGTTATTCATCTTCTCCAACGCTTGTCGCGGATTGGCGGTCAGAATTTGCACGTGCTCTGAGGCATACTCGTCAGCGAGTGCAAATGCATCGTCGAGGTTTGCGACGACGTGGATTGCGCCCCAATCGCGCCAAGCAGGTTCTGCATAATCTTTTGTGGGCATATCAACCAAAATCTCATCAACAAATTTAGCAACCTGATGACCAAGAGATTCATCGGTCGTAATTAAAATCGCAGGGGAATCTGGCCCGTGTTCGGCTTGAGAAAGTAAGTCCACAGCGACAATGAAAGGATCTGCGTTTTCATCAGCGACTATAAGAATTTCGGTCGGTCCAGCGAAGAGATCGATTCCAACCTCTCCGAATAGTTGTCGCTTAGCTTCTGCCACAAAAGCATTACCTGGTCCGGCAATCATTGCGACTGGAGCGATAGTTTCGGTTCCGATTGCCATCGCTGCAATCGCTTGAATTCCACCAAGTACATAAATTTCGTCAGCGCCTGCGAGGTGCATCGCAGCAATCGTTGCATCTGGCATTTCGCCTTTGATTAAAGGAGTGCAAGCAACGACTCTCTTAACACCGGCTACCTTGGCAGTAACGATAGTCATATGAGCGCTAGCGAGAAGTGGATACTTTCCACCAGGTATGTAAGCGCCAGTTGATTCAATTGGAACGTTCTTTTGTCCAAGGAATACGCCAGGATGCGTTTCCACTTCAAAATCTTTTAGTGAGGCTAGTTGGTGCTTAGCAAATCCTCGCACCTGTGATTGAACAAAAGTTATGTCATCGATAACCTGTTTTGGAAGGCGGGCTATAGCACTTTCTATCTCGGCTTTACTTAACAAATAAGAATCTGCACCGTGGTTATCAAACTTTTCCGAGTACTCTCGCACCGCTTTATCTCCACGCACCCTGATGTCTGCAATGACTGCTTCAACGGTGGCCTTGACCTGCGCATTATCAATTCGGTTGGAGATATCTCCATTTGGACTCTTTAACATCTTTGATTGAGTCCGGAAATTGAGTCTCGAGAAGCCAGCCATACTTACTCCTAAGTTCCATCGGTAGTCGGCACAACATTGATATGAGAGATTTCTGCTTGGACAGTAGTATCGATAGATATGAGTGTCAACACACTCCCTAGAGCGAACAAATAGTTGCATTAATGCTACATAGTATATATGCTACAACTATGAGTCGAAATCCAGAAGAGCCGGTCTATAACCGCATTGAAGAAGCCCGTTCAACGCTTGGACTCTCCCGACAAGATTTAGCCGACAAGGTGGGTGTTCACTACCAAACCATCGGATACCTCGAGCGCGAGGAATACAGCCCTTCCCTAGTTCTTGCCCTGCGAATCGCAAAAGCGCTGAATCAAGAAGTATCAGAGCTGTTTTCACAAACCCCATTCAAGAAAGGAAAGTAATGATGAGAAAGAGGAACAAGATCTATTGGTTTGAGGGCGTTACTGAAAAAGGCGTCAAGGATCTGCTGAATAACGATAACTCTAAATTTAGGTGGTTACGACCTCAGCGCAACAGACGTATCTTAGTAATCCTTATGGCGCTCGGCATGGTTCTTACGTCAATGGGCAGCTACTGGCCCACTTTAAAGACAAACCTAAATCTAAGCCCCGGGGTTGGTCTCATCGTTTATTCCGTGACCGCAATTTTTATAATTTTTGCGGTGGTTGTCTGTTACTCATTCCTGCGAATTGCTGTTAGATCAATTGCAGATGCTCCTGATGAATTGCTAGACGAGCGACAGATAGCGGTTAGAAACACATCATTTAGATATGCATACTTCATTCTCGGTTACGTTCTCCTGGGCTTGATGGTATTGATGTTTTTCGGGCCCGAACTACAAATGTTTCAGCCTGAAGGTAATGATGGAAGCTATCTCGTTATTGCTGCTCTCTTTGCCACTGCTGCGTTGCCATCGATGGTTATGGCTTGGCGCGAGCGAGATATCTAATGAAATTACAACGCGATATTGCACCCGATGTTCTGAGAGGTTTTGCGCTACTTGGAATCCTTGTCGTAAACATTCAATTTATGGGATTAAATAGTGGTGAGGGTGCACGTGGTGAGTTAACCCACGGATTAGCGAATGGAACAGCTACATTTATCATTGCTTCAATATTTGCTGGAAAGTTCTATTTACTTTTCTCATTTCTATTTGGATATAGCTCGAATTACATTATTAGAGGAGATCGAGCGAATAGAGCACGATGGATAAAGCGCTGTTTCGCGCTGATTGCACTTGGTGCACTTCACTTTACTTTTTTGTGGCATGGCGACATCATTTTTATGTATGGAATTTTCGGCTTACTGCTTATCCCATTCTTTTTCCGAGCTGATAGAACTCTGAAAATCTGGACTCGAATTGTCTTCATCACCTCTTCGACCTTAGTTCTCTTAGTTGGTGCATTGGTCTATATCGCTGAGCGGTACTTGCCAACTGAGAGTGTTCAGGCACCGATGGAGTTAAAGCTTGACGCTGTTCTGGTTAAAGGAACATTTCTTGAGGCAATTCCAGCACGTCTAGAAGTTTGGGTCTACGGAATCACAACCGGTGTATTTCTTCAAGGAGGGTTAGCTTTCGCGGCATTTTTGTTGGGGCTTCGTATGGCGAGAAGCAATTTCTTATCTTCGCCAATGGATGCAAAGAAGAATTCCAGCTTAATGAAGAAGGGTTTCTTTATTGGAGCCCCAATTCAGATTTTTGCCGCCATTGCCCTTTTACGAAATGAGCAGACAGCAGAACCGTCTGAGGCGATTTATTTGATTTCGCTTTTTACTTCATTCATTGCTGCTCCGCTTATGTCGATCTTCTATATCGCAGTAGTTAGAAAAATGGTTGAAGATAAACCTAAATATGTCACTTGGATGGTTCCGGCCGGAAAAATGTCTTTAACGGTATACATCTCTCAATCCGTTATTACATCGTTAGCTTTTGGCCCTTGGGGTCTAGGGCTATTCCAGAAATTGGAAACTTGGGAAGTTGTGCTTTTCGCACTCGGAATTTGGTTGGCGCTGGTTTACTTCGCAAAAATTTGGTTGCAGAAGTTCGATCAAGGACCCCTTGAGCGTTTGGTGAATACGTTTACAAGAAATAGAAAGGTGAATTAAATGGCTTGGTTAGCTGTAATTACTGCTGGTGTACTCGAAGTGGGTTTTGCAACAATGCTTAAGCTCTCAAATAATTTCACCAAGACTTGGCCGAGCATTGGATTTTTAGTTTTCGCTTCAGGGAGTTTCTCACTACTTGCTTGGTCACTAAAGGTTCTGCCTATTGGAACGGCTTATGCGGTTTGGACGGGAATAGGTGCAGCAGGAACTGCAATTCTCGGTATGGTCTTTTTCAAGGATCCAGTTTCTGTCGCTCGAATCACCGCAATTGCGTTCATTGTCACCGGAGTGGTGCTCTTGAATTTCTCAAGTTCCAGCCACTAAAGCGATTACTTCTTAGGCAGGATTAACTTCCTGGGCTCACCGTTGACATATTAAAGTCTTTAATGACCAGTGGCGGAATTGCCATATTGCTCATATCGCCAGCCCATTCACGTGGTTGAGTCCATTCGGTTGCACCGGCGTGAGCAATGCGAGAAAGTGCTGACACAGGGGAGTCATTCCAACGGAAGTTATTGGTTGCTCCCACAACTTCGCCGCCCTTGACGTGATAAACGCCGTCACGAGTTAAGCCGGTAAGAAGTAGTGAATTTGGATCAACCATACGGATGTACCAAAGAGTTGTAAGAAGAAGACCGTTATCAACTTTCTTTACAAGATCTTCAAGTGAACCGCTGGCTCCATCAACGCTCATAACTAGGTTTTCACCTAGTGGTGTGAAATCTAAGTTAGTGAGCTTGGCAGAAGCTCGAGTTTGAATCAGAGATTGCAGAACTCCATCTTTGAGCCAATCAACGCGTTTAATGCTTTGACCATTATCAAATACTGATGAGAATGGAGAGCTGACAGGCGTTGCCACAAAGTTGGCTGCTGGAAGTTGCTTAAAGTCTGGATCGCTAAAGAATTGCAGGCAGACATTTGAGAGTTTCTCCCCGATGCGAGTTCCGCCACCCTTTTTAGAAAATACTGATTGACCTTCGTGCGCATCGCGCGCAGTTGATACCCACATCATGTAGGTGAACAAATCAGCGACTGAACCTGAAGGAAGGATTGTGTCGTAATGTCCGGCGGGCAGATCTACTTTTGTACCTTGCCAAGTTAAACGTTGACGAATTTGAGCATCAATATCGGCTACAGATACATCAGTAAAGTCACGAGTTTCAACACCTGCCCAAGTAGAACGGGTGCGCTCGTGAGACTTGCCTGTCATTTCTACTCGACCAACTGGTGAATCTTTACGTAAACGCAAGCCACCCTTTGATCCAACCCAAGTTGTTTCATTAGTGTGCTCGGAATATCCAAAGAGTTCAATCTTGTCAGCAACCGAACGGGAGAACATATCGCCCAAGGCCGGTGCAAATTTTGCAAAGACTTCAGGGCCTGTAGAAACGTGCTCTGCTGACCAATTTCCAATAGAAACGTTAGTTGCGAGAGGCGCGTAATCATCTGCCGGACCTGCTGCTTTCGCTGCAGCAATAGCTGCTTCTAGAAGCGCGGGAACATCAGCAAGTGAAACATCGGTGCGAGTTACTCCGCCTGAGGCCATTGCGCCGTTTACTGAAACGAAAGCAATTACAGTGACGCTGCGCTCTTGGATCACGCCATTTGTTGTAAGCGTGCTACCGGCCCAACGCAAGTTTGCTTGCGTCTTATCGCGCACGACAACGATGCAATCATCGCAAGTTGCGGCTGTTGTTATTTTCTCAATTAGATCTTGAGCTGAAATCATTTTCCGGCCTCCGCAACAGTATTAAGGATATTTACTTTGTCGAAGATCGCCGCCGGGCAACCGTGACTTACTGCTGCAACCTGACCGGGTTGGGCTTTGCCGCAGTTAAAGGCACCACCTAGAACATAAGTTGAAGGACCACCAACTACCTTCATTGATCCCCAGAAATCTGTTGTTGTTGCTTGATAGGCAACATCCTTTAATTGACCAACAATCTTGCCGTTCTTGACGCGGTGGAATTGTTGACCAGTAAATTGGAAGTTATAGCGCTGCATATCAATTGACCAAGATTTATCACCTTTAATGATGATTCCATCTTCCATTGAAGAAACCATCTCGTCATAAGTTGGACCAGTTGGATTTGGTTGCAGCGAAACGTTAGGCATACGTTGAATCGGAACGTGCGCAGGAGAATCTGCAAAGGCGCAACCATTGCTGCGATCGCGGTTAACACGGGCTGCGATGCGACGATCTAATTGATAACCGACGAGGAGACCATCTTTAACAATGTCCCAGCGCTGGGCGGCGACACCTTCATCATCAAAGCCCACAGTGCTTAGGCCGTGTGATGTGCTGCGATCACCGGTCACATTCATTAACTTTGAGCCATATTGCAGAGTATTTAACTTATCTGGAGTAGCAAAAGAAGTTCCCGCGTAATTAGCTTCATAACCAATGGCGCGGTCTAACTCGGTAGCGTGACCGATTGATTCGTGAATAGTCAGCCACAAATTAGATGGGTGAATAAGAACGTCATAGCGACCAGGTTCAACCGATGGTGCTGCGACTTTTTCAGCCAATAGCGATGGCAGTTCTGCGATCTCTGAATCCCAATCCCAAGCCTTATTTCCCATCCACTCCCAGCCATAGCCAGCTGGTTGTGCCAGTGTTCGCATTGCTTCAAAGCCATGTGATCCAATTGAAATTGCTTCAATCTGAGTTTGAATACGGACACGCTGCTGTGTCGTGCTGGTGCCATATGAATCGGCGTAATGCTTCTGTTCTTTAACAAACATCGTGGTGGCAGAAGTGTGATTAACGCCAGCGCTCTTGAGTAATCGATTACTTAGATCTGCTAAGCGATCCTTTTTCTCCGAATCAGAAACTGAGAATGGATCGATTTCATAATCAGAGACCCAAGTCTGATTTGCATAGACGGGCTCGGTAACAAGAGAAACCAATTCTGTAGATAGTGGCTTAGATGTCTTAGCCATAGCAACTGCGGTTTGTGCCAATTTCTTTGCAACATCGACCGAGATTTCTGGTGATGAAGCAAAGCCCCACGCACCGTTCACAATTACACGCACTCCAACCCCGGCGATCGATTCATCGCTCTGGGTCTCTGGACGGGCATCACGCAAAGAGAGAAGACCGCTTCGAGTGCGTTCTATGCGCACATCTACGTGAGATGCACCAGCGCCTTTAGCTGTGCTAATTGCGGCATCACTAACTGCGGCTAACGGAAGGGCTAGAAAATCTGCATCAACATTTTTATTCACCCGCGTACCTTATTTGAAAATGAGCTTTTGGGGAAGCGGGTGATTATTGAGGTGAAAAAGCGAGTTACCTTTGCTTCAGACTGTGCTTTCGCTGCGAGAGTTCTTTTCAATGTTAAGTAAGAAACCAATGGATGCAATTGAGACAACACAGGCGAGTGCGCCACCAACATATAACGGAAGTCGCAGACTGAAATTAGCCAATACGCCGCCTAAGAGCGAACCTAGAGGCATCGCCCCCCACACTAATGTTCTGCGAGTTCCATGAATGCGGCCATAAAGTTCTTTAGGAATTACCGTTTGATATGTAGCCATGAGCAAGATATTCCATTGCGAGATTACAAATCCCCCAAAAGTCGCAAGTGCGACAAAGATATAAATATTTGGAGAAAAACCCTGGATGAGTAGCACTGCAGAACTTGCAATAATTGCAAAGGTCATCACTTTGCTGCGCCCAAATTTGCTCGATGTTCGCGAGGCAACCAAAGCTCCAAGAATCGCGCCAACTCCTTCAATAGCCAAGATAACTCCAAAGAAGCGCTCCTGTAATCCCAGCTCTTTAATAATGAATAAAACCATCGTTGCTGACCCCATGGCATAACAAAGTCCAATAGTGGCAGTGGTAACAACCAAACGCCGCAGAACTTTTTGATTAAAGAGATAAGCGATACCAAATTTCATATCTGCGACAAAGCGTCTCTCTGTTTTTTCTTCACCTTCTTGACGAATATCCTGTAAATATTTGACTGGAATTGTCAGTGCCAAGAGCGCAGAAATCGCGAAGCCTAAACTATTAATGAAGAACGGCAGATAGATTGCTGCGGCATAGATAAACCCGCTGATCGGAGCTCCAATAAAACCCTGGATAACCGTCTCCGAAATTTGAAGTCTAGAATTACCTTTCTCAAAATCTTTTTCTTCCAAAATTTGGGGAATTAGCGACTGTGCGGTCGTATCCGCGGCAACTTCACAAACTCCGATAATAAATGCGGCTGCCAGTAGCCAGAAGATAGTTACGTGATCTAACGCAATCAAGAGAGCTAGGACCCCAACGACCACACTTCTTGATGCATTTGCTCCGGCAAAGATGTAACGCCGATCAACTCGATCAACGATTGCGCCAATGGGAATAGCAAAAAGGAGCCAAGGCAGCATCACCATTGCGCCAATTAATGAAATTAAAACAGGGCTATCGGTTAAGGAAATGGCGAGCAACGGAACCGCTGCGAGCATCACGCCATCAGCAAGATTTGAAATTATGCTTGATGCCCACATTCGATTAAATGCCGGATTCATAACTGAACCCTAATGGGTGCGTTATTCACTTCCTAACATCGACAAATCTTCGATGTCTTGATAAGAATCTCCAATGACTATTGCACTAGATCGGCTCTTGGCTCATATGGCTTGGGCGAATCAGAAGACAATCGAACATATGCAAACACTTCCAGAAGAATCACTGAAAGCTTTTGCCACAAATCCCGAGTGGCACGCCGCAGAAATTATCTATCACATTGTTGATTCGGCCGATCATTACGCCTTTCGAATCAGCGGATTGCCTGCACTCACCCAACCAGGTGATCCGTGCATAGATGATGTCAAAGAAATCGCCGATCTCGGTCGACTAAAAGAACAAGCAGCGATTGTTGATAAAGCACTCCTGGATTGTGTGAAATTAGATGATATTCAACTTGAGTATAAAAATTATGAAGATAAATTAGTTAAAAGGTGGCGATCAACCATACTTTCGCAGGCGATTCATCACGCCACTGAACATCGCGCACAGCTAGCCTCCGCATTGGAAGCGAAAGGTTTTAATCCCGTAAACCTTGATGATTTAGACCTATGGTCATTCGAAATTGATACAGAGTCCAAGGGAATTTAACTTCGCTCTCCATTGAGGGTTGAGCCACTAATAGGTAGAATGCGTTTATGGTCGGCGTTGATTCAAAATTTCTTGCAGGAAAAAAGGCCCTTATAACTGGCGCCGGAAGTGGGATCGGCCGATCTTGCGCCATCGCTTTCTTAGAAGCAGGTGCCGAAGTTCTGGCAGTTGATTCAAATGCCCAATCTCTTTCAGAACTCGAATCGCAATTTAAAGTCAAGACAATGGTCGTAGACCTAAGTAAGCCAGATGAACATTTCCCAAACCCTTTAGAAAT
>CAXNDQ010000030.1:0-10436 GCA_964201275.1 Candidatus Planktophila sp. | reverse complement strand
GAGGCGTTATGGAGCAGATCTACAAATGCTTCATCGCGTGAAGCGATCACTCTATTTTTTACCAGTGCATCAGCCAGATGTGGGCGTCCGATAGTTGCTCCTGGCGGAGTTGCTGCAATTACATCTTCCATAGTTATTGCAATGCCATCGGCTGCCAATAGTTCAATCATCTTGCGCATTCGCGGGATTCTGGTATCTCGTGAATCCGACAGCATCGCCTGGAGATCACGATCCTCGCCATCAAAAAGCAAACCCAAGATATGAACGCTAATTCCTTCAACGGTGAGCGTAGATATTTCAGCGCCTAAAACAAGTGACATTGGTGTGCGTAAGGTGGCGATCGCTTCGCTCCAGCCGGATGTGCTGTCGTGGTCTGTAATTGCCAGAGTTTTAATACCGGCAGATAGCGCCTTGTTAACTAACTCTGCTGGTGAATCGGTGCCGTCACTTGCCGTCGTGTGCGTGTGCAGATCAATCATTACTAATCTTCGATCATTACACGGGTGGGTCTAGTTCGCAATACAACTAGAACGCACCCAATGAGAATTAACACGATTCCGGGAATAACTCCTGCCGGCGGTCTTTGATCTAACCACCAAAATGCGATTATTGAACTTGTCGGAACTTCAAAGAAGACAGCTAGGGAAACAACTGCAGGAGATACGCGCTTCAAAACAGTATTAAACATTGTGTGACCAAGAATTTGTGCACCAAAGACCAGCCCAAGGACGATAATCCATTCACGTGAATCGAAGTCAATAATTTGGTTTCCGGCAATTAGCGCCATTGGAAGTGCAGTTAAGGCACAAACCAAATAACAGATTGATGTGTAAGTTGAAGTTTCGAGGGTTCGTTGTGCCCGCGCACCAAACATCATGTATACCGCTGCGAGAGCCGCTGAAATCAGAGCTGCCACATCACCAAGAAAAGCCCGCAATGAAATCTGTAAATCAATTCCCGATATAACTAGCACCCCAACAAAACTCACAACCATTCCTAGCCAAGCTCGCGAAGGAATTTTGCCACCCGTAAGTTTTACAAAGAGGGCTGCAAATATTGGTTGGAGCGCAACCAGTGCGGTACCAGCTGCGACTGTTGTCATCCGCATCGCTAAGAAAAACGCAATAAAATGTATTGCTAAGGTAAAGCCAGCCAATATTGCCCATTTCGCACCGGTGCGATCGATGCGATGACGCAGTGCAAATGGAGCAGTGACAATTGCGCCGCCGAGATTTCGCCAAAATACAAGAGTCAAAATAGGCATAGCGCTCAAAGCAATTAGTGGTCCTGAAGTTCCAATAGCCAGAATTCCAATACTTATACGAATTAAATCTGGACGGGCCGGAATCTGAGTGTGGTTATCTCGAGATAAAGGCTGCGACATAGATGTAACGGTAGCCGATACTCTTAGACAATGAAGGGAGGCCAAAAATGAGTGGCAATGTTCTAAACCGAGTATTTATTGCTCGTCTTGCAGGAACCGCAGTATTTGATCCAAATGGAGATCCAGTTGGAAAGGTACGCGACGCTGTTGCGACCTTGCGATCAAATAGCCAACCTGCACGCATTCTTGGCCTCGTCGTCGAAGTACCTTTACGCCGCCGTGTCTTTGTTCCAATTACCCGAGTTACTTCTATTGAATCTGGCGCGGTTGTGATTACTGGTTTAGTCAACATGCGACGTTTTGAATCCCGCACAGGTGAACTACTCGTCTTGGGAGAACTTCTCGATCGCTCCATAACTCTATTGGAAGAGAACGAACCAGTCGTTGTTGAAGATCTCGGAATGGAGCAAACTCGCACGGGTGATTGGTTTATTAATCGCGTTCATATTATGAGAAAAGGAAGTGGGCTTCGCCGTAAGGGTGCAACCTCCACTGTCGCTTGGGAAGAAGTAACTGGATTCACTTTGCCTGAACACAACCAGGGCGTAACCAATTTGCTTTCAACCATAAACAATTTACGCGCCGCTGACTTAGCAGCGGTTATCCAAGATTTAGCACCGAAGCGCCGCGTTGAAGTTGCGCGCGCCCTAGACGATGAACGCTTGGCCGATGTACTTCAAGAAATGGATGAAGCAGAGCGCGTTGCTTTGCTTGCTGAATTAGAAGGCGAACGCGCCGCTGATGTGCTTGGTGAGATGGACCCAGATGATGCGGCGGATTTATTGCGCGAAATTGGTGAAGAACGTGCGCAAGCGCTGATTGAACTTATGGAACCCGAAGATGCTGTAGATGTTCTGCGCCTGATGACCTATGAGGATTATTCTGCCGGTGGAATGATGACGACCGAACCGATAGTGATGAGTGCGGATTATTCAGTTGCTGATGCGCTGGCAAGTGTGCGTGCTCGTGAAGTTTCACCTGCGCTCGCTTCGCAAGTCTTCGTATGTCGTCAGCCGCTAGAAACCCCAACAGGTCGCTATATAGGTTTGGTCCATTACCAACGTTTACTTCGCGAACCTCCTTCAACTCTCCTTGGTTCAATCGTTGATACAGATACGCAAGGGTTAAATCCCAATGCATCTCTGCACGAAGTGTCGTCATACTTAGCCAGTTACAACTTGTTATCTGTGCCTGTAGTCGATGCGAACGAGCGTTTGCTCGGCGCAGTCACAGTGGACGATGTGCTCGACCACTTACTGCCTGAAAATTGGCGACTGGATCACCGTGATTCAACGCGTGGCACTGGTCCAAAAGTGGACCTCGCTGACGTGACCGGCACCGAAGTAGATCCAATAGACATTGAGTTAGATAAAGCCATGGAAGAGGAGGCGCGCTAATGGCACGTTCACTAACCACACGCAATACCGGTTTAGATACACCTCGCGAATCTCGACGTACATTGCGCCCTAATTACGATCCTGAAGTTTTTGGACGTCTCTCTGAACGTTTTGCCCGCTTCTTGGGTACGGCACGATTCTTGGTTTACATGACCGCATTCGTTCTCACTTGGGTGCTCTGGAATTTTCTCGCACCACGTGACCTTCGTTTTGATGATTATCCATTTATTTTCTTAACTTTGATCTTGTCGCTACAAGCTTCCTACGCTGCGCCGCTAATTCTGCTTGCGCAAAATCGTCAAGCCGACCGCGATCGCATTTCGTTAAATGAGGATCGTGCGCAAAATTCACGTTCTGTCGCAGATACCGAGTACTTAACTCGTGAACTTGCGAGCTTGCGTATTGCTTTGGGCGAAGTTGCAACCCGCGACTTTATGCGTAATGAATTAGAGGATTTACTAAACGATTTACGTACTAAGCCCCAGTCTGACTCCAAGTAAAGAGTTACCTCTAACCATTAACTTGGCAGAGATATCTGAAATCGCTTTTGCACTTGGTGAATCTGGATCCGCAATAACAATTGGCTTTCCATCGTCGCCGCCTGTGCGCAACTCGGTACTAAATGGAACTTTTCCAAGCAAGGGAACTTCACTTCCAACTAAGTTGGAGAGACGAGCGGCGGTTTCTTCTCCACCACCTGCGCCAAATAGCGCGATCTCATCTTTGCAATGCGGGCAAGGAAAGGCCGACATATTTTCAATTACCCCAATAACGCGCTGATGAATTTGGTGGGCGATGCGACCGGCGCGCTCTGCAACTTCAGCGGCGGCAATCTGTGGGGTCGTGACAACTAAAATTTCAGAAGTAGGAATCAACTGTCCTAGTGAAATTGCTAAATCACCGGTGCCAGGTGGTAAATCGATCAAAAGCAGATCTAAATCTCCCCAATATGCATCAGATAAGAGTTGTTCGAGCACGCGGTGTAATAACGGGCCGCGATAGGCGACAGCGTCAGCGCGCTCGGGTTTAAACATCTCCATTGAAACAACTTTTACTCCATATGATTCAAGCGGAATAAACATCTGATCGATCGCTGTGGGACGTTGCCCCATTAACCCCATTAAGCGCGGTATCGAGTGTCCATAAACGTCAGCATCTAAAATACCGACGCGTAGACCACGTTGGGCGGCAGATATTGCCAAATTTGTGGTCAGCGAAGATTTTCCTACGCCACCCTTGCCAGATGCAATTCCAATAACGCGCGTTAATGAATCTGGTTGTGCGAAAGGAATAAACTTTTCGCGTCCGCCGCGCAGTAATTTCTTAACGTTGTTTCGTTGCTCTTCCGACATAACGCCAAAAACAATAACTACTTCACTGATTTCCGGAACTTGAGTTACGGCAGCAGTGATATCTGACCTAAGTCGATCTTGCATTGGGCAACCTGAGATAGTTAACAAAATTTTCAGTTCGGCTTGTGAACCATTTATTGAGACTGATTCGACCATTCCTAGATCTGGCAAAGGACGATGTAATTCAGGGTCTGAAACAGTTGCCAGCGCTTGGTGAACTAACTCAAGGGTTGTCATAGAAGATCTGGATCAATCTTGGCCTTGAACTTAGTTGGCGCAGATTGATCTTCTTCTAAAGCGCTGGTGATGTGCTTTTTTATAAACTTCTTTGGGTGTAAATCAGATGGCTGTAGATCCTCAAAGCCGGGTCCTAAATTTTGACGAAGCTCTGACGTGGCAGTCTGAGAGAGGGACTTAATCTTCTTCAGTAACTTTGCTGCATCTGCGGCTAAGTTAGGTAGGCGCTCAGGGCCTACCAATATGATCGCAAGTAGAGCAAGACCAAATACTTCGCCAACTCCAAAATCAAAGAACATCGCTTTACTTTCCTGCGTTCAGCACAACGGTCGCTGTAGCGCTGACTCCATTGCGCGTGTATGTAAGTTCAACTTTATCGCCAACGTTCTTAGCGCGAATGGCAACAATCAACTCTTCGGCGGAAGATATTGTGCGTCCATCGAATTTGGTAATGACATCTCCGGCTTTGAGCCCGGCTTTTGCTGCTGGCCCTCCCGGAAGAATGGCGTTATTGTTTTTGGTGATAAGCGCGCCATCACCTTCAAATTTCATATCTATGGATACGCCTAAGACTGGGTAGGTTGCTTTTCCATTTTTAATTAATTGATCAGCCGTTTTGCGCGCCTGATTAATTGGAATCGCAAAACCCAGACCAATCGATCCAGTTTGCCCGCCAAAGGAGCTACCCAGAGTTGCGATCGCCGAATTAACCCCAATAACTGAACCAGTTGAGTCCACTAGCGGCCCACCTGAATTACCTGGATTAATCGCTGCATCAGTTTGAAGAGCATTTATAAATGAGTTATCGCTGCCTGTCTCTCCTGCAGTTACAGCACGATTCTTTGCGCTAATAATTCCCAATGTAACCGTTCCGGAAAGTCCAAGCGGTGAACCAATCGCAATTACCGAATCTCCGACCGCCACTTTATCGCTATCTCCAAATTGCAAAGCTTGAAGCCCAGTTGCGGCGATTTTAAGAACCGCTAAATCATATGATGAATCTCGGCCGATGACTTTGGCGGTGTATTCCTGGCCACTATTTAAAGTAACGCTAATAACTCCTTTACCTGTTACCGCTTCAGCAATCACGTGATTATTTGTAAGAATGTATCCGTTGCTTTCAATAACAAATCCAGTGCCTGTTGCGCCACCATCTTTTGTACCCGCTTCAATCGATACAACGGATGGAATTACTCGTTTTGCAATATCTGCAACTGATCCAGGCGCGCGCTCAATCGAGTTTGATGTCCGAGAAATATTTATAGAGTGCCCAAAGAGTGATCCAGATGATGAAGCACCAAAAATTGAACCCACCAGCCCAGCAACAAATGCTAAGAGAATCGCGTTCGACCGAGTTATGAGGTTGGACCTACCATTTTTAGTTGCGGGTATCCACCATGGTCCATTTGAGCCAGGCGCACCTGATGGCTGTGAGTTACTCATATGCCTATCTTCCTACAATTTTGTAGCAAGTAACAAACCATCGCCGATCGGGATCAGTGAAGTCACCCAAAGGTCTACCTGGTTTTTCAGTGATTTCCCAGCCTCACGGAGCGCAACTGTTTTTGGGTCGCGCTGTGCTGGATCTGAAACTTTTTCTCCTCCGAAGAAATTATCGATCACAAAAACTCCACCACTGCGCAATATTCGATGGGCCTCGTTGATCGCGAAAGGTAAATCTTCTGGGTTGTGACGGAAGATAACCATGTCGTATGCACGATCTGCCAATTTTGTAACAACTTCCATTGCAGGATTGGTGATTAAGCGAAAGCGAGCTGCCGCAATATTTGCATCTAAAAACGCGTTCTTTGCGGCGTTGCTATGTTCCATCTCGTTATCTATCGAAGTGAGTGTTCCGCTTGCCATCATTCCTTCTAAAACCCAGAGCGCGCCGACGCCAGATCCTGTGCCTATTTCCACGACAGATTGCGCCGACAAAATGTGAGCTAAATGTTTTAAGTAAGCGCCTGTGCCTGCGGTGGCATCCGTTGCGCCCATTTCTTCACCAACTGCGCGCGCATTTCGCTTAACTTCATCTTCGGGCAGAAAACTTTCTGCGTAAGTGTGTGGATCAATCATCATTTGAGTGTGGTCAGCCATTCGATTAGAAGTCGCACCCCAAAGCCAGTTCCGCCTTTAGGGTTTTCGCCAGAATCGGCTTCGCTGCGCGCTACGCCAGCAATATCGAAGTGAACCCAGGTGTGGTCTTCTGCAAATTGTTCCAGAAAGAGCGCTGCGGTAATTGAACCAGCGCTAAATTTTTTCTTGCCCGTAATGTGACTGAGATCCGCAATCGGACTTTCCAGCGCTTCTTGATAATCATCTACGAGCGGCATATGCCAAACACGATCACCTGAGCGCTGCCCTGCTTCATAAAAGTTCTTAGCTAGTTTTTCATCGCGCGTATACATCGCGGCATGTTGTCTTCCTAAACCTAAGGTGGCTGCGCCGGTCAAGGTTGCAATATCGAGTATGTAATCTGGCTTTAAGTTCTTAACTGCGTAAGCGATTCCATCGGCTAAGACCAATCTGCCTTCAGCGTCAGTATCTAAAATTTCAACGGTCTTTCCGCCGTATTGGGTAATAACATCACTCGGACGCTGCGCTGTTCCAGAGAGCGCATTTTCTGCAAGCATCATTAAAACAGTTACTTGTACTTGTGGTTGAAAGTGCGAAAGTGCACTGATCGCACCGAGCGCAGCGGCGGATCCTGCCATATCCGATTTCATCGCCATCATGACGTCGTAAGGGCGCTTTAGAGATATTCCACCAGTATCAAAAGTAATTCCCTTACCGACAATAACCACATGTGGGAATGCGCCAAGATTCTTTTTCATTCCGCGTGGATGATATGAAATTTCTACAAAACGCGGTCCGGGATTAGGTGATGAATTTCCAACAGCGCGCAGCCCTCCAAATTCGGCTAACTCTTTTCCAGCCAGAATTCGAATATCTAACCCATTCTCTACGGCAATCTTCTCTGCCTCAGTCGCCATCCAAAGTGGCGTTTTGATATTTGAAGGGGTATGAATTAAATCGCGAGTGCGTGAAATTGCGCTAGCGATTACTCCAGCATCAATAATTACATCAGATTTTTCAGTGGCAAATAAAAATTGTGGTAACTCTTGTGTGGCTCCTGTTTTTTGCGTCCATATATAGGCACCCAGCTGCACCGAAATCGCAAATGCCTTCAATTGCTCATGGCTTGCAACACAGATTGAGGCAATTACTGTGGCTTTGCCACGCCCCCTACGACCGAGCGCAGCACCTGCTTGACGAAGTGATGGAGTGGTTGCATCTCCCAGTCCAAGTAAAAGTATTCGGTCTGCCTGCATTTGATCTGAAGAGACGGGAATTTCAAATAATTCTCCTGCTTTTCCTGAGGCAGAGAAGAATTCCAGTTCATCAATTAAATTTATATTGAATAACTTTTCTAACTTCTTAATTAGTGCGCCATTTGCTGGAAAATCAAAAGTTGCTGGAGTGTTGGAATCGGCGGTAAAGCCAATTGCAATTGCCTGTGAATCTGCGAGCGCGTCTATGGAAACCTCGATTGGAGTAAGTAGCGAGGCAGAAAAATTTGAGTGAGATTTAGGCGCTGTCTTGGTGGTCATGATTGCCAAAGGCTAGCGAGTGCCAGCCCAGAAAGCGCAGTTGAGAGGCGAAAAAATGGGTTAAATTGAATTACTTTTTGATTAAAGCCACTGCCGCTTCGAGGGCAGCGCTGAGGTTATTTGCTTCTTGCGGATTCATTTCAACAACTAGGCGTCCCCCGCCTTCAAGTGGAATTCGCATAACAAGCGAGCGAGCTTCCTTGGTAACTTCCATCGGTCCATCACCAGTACGAGGTTTCATGGCTGCCATTGGGAAGTCTCCTTTTATTACCTATTTACTACCGAAGATAAGTGAGCCTTAGTGGGCGCCACCTGTATTGCAGGGGAATTGCAGAGGATAAGTATCTCGCATATCTGGCTAGGTATGAAATCGGAGAGGGCAGCGCCCCTTAGCCCAGCCCCAGAAGAGCGGTAATTCGCGCTTTTCCAGATGCCATTACCGCCAACACCGATTTTTCGGGCACACCCAGCATTTGTGCTATCTCTTGGCTGGGAAGTGATCGCAGGTAATGCAGCGACAAAATGATTCGCTCTTCTTCCGGTAACTGCGCCAAGGCATCCGGGAGGGATAAAGGCGCGGTCATAGGTGCAAGGTTACTCGGGTGGGCGCAGCGATGTGGAGAGGCGAGCCAATGATATTCGTACACCAATCCATAAAAATGGGAATATCGCTAGGAATTGCAGGCGAGAGCACTCAATATCTTCTGACCAATTAAATCGCGTCGTATTTTCGGATAATTCAACTAACTCGAAACTGCCGACGCCGCGTAAAACTTTGCCAGTATGCATAACATCGCAACGATAAGGCGGTTGCCAATTGGTAACAACCATTGTGTCAAGCAAACCAAGTTTAGAAAAGAGTGGATAGCGTTTATAGAAGGGTCCAGTAAATGCTGTAATCGTTGTTCCAATTCCTTCACGAATTTCAGAAGTCACCCAAACTTTACTTTGTAACATCCAGCGCCCTTGACCTTCCCAATCGGCGATCGCTTGCCAGGCGCGCTCGCGATCACAAGGAAGGTTTACAGATATATGAATGTTGTGGCTCATGGCTAAGTTCTTAACTATTTTCTTGAACCAGCAGCGATATCGAGGGCTTCTTCAATACTGCTCGCCCAGTGCAACAGTTCTCGCTGTCCAGGTTTTACAAATCCATGTTCTTCTAAGTGATCAATTAGCGTCGCAAGTGGGGCATATAAACCAAATGGGTCTAAGACAATTACTGGCTTAGAGTGAAACTTTAGAAAGCGCCCGACCCAAATTTCGAATAGCTCTTCTAACGTGCCGATTCCTCCAGGAAGTGCGATAAAGGCATCTGATAAATCTTCAATCATCGCCTTGCGATTTCGCATTGAATCAACGACATGTAGTTCATCGCATTCTTTATCCGCAAATTCGATATCGACTAATCGTTGTGGGATAACTCCAATTGTCCGTCCCCCGGATTCACGCGCCCCACGCGAGACTGCTCCCATCGCAGATATATGCCCGCCACCAGAGACCAACTCCCAGGATCGCATTGCGATACCCGAGCCGAGATCGCGCGCTAACTCAATATATTTTGAATCTATGGTCTGTGAGGAAGAGCAGTAAACGGCGATACGCATGAGCCAAAGAATAGGGGTTAGGCTTATCGCATGTCTTCATCAAAGCAAGCGTCTTCCGGTCTGGCATCTGGGCACGGAATTGCCACTTTATCCGGCACTACCGTTCTCGATGTTTGGTTTCCTAACCCAACACTTGGAGCGCTAACTGGTCAACCAGAGAAATCACTTTCATCTCTTGTTGGAATAGATGAAGTTAGAAAAGTTAAGCGCGAGTTAGTTTCAATCGAAATTGATCTTGCCGTCGCCCCGCAAAACGCTGCCGATGCATATCTTCGCCTTCATTTGCTTTCGCATCGCTTGATAAAGCCACATGGCGCTGTGATGGATGGAATATTCGGACTACTAACTAATGTGGTTTGGACATCTGCTGGTCCTTGCGCCGTTGAAGGTTTTGACGAAGTCCGTGCTGGGCTGCGCCTGAAATTTGGCCACGTCACAGTATTTGGCGTAGATAAATTCCCGCGCATGGTTGATTACATTATTCCTACAGGAGTTCGTATCGCAGATGCCGATCGAGTCCGACTTGGTGCGCACTTGGCTCCGGGTACAACTGTGATGCATGAAGGCTTTGTTAATTTCAATGCTGGAACGCTAGGTACTTCAATGGTGGAAGGACGCATTTCTGCAGGCGTCGTTGTTGGCGATGGTAGCGATGTTGGTGGCGGCGCTTCCATTATGGGCACCCTAAGCGGTGGCGGAAAAGAGGTTATCTCGGTCGGAGAAAAGTGCTTGCTCGGCGCAAACTCGGGACTTGGAATCTCACTCGGCAACAACTGTGTGATTGAAGCAGGAACTTATATAACCGCTGCTGCAAAAGTACGTCTGCCAGATGGTGAAATAGTTAA
>CAXNDQ010000029.1:0-10786 GCA_964201275.1 Candidatus Planktophila sp. | reverse complement strand
ACCAGGCTGAGCTATGGGCCCGCAAGAAAGATCTCTCTTTATTGCAGAAGCGCTAGGTTACTTGAACTTCTTCAAGAGACCAAAACGCACGCCTTAGCGCAGATGGCGGAAGCGTAGCGTTATTTAGCGGAAATCTCATCTTCCTGGTTTTGTGTAACAGAGACCAGGGCAACGCCTTCATCGAGGTTTACCAAGCGAACACCCATTGAGTCGCGGCCAGTCTGGCGCACCTCAGCAGCTGGTGTGCGCATAACTGTGCCGGCAGATGTAATCGCAAGGATTTCATCGGTGTCAGCAAGAACAAGTGCGCTGACAAGTGAGCCGCGTGAATTTTCATCGATCTTGGCGGCTTTGATTCCGATTCCGCCGCGACCCTGTAAACGATATTCATCGAGTGGAGTCTTCTTACCGTAACCACCATCGGTTGCTGTAAATACAAATGAAGATACAGTTTTGGAATCGATGCGCGCCATTGTTAAAAGTTCGTCGCCGGTGCGGAACTTCATTCCGATTACACCGCTTGTAGAGCGGCCCATTGGGCGAAGTGATTCTTCATCTGCCGCAAAACGTAATGACATTGCTTTCTTGGAAACCAAAAGAATTTCATCGCCTTTATTAACGAGCGCTGCAGATACAACTTCATCGCCTGGTTTTAGCGAGATTGCAATCAAGCCGCCAGTGCGTGGTGAATCGTATTCAGTAAGTGGAGTCTTCTTAACTAATCCAGTTTTAGTAGCAAGCACCAAGTAAGGAGATGCTGTGTAATCTTTAATTGATAAAACTTGCGCAATCGTTTCATCTGATTTAAAAGCCATTAAGTTGGCGACATGTTGTCCGCGCGCATCGCGGCCGGCATCTGGAAGCTCGTGCACTTTGGCGCGATAAACGCGGCCTTGGTTGGTAAAGAACAATAACCAGTCGTGTGTGCTGGCTACGAAGAAGTGATCAACAACGTCATCTTGTTTAAGTGCCGCACCTTTTACGCCACGACCGCCGCGACGTTGTGTTTTATAAAGATCGGCATTGGTGCGCTTGGCATAACCAGTGCGAGTAATTGTGACAACAGCATCTTGATCAGGAATTAAATCTTCGGCAGAGAAGTCACCTTCGCTGGCCACGATTTGGGTGCGGCGTTCGTCGCCATATTTAGCGGTGAGATCGGTGAGCTCGGAAATGATTATTTGGCGCTGCTTTGCTTCACTAGCCAAGATCTCGTTGAGTTCAACGATATCGGCCATAAGTCCGTTGTATTCATCATTGATCTTCTGGCGTTCCAACGCTGCGATACGACGCAGTTGCATATCAAGAATTGCATTTGCTTGTACTTCATCAACATCAAGTAACTTCATCAAACCAGTGCGCGCTTCTTCAGGCGTTGTTGAGGCGCGGATTAAAGCGATAACCGCATCCAGCGCATCGAGGGCTTTGAGATAACCCTGCAAAATGTGGGCGCGTTTCTCTTTTTCAGCTAAACGGTATTTGGTGCGGCGAATGATTACTTCTACTTGGTGCTGGATGTAGAACTTAATAAATTCATCAAGGCGCAGGGTGCGTGGGACACCATCAACAAGTGCCAACATGTTTGCGCCGAAGGTGTCTTGCAGTTGTGTTTGTTTGTAAAGATTATTTAAGACAACTTTTGGAATAGCCGATGATTGAAGAACAATTACTAGACGTTGTCCTAAACGCTCGTTTCCTTCATCGCGAACATCAGCGATTCCTTTAATTTTGCCATCTTTAACTAGTTCGGCGATTTTAAGTGCGAGGTTATCTGGGTTAACTTGGTATGGAAGTTCGCTAACTACCAAACAGGTGCGCTTATTTATTTCTTCTACTTGCACGACTGCGCGCATGGTCACAGATCCGCGACCTGTGCGGTATGCGTCTTCAATTCCGGTGCGTCCGACAATTAAAGCTTTTGTTGGGAAATCTGGTCCTTTTACAATCTTTAATAATTCAGTAAGAAGTTCCTCAGGTTTTAGATCAGGGTTATTGAGTGAGTAAATAACTCCTTCAGTGATTTCACGTAGGTTATGCGGTGGAATATTTGTCGCCATGCCAACTGCGATACCAGCAGAACCATTGACCAATAAGTTTGGGAAACGGCTTGGTAAAACAACTGGCTCTTGTGAACGGCCGTCGTAATTTGGTGAGAAGTTAACGGTGTCTTCATCGATATCGCGCATCATCTCCATCGCGATAGGTGAAAGGCGAGCCTCGGTATAACGCATTGCCGCGGCGGGATCGTTGCCGGGAGAGCCGAAGTTACCGTTGCCATCTACCAATGGATAGCGAAGTGACCAGTGCTGAGCTAAGCGAACTACGGTGTCATAAATCGCGCCGTCACCGTGTGGATGGTAATTACCCATGACATCACCGACGATGCGAGAAGATTTGTAGTAACCCTTGTCGGGGCGATAACCCGCGTCATACATTGCATACAAAACGCGGCGATGAACCGGTTTTAAACCATCTCGAACATCTGGAAGTGCGCGGCCGACAATAACTGACATTGCATAATCAAGATAAGAACGCGCCATTTCAACTTGTAGATCAACAGTTTCAATGCGGTCGAAATCATCACCGGGGTTAGCCATGCCGGTGCGGTCTACGGGAGTTTTATCTTCAGCCATTTAGATATCCAAGAATCTAACGTCTTTAGCGTTACGTTGAATAAATGCGCGGCGTTGTTCTACATCTTCACCCATTAAAACTGAGAACAAATCATCAGCCGCAGCAGCATCATCAAGGGTTACTTGAATCAAAACGCGGTGTTCTGGATCCATTGTTGTATCCCACAATTCTTTTGCGGGCATTTCTCCCAAACCTTTGAAGCGTTGGATACCGTCATCTTTTGGTAAACGCTTTCCGGCATCTAAACCAATCTTGATCATGCCATCGCGTTCGCGATCAGAGAAGGCGTATTGCACTTCATCTTTGCCGCCCCATTTAATTTTATAAAGTGGAGGAGATGCCAGGTAAACAAAGCCATTTTCAATTAGTGGGCGCATAAAGCGGAATAACAAAGTTAAAAGCAAGGTGCGGATATGTTGTCCGTCGACATCAGCATCGGCCATCAAAATGATCTTGTGATAGCGCAATTTTTCAATATCGAAATCTTCGTGAACACCTGTGCCAAGTGCGGTGATTAGCGCTTGTACTTCGTTGTTTTGTAGTACGCGATCAATGCGCGCTTTTTCAACGTTCAGAATTTTTCCGCGGATTGGAAGAACTGCTTGGTTACGCGAATCGCGACCGCCTTTTGTGGAACCGCCCGCAGAGTCACCTTCAACAATGTAAAGCTCACACTTTGCTGGATCAGTCCATTGGCAATCAGCTAACTTGCCGGGCATTCCGCGACCTTCGAGCAAACCTTTGCGGTTACGCGATAAATCACGGGCTTTACGTGCTGCAACACGTGCAGCTGCAGCGTCAATACTTTTGCGGACAATGTCTTTGCCTTCTTGTGGGTTCTTTTCAAACCATTGTGTTAAAAACTCATTTACAGATTTTTGGGTGTATGACTTTGCTTCAGTGTTGCCAAGTTTGGTTTTGGTCTGTCCTTCAAACTGTGGTTCAGCTAATTTGATTGAAACAATTGCAGTTAAACCTTCTCGTACATCATCACCGGTTAGGCGATCTTCCTTTTTGCGGATGTAGCCCGCTTCTTCACCAAATTTATTTACAACAGATGTGAGTGCGGTGCGGAAACCCTCTTCGTGGGTTCCGCCTTCGTGAGTGTGGATTGTGTTCGCAAAAGTGTAAACAGATTCGGAGAATCCGGCGTTCCACTGCATTGCAACTTCTAGAGAAAGTTTGGCTTTTTTATCTTCGCCTTCAAAGAAGATAATGGATTTGTGGGTTTCACCGCGCGTTGAATTTAAGTGCTTTACGAAGTCTGCAATTCCGCCGTCATATTTGTAATTAACGTGCAGTGGCTCGCCTTTTTCATCCACGTGGCCGGGACGCAAATCGGTAAGAGTTAAACGAAGGCCTTTATTGAGAAATGCCATTTCGCGAAAACGGGTAGATAAAATTTCGAATGAGAAATCAGTAGTTTCAAATATTTCCTCGGAAGGCCAGAATTGAACAGTGGTTCCGGTTTTCTCGGATACGCCACCTTTTTTAACGGGCGCAGTCGGAACACCTAATTTATATTCTTGGCTCCAAAAGAAACCGTCGCGCTGTACTTGCACAGATAAATCAG
The DNA here is from genome assembly GCA_964201275.1 of Candidatus Planktophila sp. GTDB lineage: Bacteria > Actinomycetota > Actinomycetes > Nanopelagicales > Nanopelagicaceae > Planktophila. The sequence continues at coordinate 6,579 of CAXNDQ010000029.1, read as the reverse complement.
TTGATAGTGCGTTTACTACGGAAATGCCGACGCCGTGTAATCCGCCAGAAACTGAGTAACCACCGTCGCCGAATTTTCCGCCGGCGTGTAGAACTGTAAGAACAACTTCAAGTGCCGGCTTCTTTTCAACTGGGTGCATATCAACAGGAATACCGCGGCCGTTATCGATGCATTGCAACGATCCATCTTCCATCAAAGTAATATTTATTTCATCACAATAACCAGCAAGTGCTTCATCAACTGAGTTATCGACTACTTCATAAACAAGGTGGTGCAGGCCGCGTTCACCGGTTGAGCCGATATACATTCCAGGGCGCTTGCGGACAGCGTCGAGGCCCTCAAGGACGGTGATCGAACTGGCGTCGTATCCGCCGGCTTGCTTCGTCACTAAAGCTCCTTTTAAAATCTGGTTCTGGCTTTAAAACACGCCTAGAAGGGGAATTCCTTCACTGAGCCTGATAATCCTATCGGTAAATGAAAAGCCCGCTAGCCATAAAAAGCCACAGGTGCGCCAAATGCGCCATTTTCTGAGCGTGGGTGAGGGTTCCTAGTGGGAGAGGGGGGTTAAAGGGTCTCTAACCGTAGGTATCCCGAGGTCCACGCTCATTTTTAATTGTCCGCAAGCCGCGCTTCCAAGAAGGTGCTTGTGGGCCGATAAATGCGAGTGAGGCGACCCCTGCTCCAGGAGTAGAACTTTGAATTGTGTTTAGTAAGTCTTGTCCAACTGCATTTAATTGTGTTGCCCACGCGGTTGATGAGCATTGAATTAAAAGTGCGCCTTCAAGAAGGGAAATTGGTGTTGTGTGAGATGCAATATCTTCGCCAACAATTTCTTTCCAGGATGAAAATAAAGTACCTTCAGCAATTCCTAAATGCCAATCGCGTTGGTTAATTAGATCTGACATTACTTCGCTGATAAGTGTTGGGTCACCTGGAGTATTGGTTCTCTCTTGCACCGGTTTGGATTTTTTTATAAATCCAGTTTTATAACTGCGGAAAAGATCGAGAGCTAAATCGCGCTTACTCATCGCTTGCCCTCTCTTTCGAAACAAAACCAGGGGTTACGTAATATTTAGTAGATAGTAATTCGGAAGGTAGGTCACTTTCAACCGCGGCGGTAATAAAAGTTTGTTCCGCCATTTGGGTAACGGAAGTTAACTGCTGGCGGCGCGTGGTATCTAGCTCCGCGAAAATATCATCCAAGATTAATATGGGTTCAGCGCCTTCTGATTTAAGTAGGTTATAAGAACCAATACGTAGTGAAATAGCCATTGACCAAGATTCGCCGTGACTGGCATAACCTTTTGCGGGAAAGTCTCCGAGTTGAAGATGTAAATCATCGCGGTGGGGTCCGATTAAAGACACCCCTCTTTCTATCTCTTGGCGTGCTACTTCTAATTGTCGTTCAGTAAGTATTTGTAAATTTACCTCGGTGTTAGTTGTTAGCCCATCGGTGCTGGATTTGTAGGAGATAGAGGCTGGTTTTACTTCATTTAAATTGGCGTAATTTGCAGATACATAAGGGTTTAACGCTTCAACTAGAGAGATTCTTTCTGAGCTTAATTGCGCACCTAAATTGATTAGTTGTTCAGTCCACGGCGCTAACGCGTTTTCAGGCGCTCGGGTTTTAAGCAAGGTGTTGCGTTGTTTAACAACTCGGTCGTAATCAGAGATAACGCCAGCTAAGCGCGGAGCGCGGGTAATAAGTAATTTATCGAGGAAATCGCGGCGGTGAGTGGGTTCTCCGCGCACCAGATCTAAATCTTCTGGGGAAAAGTAAATGACTTGAAGGGCTCCCAATATCTCGCGTTGTGACTTAGTTGGGTTTTGATTTAACCGCGCCCGGTTTGCTTTACTGGCATTAATTTCTAGATCAACTTGCAAAGTGCGATTGTCGCGTTCTATCTCGGCGCGAATAATCGCTTGGTCACTTCCTAAATTTAAAAGTGGAAGGTTTTGTGAAACACGGTGAGATGAGAGGTAAGCGAGATAGATCAAACTTTCAGCGATGTTGGTTTTGCCGGAACCGTTGTTGCCAATGAAGGTGGTTGGGCCAGGGTTGAACTCCAACTCAAGGTTTTTGTAGGAGCGGAAGTTGGTCAGCGCTAATTTAGTAACGCGCACTTTATGCTCTTAATAAAATCTTTAAAGTGGTTATGAGGCGTAACGCATCGGCATTAGAAGATAACGGTAGTTTTCAATTACTTTACCGTCGCGATCTGATTTACCACTCAAGATTGCTGGTTTGTTTGAGCCGGTAAATGAAATCTGCACAAAAGATGTGCCAACAGCTTGTAGGCCATCTGCAAGAAATACTGGGTTGAAAGCAATTGAGATTGGCTCGCCGTTTAACAAGATTTCGATTGCTTCGGTGGCTTGTGCTTCTTCGCCTGCGCCTGCTTCTAACGAAACAGTGTTGTTGGCGAATTCAAGGCGCAGCGGAACTGTTTTATCGGTTACGAGTGCAACGCGGCGAACAGAATCTAGAAATGGTGCGACTTCAACAATTGCAGTTGTGGTTACGTCTTGTGGGAGTAAGTGACGGTATGGGGGAAACGTTCCATCTAACATTCTTGAGGTCATAGATTTACCTTCGCCTGCAAAACCAGCGAGGCGATCGTTGCTGGTGTTTGGTGCAAAAGAAAGCGAAACGTTTTTAGAGCCGGTTAATGATTTTGCGGCGTCTGCAATAGTGCGTCCGCGCAAAAGTGATGTTGTGGAAAGTCCTGGGGTGGTTGGTTGCCAAGTAAATTCACGAACTGCCAACCTGTATCTATCTGTTGCGGCCAAGGTCACTGTGTCTTCATTTATTTCAATGTGAACACCGGTGAGGGTTGGTAGTGAATCGTCTTTTCCGGCAGCTATTGCAACTTGTGCCACCGCTGTTGCGAAAACGTCGCTTGCAACAACACCTGTGGTTTCAGGTAGTTCGGGTAAAGACGGATATTCTGAAATTGAAAGTGTTGGGAGAGTAAATTTTGCAGAACCAGAAGTTACTAAAACTCGAGAACCATCAAGTGTGATTGTTATCGGTTTATTCGGAAGAGATCTTGAAATTTCCGCGAGTAGTTTTCCGGGAACCAAAACTTTTCCCGGTTGGGAAATCTCTGCTTTAAAAAAAGCTTTGCTGGACGTTTCTAAATCTGATCCAGAGAGAATTACTTCATCTCCGGTCGCATCGATAACAATTCCGAGAAGCTCGGTTTTTATAGGTCTAGTTGAAAGGCTGCGGGATACCCAGTTGACGCCATCTGTAAGTGCGCCTTGCTCGACAGTAAATTTCACGCGGTTGCCCTCAGTTTCTTTAGTTGAAAGTCTTTCATGTTGATGGAAGAGTTAGATAGTCCAAAAAACAAGGTTGAGGCTGTGTGGTTCGTTTGGATGCGGGTTTTCTGTATATATAGGTAGTAGTAGTAACCAACCAAAATAACTGTGGATAAAGTTAAAAAGCCCTGCTCAAAGGCGTGTTTCCTTGTTAAAAAGGTGTGGATAAACAAGGTCAAACTGTGCATAAAACTCTGCAACATAACCCACTCTCCCTCTCTAATTTAAAAAAAGCTAAAAGAAAAACTTAATAACCACAGATTTACCGCTGCAATCCACAGTTATCCACACCTTCTCCACAACTGGGGGTAAGGTTCTTAATTCGGACATTTAACCGAAATTAACCTCTGTTCTGAGATTTAATCCGGTTAGTTAACTCTGTGACTTGGTTATAGATAGATCGTCGCTCTGCCATTAATTGGCGGATCTTCCGGTCGGCGTGCATAACGGTTGTGTGATCGCGGCCCCCGAAAGCTTGCCCAATCTTTGGTAGCGATAACTCAGTTAATTCGCGGCACAAATACATCGCAATCTGGCGGGCGTTAACTAAAACGCGAGAACGAGAAGTGCCACATAAATCATCGATTGTAAGACTGAAATAAACAGCGGTTTGGGCCATGATCGTCGCGCCCGTTATTTCCAGACCTGCACCAGTTGGAATCAAATCCTTTAAAACAATTTCAGCAAGCCCTAAATCAACACTTTGTCGGTTAAGGCTAGCAAAAGCCGTCACACGAATAAGTGCGCCCTCAAGCTCGCGAATATTTGTAGAAATTTTACTAGCGATATATTCAAGCACATCATCAGGTGCGTTTAATTTATCTTGCGCCGCTTTCTTACGAAGAATAGCGATACGTGTTTCTAATTCTGGAGGTTGGATATCTGTAATCAAACCCCACTCGAAACGAGAACGGAGACGATCTTCCAAAGTGGTTAATTGTTTTGGTGGGCGGTCGGAAGAGATAACTATTTGTTTATTAGCGTTATATAAAGTGTTGAAGGTGTGGAAGAACTCTTCCTGAGTACGCTCTTTATTTTCTAAGAATTGAATATCGTCAACCAAAAGAACATCAAGGTCACGATAGCGGCGCTGGAATGCCGAAGCTTTATCGTCGCGAATCGAGTTAATAAAGTCATTTGTGAACTCTTCAGATGAAACATAACGCACACGTACGCTGCCGTATAACTCCTTTGCATAAGCGCCAATAGCGTGTAACAAGTGGGTTTTCCCAAGCCCAGATTCACCATAAATAAACAACGGGTTGTATGCCTTTGCTGGCGCTTCAGCTACTGCAACTGCCGCGGCGTGTGCGAAACGATTTGACGCGCCGATAACGAAAGTTTCAAAGATATAGCGAGGATTTAATTGTGATGGCTCATCACTTTTACGCGCACCAAGATCAGAACCTTCGCGACCTGTGCCAGGGCGAGTAGGTGTTGGCTCAATAACAATAGTTGGAGCCGGGTGATCTGCGAGTTCGAGAGACTCATCAACCATCACTGCGATATTTGTTTTATCACCGAGTTCGCGAGTGAGAACTTCATTAACAACAATTCGTAAACGAGATTCGAGAACATCTTTCGCAAAAACATTTGGCGCAGCAACTAACAAATTTGTGATGCCGCCATCGCTTTGGATCAACCCAAGAGGTTTAGTCATTGTTAAAAAAGCGCGGTGTTGCGGTTCACCGAGTGAAACATGCTCAATAACGCGGTCCCAAAGATCAGCGAGTTCGATCTCAACAACAGCCATTCTCGCCCCCTTGGATTATCCACAACGTTATCCACAGGCTGTGGTCTAAAGTAGGGCTTTACCCTTGATTTAGAGCCACTTTGACGGATACCTGTGGACAGAGGTGAAAAGTAGGGCTCTTTTCCAAGAAAAGCAAGTGGTTATCCACAACCCTCAACCTAGCCTCCAGTTTGACCCGCCTGTATCCACACCTCTACCGTTACACCCTTGCTTCCCCCGTATTTATGAAGAGTTCATAGAAGTCGGCAAAACCGCGAGCTAGGTCAGCAAAAACCTAGTCCGGCGAAAACCTACTCTAACTACCAAAGCTTTTAAGGAGCCACCATGACAAAGCGCACATTCCAACCTAACACTCGTCGTCGCGCCAAGAAGCACGGTTTCCGCGCACGCATGGCAACTCGCGCAGGACGTGCAGTTCTTTCAGCCCGTCGCGCTAAAGGCCGCGCTCGTCTTTCTGCGTAAGTAACAGAGCCGCACCGGAGATCCTCGTGCTGCCTAAAAACGCACGTTTGACTGTAAGCGCCGATTTCGCTCGAGCAACAAAGAGCGGAACCCGCGTTACTACTGAAAACTTTGTTGGATACCTTTATATCTCCCCTGTAACAAATCACGACCTGCCAAAATGCGGATTGATCATTAATAAATCTGTCGGTGGATCGGTAATGCGCCACGCATTAGCACGCAAGGTTCGCCATGCCGTTAACCCACAACTCTCTAAATTGCCAACCGGATCACTCCTAGTAATCCGTGCGTTAGCTAAGAACGACATAAATGGCGTTGGTATTGAAATTGAGAAGCTAACCAATAAGTTATTGGACCGAGCATCAAGAATTGCAGTGAAGTAATGCGAAAGTTTTTTGTGGCCGCAATTACCGCATATCAAAAATGGATTTCCCCAGCTTTCCCGGCGCGCTGTAAGTATTACCCATCCTGTTCTTCATATGCCGCATCAGCGATTTCACATTACGGTCTTCGTGGTGTTGCAATGTCAATTTTGCGCTTAATACGCTGTAATCCGTGGTCAAATGGTGGCGTTGATTACGCAGTTAAAAACCAAAGAATTTCAAGCCAAAAAACCAGTGTAGGAGTTCACTAATGGGAGTTATTTTAGATCCGCTCTATAACCTGGTTTCAGGTGTAATCATTCTTTTCCACAATCTCCTTAGGCCAATTTTTGGCACCGATAGTGGAGTCACATGGTCACTCTCTATCGTGGGTCTCGTAATTTGTATCCGAATAGTTCTTATTCCGCTCTTTGTTAAGCAAATTAAAAGCCAGCGCGCCCTAACAGCGTTGCAGCCACAAATGAAGGCGATCCAAAATAAATATAAAGATGATCGCCAAAAACAATCTGAAGAGATGATGAAGCTCTATAAAGAGCATAAAACAAACCCATTGGCATCTTGTTTTCCAATTTTGGCGCAAGCCCCAATTTTCTTCGCCCTCTTTACAGTGCTTAATGGAATCGCGGCAAAAACCCCCGAAGGTGTACCCGCACCAAT
>CAXNDQ010000028.1:0-10815 GCA_964201275.1 Candidatus Planktophila sp. | reverse complement strand
TGGTAAAGGCGGTAAAGATGGTCGTGGTCACCGCGGTCCAGGTAAGGGTGGCTTCGGTGCTGCTCCAAAGATTCCTGCGCCAGCAGGATCACCAGCATAAGTAATTGTGCTTAACGGCATGTAACTCCTCAATGGGTAGAAAGACCCGTCGCGAATTCTCCTTCGCGGCGGGTTTTTCGTTGTTGCGATCAGAGGCAGATAAATAACAGCGTGAGAGACTTCAGGCATGCGTTTACACATTGGTAGCGATCATGCAGGTCTTGAACTTAAAACAGAGTTGATCGCCCACTTGGTAAATAACGGGCACGACGTTACCGATCATGGACCTTATGAATACGACGCCTTAGATGACTATCCAGTTTTCTGTATTCCTGCCGCAGTTGCTGCTGCCAAAGATCCAACATCGCTCGGAATAGTTCTTGGTGGATCCGGTAATGGTGAACAGATGGCGGCGAATAAAGTTAAAGGTGTGCGTGCAGCACTTGCCTGGAGTATTGAAACAGCGAAGCTTGGTAAAGAACATAACAATGCAAATGTCGTGGCAATCGGTGGGCGCATGCACTCAATCGCAGATTGCAAGGCGATCATAGACGCCTTTATCGCAACGCCATTTAGTAATGATGAACGCCATATCCGGCGAATTGATTTGATCTCGAAATATGAAGAGACCGGAAGTATTTAACTTAGACTTTTAAGTATCTAAAGTCATTTACTGCGTGATCTTTAGAAATTCCTTGTCCTTCAAACCTAGTCAGCGGACGAGAATCTGGGCGGGCAATGACTCCCCCGCTAAATAAATTGCTACTCGAAAATACTTCACTAATCCATTCGGCATAAGGAACCCAGTCGGTAGCAATATGTAAGTAACCGCCAGGCTTTAACTTTGTTGAGATTTCGCTCAAGAATCGCTCTTGAATTATGCGCCGCTTAAAGTGGCGCTTCTTCGGCCAAGGATCTGGGAAAAATAGATGCGCGCCATCTAAGCTGGAATCTTTAACCATGTAATGAAAAACCTCAAAAACATCACGTTCTATCAATCGCACATTTGTGATCTCGTGTTCGGCCAACTTCGCCATTAACTTACCAGCACCAGGCATGTGTACTTCTACACCCAAGTAATTTATATCTGGGTTGGCTTTAGCAATCTGCCAAGTTGCCTCTCCCATGCCATAGCCAATTTCCATGACGATCGGTTGCTTCTTAGAAAACAAAGTATCTAAATCAATTGGGGACTCAGAAAAAGCGACGCCATATTTCGCCCACAAATTATCGCGGGCGGCTTGTTGTGATGGGGTGATCCGCACCCCGCGCAGGCGATAACTTCGGTTTGTCATGGGTTCCACAGCACAACTCTTTCACGATTAGACTACGAGAAGCAAAAAACATCAGCCTAAAAGGAGCCGTCGTGCCAGGTACAAATATCACGCAAATCGAAGCAGCCCAACGTTCAGAGATCATCAAAGTTGCAAGTTACAAAATCGACTTAGATGTGACCACCGGTGCCGAAACATTCTTGGTTAAGACGACTATTAAATTTGCTGGGCTAAAGCCAGGATCAACTACATTTTTAGACTGTGTTGGCAAGCGTGTTATCAGCGCAAAGCTCAATGGCGCAGACTTTGATCCGAAATTCGATGGCGAAACCATCTTCTTGCCAGCCATTGCGGCGGATAACACCCTTGAGATTGAGCACGAAGGTATTTACTCCAACTCAGGAGAAGGCCTGCATCGCTTTGTTGATCCAGCCGATAACGAAGTTTACCTTTACACCCAGTTTGAAACTGGCGATGCCCGCCGCATGTATGCCTGCTTTGATCAACCTGATCAGAAGGCAACTTTCACAATCAGCACAATTACTCCACAGCACTGGGCGGTTATCTCAAATTACGGCATCGAATCAGCTAAGGATCTAGATGGCGATCGCAAACACACTCAATTTGCAACCTCGCAAGTTATTTCAACTTATGTAACTGCGATCGTTGCCGGTGCTTACACATCAGTTCATGATGAATATAAAGGCGAGAAGACCATTCCTATGGGAATTTATGCCCGAAAGTCTTTCTTCCAATACGTTGATGCTGAAAACATCTTTGAAGTGACTAAGCAAGGTTTTGCCTACTTTGAAAAGACTTTCGGTTTGGCTTATCCATTTGGTAAGTACGACCAGATCGCAGTGGCTGAATACAACTGGGGCGCAATGGAAAATGTCGGCTGCGTTACCTTCCACGAAGATGTATTGATTTTCCGTAGCAAAGTGACCGAGCGCAGCTACATCAGTCGCGCCTCAACAATTCATCACGAAATGGCCCATATGTGGTTTGGTGACTTGGTAACCATGAAATGGTGGCAAGACCTTTGGCTCAATGAATCTTTCGCTGAATGGGCTTCTTATATGGCGGTCAGCGAATCAACTAAGTACAAGAACGCTTGGACTGAATTTAACTCAGTTCGCAAGAACTGGGCGTACCGTGCTGATCAACTATCTTCCACGCACCCAATCGCTGTTGAGATGAAAGATCTTGATGATGTTCGCACCAACTTCGATGGAATTTCATACGCCAAAGGCGCATCAGTACTGCAGCAACTTGTTGCTCACGTTGGCCGCGATAACTTCATCGCTGGTCTTCGTAAGTACTTCGCTAAGCACGCATATGCCAATACCGAACTAAGTGATTTGATAACTGAACTAGAAGCAACCAGCGGAAAAGATCTCACCGCGTGGGTTGCCACTTGGTTACGCACCGCAGGCGTAAATACTCTTCGCCCTGTGATCGCTCTAGATGGTGATAAATATGCTTCCGTTTCTGTTAAGCAAGAAGTGCCACCAATGCCAGTCGGATCAAAAGAACTTCGCCCTCACCGTTTATATATAGGACTATTTGATATTAAGGGCAATGCGCTAACTCGTCGCGAGAGCATTGAAGTAGATATCGCTGATGAATTAACCGAGATCAAGGAGCTCGCAGGTAAGAAAGCTGCAGATTTACTCTTGATCAACGATCATGATCAGACATATGCCAAATTGCGTTTCGATGATCGTTCGGTCGAAACGATGAAGAAGTATCTTGGACAACTCGATGATTCACTCGCCCGCGGACTTATCTGGGCGTCACTCTGGGATTCAACACGCGATGGCGAACTATCTGCAAGTGACTACATTGAAATCGCTCTGAATGCGCTAAAGGGCGAAACAGATATCTCAATGATCACAGCAACTTTCATGCAAATAGACACTGCTATTTGGGCATATCTTGCGCCGAAGAATCGCGATGCGGTTCGTTTATCAGTTGCAAATACTGCACAAGAGTTACTGGCTAGCGCAAAACCTGGAAGCGATTCGCAACTGCAGTACGCACGTGCATTTGCCAACAACGCATTCACGCCAGCACAGTTTGAAAGTTTAAAGGCGATGCTCAACGGTTCTGTAGATGGGCTTTTGATGGATGCCGATCTGCGTTGGTTTATTTTCTTGTGCGGTGTAAAGCGTGGCATCTTTGGCGTTTCAGATATCCAATCTGAAGGAGATCGCGATAAGACGGCACACGGAAAGCAATATGTTGCCTATGCGCACGCTGCGCTTCCAAACCACGAAGCGAAGGCAGCCGCTTTTAAATCAATCACAACTGATGATTTGAGTAACACCATCCACTCTTACAAGTGCCGTGGATTTAACGAGAATATCCATTGCGATTTACTTGAAGCATTTGTCGATGAATACTTTGATGCAATCCTAAAAGTTTGGTCCACCAAGGGATATGAGATTGCTGAAACGACTGCAACCTTAACTTTTCCTACCTGGGCGATCAGCGATGAGACTGTGAAGAAGGCTCAGCACTGGCTGGATGTAACCGGCAAAGATGCATCAGCTGCTCTGCGCCGTACCGTGGCGGAAGGTCGCGATGCAATGACTCGTTCGCTAAAGGCGCGCGCTGTTGATGCTCGCTAATTAGTCGATAGAAGTTACGACTGAGCTGATCTTCTCTTTCTTCTTGCGTTCTCCAGTGAGTGCATAAGTAATTACTGAGATCGCTATAAAGAGAACGGTTGGGGCTGCGAAGAAATAAGTAAAAGTTTCAATCGCGCTTAGCCCTTCGCCGGCTAACGTTCCATCTTCTTGATTCTCTAGTGAAAGTATCTGGATTGCGGATGCAAGGTGAATCATCATGGAATTAAGTGTAAATGAGTTATGCGGTAGCGGCTGCCACACCGAATGGCTCTAAATAAGGCAACCATCGATTATCCGTGCGACCCGTTCCGAGAATTCGCCATGCCGCACCAACTGGTTCGCGAGGAAGTGAGCGAAGTCTCCATCCCAAATCTTTTAGCGGCTTATCTGCCTTCAAGTGATTGCATTTGTGGCAAGCAGAAACAACGTTCTCCCAATTGTGTCCGCCACCACGAGAGCGAGGAATTACGTGGTCTATCGAAGTCGCTGGTGCTGCGCAATAAACACAACGGCCACCATCGCGCGCAAAGATGGCACGACGTGAAAGAGGAACTGCATGACGATATGGAATTTTTACAAATTTATTTAGCCGAATAACTGATGGGAGTTCGATCTGACCTTGTGCAAAATGCAGAACAGTTCCTGAAGACTCAACCATGGTGGCGCGGGTGTTAAGTACAAGCAGCAGCGCACGACGTTCCGTTACGACACCTAGCGGTTCGTAGGTGGCGTTTAGAACAAGCGAGCGAGACATACATACCCCGGTTTCGAAGCGCGTGGCTCGCGCCGATTGGTTTATCTTGCACTAAGAATGTGGAAGATAGGGGCATTTACGGGTCAATTTTTGGTAAAGAATTGGAATAGAGTTTGATCTATGAGCGAGCAGACCCGAAATATTCTCGAATGGCTAAGCGGATCGCCGCTGCGGATCTTCACCGTCCTGGTGGCGGCCTGGATTAGCCATAGCATCGGGCACCGTGCCATCGACCGCGCAATAAACAAACTTGCAACCGCAGATTTAAAGCCCGGTCCAGGTTTTGCGAAACGTCAGTCAGAACGCGCCCGCACAACCGGTTCCGTTCTTACCTCAATTCTAAAAGCAGTTATCTGGATAATCGCACTCGGCATGATCTTGGGAGAATTCGGATTTAATCTCGGGCCGGTTATCGCATCAGCTGGTGTAATCGGTGTAGCCATTGGCCTAGGTGCGCAAACTTTAGTTCGCGATATTTTATCTGGAATCTTTATGTTGATTGAAGATCAATATGGCGTTGGTGATGAGATAAAGGTTTTAGATATTGAGGGTGTTGTTGAAAAAGTTGGACTTCGCATAACCACAATTCGCGATAAGAAAGATGTGCTTTGGTATGTCCGAAACGGTGAAATTTTGGTTATAGGTAACGGTTCTCAGAAGCGTTAACCATTCCGTGCGCGGCCATTTCTAGGTACTCACGCAACTGTTTGCGATTAATCTCTGTCATTTCCATTCCATCTAAAGCACCCATTGCACAGGCGAGCCAGGCATCACGCGCTGCAAGATCAATATGAAAACCCGCATGTCTCATTCGCAAACGGGGATGTCCACGCTCATCAGAATATGTAGTTGGTCCGCCCCAATATTGTTCAAGGAACATCTTTAATCGCAGCGCTGCTCCGTGCATATCTTTCTCTGGATACATTGGACGCAAGATTGGATCAGTCGAAACGCGCGCATAGAACTGAGCGACAAAATCGTTAAAGAAAGGTTCTCCCCCGACTTCTTCGTAGAAAGTCATAAAGATTCTGACTTCAATTTCAATGAGGTTACGGCTAAGAGCGCCACAGGTACGGCAGCAGCAAAGCAAAGCCATCCATAACTTAGGGTCCCAATAATTACGCCGGCGAGAGCGCCTCCACTTGCACCAGCAAGGTTCATTACTAAGTCGCTCGCACCTTGGGATGATGCTTTGAAAGTATCTTCGACGCTCTCTGAAAGTAGCGCAGAGCCGGCAATCAGGGTGCAGGACCAGCCAAGTCCAAGTAAGAAAAGACCTACACCGAGTGTGTATGCATCGCTTGCTTGTGCCAATCCTGAAATTAGCGAAGACAGCAGCAAGATGGCAAGCCCTATTTGAATAACCCGCACTCGCCCCAATCGATCACTTAAAGAGCCAACGATTGGTGAGAAGGCGTACATTCCAAGAACATGCACACTTATGACCAGACCGATAACACTTAAAGTTACGTCTACGTGCGCCATATGAACTGGCGTCATGACCATCACTGAAACCATTGCAATGTGTCCGATGGCGATTGCCGCAATTGCAAAAAGTGCTGTTGGATTTCTGTATATGTGAGAAAGAGCTTCTTTGGTTGAACTCTCATTGGTATCGAGAGGATTGCTCTTGTTGGCCAACAAATATGGATCTGGTTTTAAAAACAGTGAAATCACGATCGCTGCTAGCGCAAGAGTAGTTGCCGATATTAAGTAAGGCCCTACTAAGCGCGGAAGGCCGATATTCTCCGCAAAATTTCCTGCCGGCTGCATTAAATTTGGCCCGGCTACAGCACCAATTGTTGAACCCCAAACTACAAATGAGAGTTGCTTCGCTCTAGATTCATCAGTTGCTAAATCAATTGCAGCAAATCTTGCTTGATAGCCAGCTGCAGATGCGGCGCCTACAAGAAAAGTACCCATCAACATTAGCGCTAGGTTTCTTGAAGTTCCGCCCCAGATTGCAAAAATCGAGCCAATGAATCCGGCGAAGTATCCGACGGAGAGCGCTGCACGCCTTCCCCCTTTTGCAGTAATTCGCGCAAGTGGCAAAGCTAAAGCTGCCGCGCCAAGAACTGCACTCGTCTGCGCCAACCCAGCCAAAGTTTCTGAATTGCTAATTGAAGCAACTAAAAGTGAGCCCGCTGCAACAGTTCCTGCTACTCCGATTCCACTCAGTACTTGCGCGCCCGCAAGCGTCTTAACAACTTTCTGTTGAACTTGCGAATTTGGCACTAGGAATTAATCCGCAACCAAACAGCAGTATCCGTTGGAATGGAATTGCCCTCGAGTGGGCCGCTGGAAATCAAAACTTTTGCACCAGTTGGTATCTCAATTGCTGCACCAAAGTTGATGTAGCAAGCGAAATTACCAGGACGAGAAAATGCAACTACATCTTTCCCAGCGTTGATCCAAGTCATTGGACCATCGCCTAAGCCCTCTTCTAATTTACGCAGCGCTAGCGCTTGGCGATACATAGTTAAAGTTGATCCAGCAACGCCATCTTGTGACTCCGCCGAGAAATTTCCCATCCAAGGACTCATCGGCAACCAAGCTTGATCGAGTTCCAACAAGTCATTTGTTGAGAAACCGAAACCGCCAGTTGGCTCACTCTTCCAAGGAAGAGGAACACGACAACCATCGCGACCACGATCTTTATAGCCACTCATCTTCCAACGTGGATCGGACAGACGATCTTCAGGAAGATCGCGCACTTCAGGAAGTCCTAGTTCTTCGCCTTGATAAAGGTACGTTCCGCCGGGAAGTGCTAACGTCATTAACGTTGCGCTTTTGGCACGCAAGGTTCCGCGCGCGATATTGAATTTAGCAGGATCGCCTTGACGTGTGAAAGTTGATTCACCGTTATTTGTTAAGCCCAGATCTAAGCGATCTACCGAGCGAACCACATCGTGGTTGTTAAATACCCACGATGGTGGTGCGCCAACATCTACGAGTGCGGCCATTGAGTTATCAATCTTGACCCGAATCTCATCGGCGTTCCACAAAGTAGTCAACATTTCAAAGTTAAATGAGTTCTGTAATTCATCTGCGCGCACATATCGCGCGATGCGAGAAGCCGGACTGACCCACGCTTCCGCAACTGCCATACGTTCACCAGGATATGAATCAAGAATCTTGCGCCACGAACGATAAATATCGTGCACGCCTTCTTGATCCCAAAATGGACGCTCGTGTGGGGCGAGCATCTCTGAAGTTGTATTCACTTCCGGAATATCTGGCAAGCCAGGATACTTAACCATTCCGTGCGCAACATCAATACGGAATCCATCAACGCCGCGATCGAGCCAGAACTTTAAAACATCTTCTAGGTGCGAGCGAACTTCAGGGTTATCCCAGTTTAAATCTGGTTGTTCAATTGCAAATAGGTGCAAGTACCACTGCCCCGGTTTGCCATCAGCTTCGATGACTCGTTCCCACGCGCATCCGCCGAAAACTGCTTCCCAGTTATTAGGTGGTAAATCACCGTTGGGGCCTTTGCCATCGCGGAACATAAATCGATCACGTTCTGGTGATCCTGGCGCCGCCTTTAACGCCGCTTGGAACCATTTATGTTGATCACTTGTGTGGTTAGGGACGATGTCAACAATAAATTTAATTCCGTGATTGTGCGTTTCCTTAATCAATTTTTCAGCATCTGCGAGAGTTCCATATTGGGGTTCGATATCCATGTAATCTGAAACATCGTAGCCGTGATCATTTTGTGGTGATGGATACCAAGGTGTAATCCAGATTGCATCTACGCCAAGTTCCTTTAAGTATGGAAGTCGTGAGCGGATGCCTTCGACATCTCCGATGCCATCACCATTTGCGTCAGCAAACGAGCGGATGTAGATCTGATAAGTAACGGCATCACGCCACCAAGGGCGCTCTTTACGTGAAGCAAGAACGTGACTCAATTAATTGGACTCCAGATACTTGGTAAGGAATTCTCTTTCCTTATCGGTTAGTGGGCGAGACTTCTTTGTCTCAAGCGAGATTGCAACCTGCACGGTCTTTACCTTGGCAAAAACTTTACCTTCATCGCCGATTGTGTACATAACAACGAAAGATGAGGTGCCGATCTTTTCTACGGAAATCTCAACATCGACGAATCGTCCGCCTTCGTAAATCGGCTCAATAAAATCAACTTCTGCGCGCGCAACAACCATTTCGATAAGGGTTGATGCATTCATTGCTGAGGAGAAAACTGAAGTCGACCAAACGAAACGTGCTTCCTGAGCGAAGGTCAGATACTTGGCATTGTTGACGTGGGTCATTGCATCCAGGTCATCCCAGCGAACGAATTGCTTATTTACATATTTCATTATCGAGTTAGCTTTCTGTAAGTGGCACGATGCGGTCTTGCCGCATCCGCGCCCAGTCGGGATATCTTATTCTCTTCATAGGATTCAAAGTTTCCTTCAAACCAGAACCAATTGGACTCACCTTCGTAGGCCAAGATGTGTGTAGCAACGCGGTCCAAGAACCAACGATCGTGCGAGATCACAACTGCGCATCCAGGGAATTCCAACAGCGCATTTTCAAGAGAACCAAGTGTTTCCACATCAAGGTCATTTGTTGGCTCATCGAGCAGAAGCAAATTTCCACCCAACTTTAAAGTTAGCGCCAAAGTCAGACGATTTCTTTCACCACCGGAAAGTACGCCAGCTTTCTTCTGTTGATCGGGACCTTTAAAGCCGAATGCAGAAACATATGCACGAGAAGGCATTTCCACTTGGCCAACTTTTATAAAGTCCAAACCGTCGGAGACAACTTCCCAGAGAGATTTATTCGGATCGATTCCACCACGTGACTGATCCACGTAGGCAATCTTTACTGTTTCGCCAATTTTTACATTGCCTGAGTCCGGCTTTTCCATTCCGAGAATAGTTTTAAAGAGCGTTGTTTTACCGGCACCGTTGGGGCCGATAACTCCCACGATTCCGTTGCGGGGCAAGGTAAATGAGAGATCATCAATTAATACGCGATCGCCGAAGCCTTTTGTAAGGTGATCAACTTCTACAACAATGTTTCCTAAACGCGGTCCAGGTGGAATTTGAATTTCGTCAAAGTCCAACTTACGCATCTTGTCTGCTTCGGCCGCCATTTCTTCATAACGAGCCAAACGCGCCTTTGATTTAACTTGGCGCCCCTTCGCGTTTTGGCGAACCCATTCGAGTTCTTCAGTTAAGCGCTTTGCGCGCTTGGCATCTTTCTGTCCTTCAATCTTTAGACGAGTTGCTTTTGTCTCCAAATAGGTGGAGTAATTGCCTTCATATGGATATGCGCGACCGCGATCGAGCTCGAGGATCCATTGCGCAACGTTGTCCAAGAAGTAACGATCGTGCGTGATCGCAACGACAGCACCTGGATATTTATTTAAATGTTGTTCTAGCCAAAGTACAGATTCGGCATCCAAGTGGTTTGTCGGTTCATCTAGAAGCAATAGGTCTGGCGCTTCCAAGAGCAACTTACATAGAGCGACGCGACGCTTTTCTCCGCCTGATAAAACTTTGACATCAGCATCAGGTGGTGGGCAGCGAAGCGCATCCATCGCTTGTTCCAAAAGTGAGTCGAGTTCCCAAGCGTTGCGATGATCAAGCTGTTCCTGCAGCGTGCCCATTTCGGCCAACAACTTGTCGTAATCTGCATCAGGCTGGGACATCTCATCGCTGATTGCATTAAAGCGATCGAGCATTGCAACAGTTTCCGCAACACCTTCCTTTACGTTATCAATAACGTTTTTTTCTTCATTTAGATGCGGCTCTTGTAGCAAAATTCCAACGGTGTATCCCGGAGTTAGATAGGCCTCGCCATTAGATGGTTGTTGCAACCCAGCCATAATCTGAAGAACTGTGGATTTACCGGCACCGTTAGGTCCAACTACGCCGATCTTTGCCCCAGGCAAAAACATCAGGGTCACATCATCGAGAATTACCTTGTCACCGTGAGCTTTGCGCGTCTTCTTCATCGTGTAAATGAATTCAGCCATGGGCAAAACCTTAGTGGCTCGTGTCGGTACAATTAACTATCGACCTCTGCAGGCGCCTGTAGCTCAGTCGGATAGAGCACTCGCCTTCTAAGCGAGTTGTCGCAGGTTCGATTCCTGCCAGGC
>CAXNDQ010000027.1:0-10912 GCA_964201275.1 Candidatus Planktophila sp. | reverse complement strand
GGCAGTTGTACTGACGATTATTTTTTGCACAGGTTATTGGTTAACGAGATCATCCTGGCTTCCTCGGCCCGCTTCCCCTGCCTCAACAACCAAAGTCGAGACCGTTCACCCCCATGGGTGTGGAAAGCTATTTCCACTATTTAGTTGTGGGCTAAGTGTATCGCCGCCCACCGACGCTTTAAAAATCGCTAATTATTACGCGTGTGTTATTGGTCTTTGCCTGAACGGCGACGCGAAATCTCGCGTTCAACTTCGCGGTTTGCTTGGCGCTCCATCAAAGAGTCGCGTTTATCGTGCGCTTTCTTTCCACGTGCAACCGCTATTTCAACTTTCGCTTTGCCGTTATTAAAGTACAGCTGCAAAGGAATAAGCGTTACGCCACCTTCTTTAATCTTGATATGCAATTTTTTTATTTCTTGCAAGTGCACGAGCAGCTTACGTTTGCGTCGAGTTTCGTGATTAGTCCAAGTGCCTTGGGTGTATTCAGGAATGTGAACTCCGGCCAACCAGAGCTCGCCATTTTCAACTGTGGCATATCCATCAATTAAAGATGCGCGGCCCGCTCGAAGGGATTTAACTTCGGTGCCAGTTAATACAAGCCCGCATTCGAAAACTTCTTCGATTGAATAATCGTGGCGTGCTTTTTTGTTTTGCGCGATGAGTTTGCGACCAACCTCTTTCACCACGGCAAAACTCGCTTAGACCTTGAGATAACGGCGCAGAGTTACAACAGATGCGACCGTTGAAACACCTAAGCCAGCTAGCAATAGCCAAGCCGATGCGATCCAAACTTCGTTCCAACCGAAGAAGTTGGTAAAGGTAAGTAGAGGTGCAACCTTCGAATCAACCACGCTCTTTAGCCCCGCCAACAAGCCAGTTGCAAATACCCAACCAATTAGCGCAGAAATAATTCCTTCAAGCAAGAATGGAAGTTGAATTGACCATGAAGATGCACCGACCAACTTCATAACACCGGTTTCACGGCGGCGGTTAAATGCTGCAATACGTAAGGTATTTGAAATTAATAAGCCAGCGGTTATTACCGAGAAGAGTCCAACTAAGAGAGCGCCATTGCGAAGTACATTTAATAGCTTAAAGAACTTCTCCAAAATACTTCTCTGATCCTGCACAACGTCAACACCGGGGCGACCAGAGAATGCACTGACTACAACGGCATATTGGGTTGGATCTTTTAACTTAACGCGGAATGACTCTGGAAGTTGATCTGCAGTCACATTTTGTGCGATTGCAGAATCTTTAAAGCGCTCCTGGAAACGTGAGTATGCCTCAGATTGTGATTCATAGAAAATGCTCTGCACGACTGGCAAAGCTTCGAGGTCGCTCTTAATCCCAAGGCGCTGTTCTTCATTGACTACACCGCCAGCGCAACTTGGTGACTCTGAGAGGGATCCGCAGAGATAGACCGAAACTTCGATCTTGTCATACCAATAATCTTTCATTGCATTCACTTGTGAATTTGAAAGCAAGCCGATGCCTAGAAGTGAGAGCGAGATAGCGGTAGTAACAATGACCGCAAAGGTCATCGTTAGGTTACGGCGAAGACCGATTCGAACTTCGCTAAGTAAAAATCTTGCGCGCATGTATTTACTCTATCCCCTTAAATCCGCTTAGCCCGTGTATCCGTAGACACCGCGCACTTGGTCACGAATAACGTGGCCGCTATCTAACTCAATAACGCGCTTACGCATCTGATCAACAATTCCCGCATCGTGGGTAGCCATCAAGACTGTGGTGCCCTCGCGATTAATGCGATCTAGCAACTTCATAATTCCAACAGATGTGGCTGGGTCAAGGTTTCCAGTTGGTTCATCGGCGATGATGATCGCCGGGCGACTTACATATGCGCGAGCGATTGCTACACGTTGCTGTTCTCCACCTGAGATCTCATTTGGCATGCGATCGCCTTTATCTTCCAGGCCAACCAACTCTAAAACTTCAGGAACTTCACGTTCGATCTCGCGCTTTGAATACCCAAGCACGTGCAATGTGAAAGCAACGTTTTCGGCAATTGTTTTATTCTGCAGTAAGCGGAAATCTTGAAAGACAGTTCCGACTTGGCGACGCAGTTCAGGAACTTTATGGTTTGCTAACTTGCCGAGATCTTTTCCGGCTACGTGAATAATTCCAGAGGTTGGTCGCTCTTCGCGCAAGATCAAACGAAGGAAAGTTGACTTACCGGATCCTGAAAGACCAACAAGGAAGACAAACTCGCCCTTAACAATCTCTAATGAAACTGTATCCAGCGCTGGGCGGTCTTGACCCGAATAAAGCTTCGTCACATTCTCAAAGCGAATCACACGAACTCCTTCGTTCCTCTTGGGCGCCATGGATATGGGGGAAGTTATGGCTGCCGTACTGAGGCCTAGTTTAGGTATAGAAGAGGGAAAAGCGCCTGATATCGGCGCAAATTGCGCAGATTCACCGAGTAATTACACGCTTACTTGTGAAATTAATTACTGGAACTAGAGCGACGCCAGCGAATTCCCGCTTCAATGAAATCATCGATTTCACCATTCAATACAGCAGAAGTATTTCCTGTTTCGTGGTTATTTCGCAGATCCTTAACCATTTGATACGGAGCCAAAACATATGAGCGCATCTGGTTTCCCCAAGAACCTGAATTGTCACCCTTTAAAGCATTGATCTTGGCTTGTTCTTCTTGGCGACGGCGTTCTAACAATTTGGATTGTAAAACCGCCATTGCTGTTGCCTTGTTTTGAATTTGTGAACGCTCGTTCTGACAGGAGACAACAATTCCAGTCGGGATATGCGTCAAACGAACAGCTGAGTCGGTTGTGTTAACACCCTGTCCCCCGGGACCCGATGAGCGGTAAACATCAACGCGAATCTCTTTCTCATCAATTTCAATGTGATCACTCTGTTCCACAACTGGCACAACCTCAACGCCAGCAAATGATGTGTGGCGGCGAGATTGCGAATCAAATGGAGAAATTCGAACTAAGCGATGAGTTCCTTGTTCTACGGAGATAGTTCCATATGCATAAGGTGCGCTAACTCTAAAAGTTGTCGATTTGATCCCTGCTTCTTCTGCATAAGAAGTTTCCAATACATCGACTTTATACTCGTGGCGTTCGCAGTAACGCAAATACATGCGCATAAGCATTTCTGCCCAGTCGGCTGCTTCAACTCCACCGGCTTCAGAACGAATAGTGATCAATGCATCGCGATCGTCATATTCACCATTAAGCAAAGTAGTAACTTCGAGTTCGCTAATAGCCTTAACAACCGAATCTAATTCACCTTCAGCATCCGAAAGCGCTGATCCATCTGGCTCAGATGTTGCTAATTCAAAGAGAATAGGTAGATCTTCCACGCGTCTGCGCAAACCCTTTAGCCGTGCAATCGTGCTCTGCACCCGCGATAACTTGCTCGTAACTTTCTGCGCTACCTCTGGGTCATCCCACAAATTCGGAACACCCGCCGCCGCCTCAAGTTCAACCGCCTCTGCCTCAAGCTTTGGCAGATCCAAGACCTTTTCTATTGATACAAGAGTTGCGCTAATCGCAGCAATCTCGACATCGTATTCACGGGCCATGAGGTAAGGATAGCGAGTACTAGAAAACTCTTATACCGAAGGGAGAAAAACCTGCTTTACGTGAGTTGGTTGTCGAAACCCGTGCTGTCACGACAATCTTTTCTATTTTTAAGAATGGGATAACAATTGGTAAGTGCGCAGTCGCCGCAGTTAGTAATTGGATTCCGAAACCGTCGCATTGAATATCTCTTATTGCGATATCGCTTAACTCAACTCTCCTTAAGGATCCGGGCCCGCCAGCCCATTCGGCTAGTGCTCCTTGGGAATCTCCTAACGCTTTAGAGCAATCAATCGGCACGCCTGGATTTTTCGGGCCAACACCGAAAATATTTCCGGCCATAGTGCTCAGATCAAACTCACCGGAATAGTAGGCCTCGCGATCTAGATTTCTAACTCCCCGCTGTGCAGCCGCCTCGGTCGCTTGCGTCAGCGAACGTTTAGCCATAGTAATTGCAGCTACGTCGGTGATAACCAAAGAGGTAACAACGGAGATTAAGAATAAAACAAGCACTAATAATGAGATTGAGCCTCTCTCATCCTTGTAGAAACTAATTTTTAAGTCCATGGCGAGACATATTCTTGTGCCGAAGCGGTGACAGCTCGAAATTGCGAGTTAGCGCTGAGGTGAATTGTTACTTGAACTTTACCGTTAGGTGAATGACAGGGTGAACTGCTGCATTCCAACCCAATTGCCATTCGATCAAATTGCTCTTGTGTAAGTCCTAACTCTTTTCCAGCGACCATTATTACTTTGTTCATCATTTCTTCAGCGCTCTGGTCGCTGGAACTTGAAACGTACACTCGCGCGCCTTCCCGGGCTAAAGTGCGTGCAATGTTCTCTTCCGCGCTAACACCGGCGAATTGCTGTAAAAAAATAAATAGTGGAATAAACAGTGGAAGGGCAAGAGCAACAAATTCGACGCTAGCACTTCCATTTTCGTCCTTGAGAAAAGCGATCACGGCTGGTTCTCAATTACTGCTACACCCTTGACATCACTCTGTAGCCTTCCATCTAGTACTTTGCTCAAACCTGGAATCAGGATCGGGATGTCACGACGTTTTGAGACGATTAGTAATTGCTGATCCTCAAAGGGGTTGCTCGATGAAATATTTAGAATTGAATCAATTTCGGTAAAAGTTCTTGAAATAGCCCTCGAAGATGCCTGGCTTTGAACCTCGCTCTGATCAAAGTTTCGTATTTGGATAGCACTGACTAATTGAATACTGCAAAGAAAAAGAAAGAGCAGCGGTATTAATACCATCGCACTTTCGATATTCCCAGATTCATCCTTAATGAGCGCCTTAAACACTATCTAATTCCATTCATGGAATCGAGTGAGTTCTTCAAAATACTAGTTAGGCGCGGGGCTGCAATTGTCCAAATTGCTGTCACCAATCCTGTCGTCATCAACACTACTAATACCCAACCAGGCACATCGCCCCGCTCTGAAGCTAGCGTTTGAGTTAATCGTTGGAATCGCACATTTCTTTGTACTAACTTGCAGAAGTCTTGATATCCCCTCAGAACTTTCAGGCTAATTTCTAATCCGAACAACTTCATTGCTACCTACCTTCTATGTTTTAAACTCCATAATTTATGGAATTGGATTTATACACCTGCGATTAAATTGAGATTGGCTAAGGAAGGCCAAAGAGCAAAGAGAATTGAAATTGGAAGAATTAGAAAAACAACTGGAACCATCATCGAAATCTCGGCCTTAGCGGCAGCTCCCATTACGCGGTTCCGCTGTGCTTCTCGAGCTTCTTGGGCATGTCTTTGCAAAACTTCAGTTAGAGGTGCACCACGTAAAGTCGCAATGATTAGCGAATCAATAAACTTGCGGATTAAAAGTGATTCTATTCCGCGACCCATATCATCTAGAGCAAGGTGACAAGCCTTCCCAGACTTGACTTGCGCCACCACCGATGCAAACTCTTTTGCTAATGAACCTTTTGCGCTTTTGGAAAGTCGCTCCATAGCAACTAGCGGAGTCTCACCGGCTGAAAGCGCCAAGGAATACATTTCAATTACTGCAGGGAATTCCAAATCGATCATCATGCGCTGTTTTTTAACCTTTTGAGACAAGTCACGATCTATCGCAACGAATGCAAGAAACGAAGCGAAAATGGCAAATAGAAGTGCGCTGACCGGTGATGCGCGAAGAAAAATTGAAAGCAGCAAACAGGTGAATCCCGTTGAAGCCGTGTAAACAATTTGTTTGGTTCTGAATTTCTCAAAATCGACAGCACTGTCGAGACCTATCTCAGCTAGGCGAATGGAAGTGCTCGCGCGATCTTTAGATTTTGCAATTCTCAGAGAGAGTTCAGTTTTGGGACTCGTACTGATGACAATTGACAGAGCACCGGCTGTCGCAAGCAAGGTAGGTACCCAAAGCGATGCTTTCATCGCTCACCAAATACTCTTGGAACTCCAGGAAGTTTGCCCAGTTTAGACATCCAGATGTATGCAATTGCCGTCATAGCTACTCCGAAGAAGAGCACTAGGGCTCCAGAACTTGTAGAAAAAGCACGCGAAGTTGCAGGTTGAGTAGATAGCAGTAAGAGAAGAATCCACGGTGCTGCTGCTGAGAGATGAGCAGAGTTCTTTACCCATCCGTGTTTAACTTCAATTTCGCGTCGTAACGCTAAGTCTTGTCTCAAGAAAGTTCCTACCGTGCGCAAAATTGTGATTAATTCTGAGCCACCCAAAGCTTTAGAAATACGAATAGATTCGAAGATTTGATCGCTACCTGGTTGCCCACAATCGCTCTTTAACTTCATTAAAGCGAGGCTGAAATCTCCACTTTTTGACATAGTTGTTGCAAAGTCTGTAAACACTGGTCGAAGAATCTCTGGACCACGATTTGCTAAACCTGCTAGTGATTCGTTGATCGATAGCCCCGACTGAATACCAGTAATGAGATGATCAATAACATCAGGCCAGGCTGAGTTAATTGCATCAAATCTTTTGGTAGATGATCGTCTAAGAGAAACTATTGAGATCGCGGTGCTCAAGGACATAAAAGTAATGGCAATAACTAGAGAGGAAGAGATTGCAAATACAAATATCGCTATAGATGCACCGATGATGAGGGCTCGCAAATAGAGATTACTCGATTTCAATTTTGAAAATACCATTAGAGTTTCCACCAACTCTCCAACGGAATTCCTGCCGCTGAAAACTTCTCCTCATTACCAATAGCGCCGATTCCGCGCTCGTATTCAGCGCCATTCCACCTCCAGAGCGATTCAATCTCGGCACGGTCATTTTCAGATCTCCCGGTTACGGAAGCTACTTCCTTTATTCGACGAGAGCCGTCGGCGCTTAACGACATATGAACAACTAAATCCAGAGCAGATGCCACGGTCGGCGCAATGAATTTATGAGAGATATTTTCACCGGCTAAGAGTGGCAACGTCTGTAATTTGGTAATTGCATCGCGAGCTGAGTTTGCGTGCAATGTTCCCATTCCAGGTAAGCCTGAGTTAAGAGCTATTAAAAGATCTAGCGCTTCTGCTTCACGAACTTCTCCCACAACAATTCGAGAAGGACGCATTCTTAAAGCTTCTTTGATCAACCTTCTTAGCGGAATTGCTCCATCTCCTTGCAGATTTTCACTTCTTGTTTGTAGGGCGACAAGATCTGGGAGCATCGGCTTCAATTCGAAGACTTCTTCTATCGTTATAACGCGCTCATGAATAGGTGTGGCAGTTACCAGCGCATTAAGCAAGGTGGTCTTCCCAGATTGCGTGCTTCCACTTACGAGAATATTTAGCCCTGCACGCACTGAATTTTTCAGAGTTTGTGCAATCTCTGAGTTCATCGCACCACGTTCAGCCAAATTTTCAATTGTTAGATGTTGAAGTAGGTGCTTACGAATATTTACTGCCCAGTGCTGTGAAGTTATCTCTGGAATTGCCACATGCAGTCGACTTCCATCTGGAAGTCGTGCGTCAACAAATGGATGTGACATATCAAGGCGCCGGCCACTCCAAATAAGCGTCCGATCTACTAATTCTCTTACTTCATTTGAAGTCAAAACAAGATTGGTGAGTTCGCTCAAGCCGTTTCGCGCAATAAAGATTCTTTGTGGCGAGTTAATCCAGATCTCTTCAATCGTTGGATCAGCAATCAAGTCTGCAATGGGACCAAAGGCGACATCTAACTCCATGGCGCGAAGGTATTGGCAAGGCTAGGTGAAAGTTTTCTCCCTTATATTAGTTGTGGATATTTTCCTATAAACACTTACTCTCGGTAGTTTTATGATCAGAAATCACTCTGAAGCAAAAGTTGGTCATCTAATCGATTGATAAAGCTAATTGCTGATTCTCCCTTAGTATATTTTGCATAGGCGTAGGAAATAGTTGAGTCCGGGATGCCATCGATTGTCCAGCTTGATATGAGGCGTCTGCTCAATTGGTCGGCAAGTCCTTCATCTCCGCGTATCAGAATTCCAAATTCAAATTCTCCTAGCCTTGCTTTTGCATCCTCATAGCGAAAAGAGTTTGTGATTAAGTCAGCAAAAGAGATCACAGTTGCCTCGTAAAGCGGCATCTTTGAATTAAGAATTACTCTAATTGCGGTGAGATCAGACAAATTTCGATTCGTTAGCGCGATTTCGCGTCTCAATATTTCATAGAAATGTGGTGGCGCAGCCAATCGAGTTAACCCATCGTGCAAACCATCGTGCGAGAAACGCATACTGCTACCCTTCCGACTTATGAGCACCGATCCTGCCAAGCAAGCGCGCATGCGCTCCATCGTGTCTGCCCTTCTATATATAGAAGGTGTAATCGTGTTAGCCCTAGGAGCGTGGATGGGGGTAATGGGAATTACTCACGAAAATCGCGAAATGCCGCCGTTGATGGGTGTGCTGCTCTTCTCGCTCGTGGGAGGACTTGGTTTATTGGCAAGTGGTCGAGCATTTGCAGAGAAGAAGAATTGGGGAAGAGCGCCGGCTGTCTTAGCAAATTTAATTGCCCTAGGCGTAGCGCGCATTCAGTTCCAGGGAGATTTCCTAATTGGGGCGATCCCGATATTGATACTTGCGCTGGTTGTTTTGTATTTGGCTATCGCGATTGTTCCTGAAGAAAAAGAAAAGTAAATCAAAGTTATTTAAAAGGGAACGATCTTTCGATCTTCCCAAAGTAGACCTGTGACTTGATCTGTCCCGCGTTCTGCAATATCTGAAGTTGCTAACCAAATTGCAGTCTCGGCTCCTTCTTCGACGCTGCGTGGTGCATCGGGTCCGCCCATGTCGGTGCGTGTGTGATTGGGACAAGTAGCATCAATATAGAAACCGCGAGCACCAAGTGCGGTCTCGTGCGCCAGATTTCGCACAAGTGAATTTACTCCGGCTTTACTAATTCGATATGGCGCAAGTCCCCCGGCACTTCCTGGTCCGGACATGCGACCTAAACATGCGGAGTAGATAACAACGCGACCATCGCGAGCTTCTGCCATTGCGGGTGCAATTGCATTTACAAGAATGAAGACGGAATTTAAATTAATATTCACTACGCGATTCCATTCCGCATCAGTTGTGCGCAGCGTCTTCGACATTTTCTCGCTCATAACACCGTGGGCAAGAACCAATACTTTTGGGGTTGTAAGTGTTGTGCTGATTTCGGTTGCAGTTTTTCGAGTGGCCACTTGATCTTCTAAATCAACGGGGTGAGTTGTAATTGTTAGCCCAGTTTGTGTGGCTGCAAATTCATTGAGCAAACTTTGGCGAGCGCCTTTTAGTCGCTGCTGATCCTTTGCTATAAGTGCTAAATCAAAACCAGCGGCAGCTAATCCGCGTGCTGTTTCCAAGCCGAGTCCGCGACTGCCGCCGCTAATAATCGCCAGCGGTCTTGAAGTCGGGGCGGTTTCTGAATGCATGAGCCAACTCTGCCAACGAAGGCGGAGACTGTCGCGCTGAGATTCGCTTTTAGCGCCCGCATCCAGCGTAATTGTGCTCAATATCGCGCCTTGGGTTGGCGAGAGAGGATTTATTCAAGCCACGCTCAGCCGATAGGATTAGGCACGCATTAAACGTTTTTTTCCGCGTTAATCGTGAAGAAGGAGTTGCCAGTGTCGGCAGATTTCGGAGCCAATGATTGGCTCGTCGAAGAGATGTACGAGCGTTACCAAGCCGATCCAACTTCAGTCGAACCTTCATGGATTGAATTCTTTAAAACTTATCAACCAGGCGCTGCAACTTCTGCGCCTGTCGCATCAGCGCCAGCAACATCAGCGCCCAAGGGTGGAACACCGCCAATTCCTAAAGCTGCACAAAAAGTTTCTGCACCTGCGCCTGCTGCACAAGTTGCGCCTTCTTCTGCTGCGCCAGTTGCACAAGCACCCGTTGTTGCTTCACCCGTTGTTGCTTCACCCGTTGCACAAGTAACGCCAACATCTGCCGCACCTGTTGCACAAGTAGCGTCCTCGGCACCAACACCTGCACAGGCGCAAGTTAAGCCAGCCCCAGTTTTAGTGACACCGAGTGCATCAACTATGGAACCGATTCGTGGAGTTGCTGGTCGTGTAGTTGCATCAATGGAAGCTTCGCTTTCAGTTCCAACTGCGACAAGTGTTCGTGCGATTCCAGCAAAATTAATGATTGATAACCGCACCGTTATTACAAATCACCTAAAGCGCACACGCGGTGGAAAAGTTTCGTTTACTCACATCATCGCTTATGCAATGATCAAAGCTCTACGTCAAATGCCAGAGATGAATGTTTTCTACGGCGAAGTAGATGGCAAACCAGCACTTGGTCGTCCAGAACATATCAACTTGGGAATCGCAATTGATTTAGCTAAGGCTGATGGCAGCCGCCAATTATTGGTTCCATCAATTAAAGGTTGTGAAAGCTTAGATTTCGGTCAATTCTGGGTTGCCTACGAAGAAATCGTAAAGAAGGCTCGTGCCGGAACGCTGACAGTGGAAGATCATTCAGGAACAACTGTTTCGCTAACTAATCCAGGAACAATTGGCACTGTCCACTCGGTTCCGCGTTTGGTGCAAGGCCAAGGATTAATCGTTGGCGTTGGCGCAATGGATTATCCCGCTGAATTCCAAGGTGCAAGTGAAGAAACCTTGGCACGAATGGCAATTAGCAAAGTTGTAACGCTGACAAGTACTTATGATCACCGCGTAATTCAAGGCGCACAATCTGGAGATTTCCTGCGTCGCATCCACGAAATTTTGCTTGGCGCAGATGGTTTCTATGATGAGATTTTTTCTGCACTTCGCATTCCTTACGAACCAATTCGCTGGGCGTCTGACTTTGAATTCTCTAAAGATGAAGAGATCAACAAGACTGCACGCGTTCAGCAATTAATTCAGGC
>CAXNDQ010000026.1:0-11981 GCA_964201275.1 Candidatus Planktophila sp. | reverse complement strand
TTCTAATTTAGCGCCAAAAGGTGGGAATGTGCGAATATGAACCATGGAGCAGGAGTTATGAGCGATAAAGATAAGCGTCCGGATGGTCCAGATGACGCTACAGAACGCGAATTGATTGAAATGGAATTTCAATCAATGGTTGAAAACCTCTCCTTAGATGAGTCCGCTCCCACTTCTTATCTTGACGAACTCGATGCGATTTCAGACTCCGAAAAATTTATGGCACCCAATCCCGCCAAAAAAAGTGCTTCGCAATCTTTTCGCGATGCGATCGCTTCCTTTAAGAAATGGAAAAATGGAAAAGATTTCCGTGACGATGACGGAGTCGCACTTTAAATTCTTGAAAGGTCTGCAACGCCTACCAAGCCTGCGTTATTGCCAAGTTCTGCCGGAATAATTTCTGGATATGGATGTTTACCGCTAAATGGGATTAAGCGCATAGCTGCTTCTCTCGTTGGTGCAAGAAAAATTTCACCGGCATCAATGACTCCTCCACCTAAAACTATGCAAGAAGGATCAATTACAGCGCAAAGTGAAGCGATCCCTGCTCCCAAATAACTTGCCATTGTGTTAAATGCTGCGAGTGCAACGGGATCACCGTCACGCGCCGCTTCAGTAATGTGTTGGCCTTTTAAGCCTTCTAAAGTGCCATCACCGCGAGCGAGCAAGTTTCGCGCAATATCCGGGCTAGCGCTTATCGCTTCGCGGGTATGGCGCATAAGTGCAGATCCAGATGCATATTGCTCCAAACATCCACGAATACCGCATCCACACAAGTGTCCTTCGGGAACAATTCTTATGTGGCCGAGTTCTGCGCCGATACCAAAGGCTCCACGAAATAGCGATCCACCAAGTATTAGTCCGCCACCGACTCCGGTACCCAAAGTTAATAACATTAAATCTTTACGGCCGCGGCCGGCGCCGAATTTAAATTCACCCCAGGCAGCGGCATTAGCATCGTTCTCTAAAACGATTCGTTTTCCAAGAATTTCGGTTAACTCGTGATCTAAATCAACGCCATTCCATCCCGCAATGTTTGGCGTTGCCAAAATTGTTTTCCGATCCGATGAAATGAATCCGGCGGCGGATACGCCAATTGCTTCGCTTTCAAATTCTCGCCCCAATTCATTTGCCACATCAGCAATTGCTTGAGTAAGGGCGCGCCCACCTTCGCGAGGTGTATCGCGTCGCGCAGTCGCAAGAATTTCGCCAGTTGTGCTGACAACACCACCGAGAACTTTGGTACCACCTACATCGATACCGATGGTGTTGGAAGCCACGAAATTATCCTTCTATATGTTCTTTGAGCTGCTTCAGCGCGCTATCAATAGTTGATTTCTCCTGCTTGGCAATCATCATCGCCGGAATCGGCATTGATAATCCAACCGAGAGTTCGTAGGTAACAGAAGTGGCGTCGCCGCCTAAATTCTTAAGTAAATATGCACCATCCATTTTGGTAAGGATGTTGGCATCATCGAGTGAAAAGGTGACCTTCTCCGGCGCAGCGCTCCAGTCAAAGTCGAGAGTTACTACATCTTTAACGGGGCCGGCATCAACTGTTAACTTTGCTTTTGTTGCGCGCCCTTGATCATCGGTGGCAAGTACATCCACCTTTTTAAATGCGGCGGACCATTCGGGGTAGGAGGCTATAGCGAACAAGGTAGCCCCCACTTCGGAGATAGGGGCATCGATCGTAATTGTCGAACTGCTGAAATCGCTCATGGCCAAAGGTTACCCATAAAAAGTTCTTTTCCACCTCTCCCCTTTTTTCGGGACGGGCGCTAGCGTTAGGGCATGAATGAAATCTCAATCCCGGCCCTTGTCCCTGCTGCCGCTTCAGGCAACCTTACGAATTTGATCGCTGAACGCGCTTGGTTTGAACCCAACCGCGTGATGCTCTCCCGTCCTCTTGGTGATGGCTGGCAAAAAGTTAGCGCACAAGAGTTAGATGCTGAAGTTCGAGCAACTGCAAAAGGTCTCGTTGCAGCCGGTATTCAGATTGGTGATCGCGTCGCGATCATGGCTCGCACCAGATATGAATGGACAATTCTCGATTTCGCTATTTGGTATGCCGGCGGATGTGTAGTTCCAATTTATGAAACATCTTCTGCCGAACAAGTTGATTGGATTTTGAGTGATTCTGGCGCTGTAGGTTTAATTGTTGAAACGCCAACACATCGCGAGTTAGTAAACACTGTTTTGCCGGCACATACCAAGCACATTTGGACTATGACCGAAGATGTTCTTTCTGTACTTGCTACCGCTGGCGCGCATATCGGTGACGATGAAATTGACCGTCGCAGAAACGCACTTTTGCCTGACTCGCTAGCTACTTTGATTTACACATCTGGAACTACTGGGAAACCAAAGGGTGTGCAATTAACTCACGGCAACTTCTTATCAGAATGCGGAAATGTCGTTGAAGGTGCGAGTGATCTATTCCTTAAGCCAAATGGTTCAACGCTTCTCTTCCTACCTGTTGCACACGTATTTGGACGCATGGTTCAAATCGGAGCAATTCGCGCTGGGCTACATCTAGCTCACTGCAGTGATCCAGTCGGACGCTTGCAACCAGATCTTGCATCATTTAAGCCGACCTTCGTGCTCGCTGTACCTCGCATCTTTGAAAAGGTTTATAACGGCGCTGAAGCAAAAGCAGATGCTGCTGGCAAAGGAAAGATCTTCCGCAAGGCTGCAGATGTGGCAATTGCTTATAGCGAATCGTTAGACAAGCGCGGTTTTAATCCACTGCTGACTATTAAGCATGCGTTGTTCGATAAATTGGTTTTTTCTAAAATTCGCGCCGCTTTAGGTGGAAATGTTGAAGCAGCTATCTCTGGAGGTGCACCGCTAGGCAAACGTCTCGGACACTTCTATCGCGGCGCTGGTGTAACAATTTATGAAGGTTACGGACTTACCGAAACTACCGCAGGCGCAACTTTGAATATCACCGGTGCGCTAAAGGTTGGAACTGTTGGAAAGCCTATTCCTGGCACAAGTGTGAAAATAGCCGAAGACGGTGAAGTTTTAATTAAAGGACCAATCGTGATGCGCGGTTACTGGCAGAACGATGCTGCCAATGCTGAAGTATTCACAGCAGATGGTTGGTTCAAGTCTGGTGACTTAGGCCAGATTGATTCAGAAGGCTTCCTTTCTATCGTTGGACGCAAGAAGGAATTGATTGTTACCGCTGGTGGAAAGAATGTTGCACCCGCAGTGCTTGAAGATCGTCTGCGTGCACACCCACTCGTTAGCCAGTGTGTCGTTGTTGGGGATAACCAACCATTTATCGCTGCTTTGGTAACAATTGATCAAGATTCGCTTAAATCTTGGATCGTCGCCAACAAGAAAGATGGCGCAACAATTGCGACGCTAACGCAAGATCCAGATCTAATCTCAGTGATACAAACTGCGGTAGATGAGGCAAATAAAGCGGTAAGTAAAGCTGAATCTATTCGTAAATTCACCATTCTTCCCACCGACTTTACAATTGCGGGTGGGCAACTAACCGCAAAACTTTCTATTAAGCGACATGTTGTTGCCCAGGAATTCGCCAAGGAGATCAGCGAACTATTTACTAAGTGATCACGCCGCAGCGTTTAGCTTTAGCCCGGGAACTTCACGACGGGGTGGCGCAAGATTTAGTCGCACTTGGCTATGAATTAGATCTATTGTTGGCTGCTGCCGATACTCAAGCACCGGTGCGCAAAGGGATACGTTCGTTGCGCTTTCAAGTCGACGAAATGATCACAAAAGTTCGTCGTGAGATCTACCAACTCAGAGAACCTCACCTTGAATCCGTTCAGGAGAAATTAGCGTATGCGGCTACCCAGATATGTGGTGCTCGGTTATCACGTGTCGAGATCGCCGAGTTCGATATTGAACCTGCGCTAGGAATGGAGATAACTGCAATAGCTACAGAGTTGTTGCGAAATTCTGTCCGCCACTCTGGGGGTAGCGAGATTGAGATATTTCTTAGCCAAGTTGAAAATCACACCTACCTAGAAGTGCGCGATAACGGAGTAGGAGGTGCGACCTTGGATAGTTCACGATTAGGTTTGATCGGCATAAAAGAGCGAACCGAACAACTTGGTGGCGCTTTTACTTATCTATCAACTAATTCAGGGACTTGTGTCGCAATAACTCTTTGAAAGATTTTGAAACCCCGCAAATCTTATTAGTAGATGATCATCCTTCAGTTAGATCTGGAATAAAACGAGCAATTGAAAGTGCGGGCATGTCTTGTTGTGGCGAGGCGGCTAGTCGAACCGAGGCTTTTGCGCAGATTGCTCACAAGTCTCCTGATGGAGTAATTCTTGATCTAAACCTGCCAGATGGATCTGGCCTTGATATTGTGCAATGGATCCGTAAGCACTCCAAAGAAATGGCGATAGTCATACTTACGATGAGTGATGAAGAGAGCCATCTGATCGCTGCGATGCGAGCGGGAGCAAGCGCCTTTGTGAAGAAGAGCGCACCGCTCGAGGATGTTGTATCGTCTTTAAGAAGTGCGCTGCGGCAACCAAAGAACTTCACCGCAGCAGATCTGACCAACGCGCTAAAGAAATCTGAGGCAGCTGATCTTCTAACGCCACGAGAATTAATGGTTCTTCACGCGCTCTCACTGCCTGGTACAAATAGTCAATTGGCAAAATCGCTATTTATTTCAGAGGCGACTTTTAAGACACATTTGACGGCGATCTATCGCAAATTTGGAGTTAGTAATCGATTTGGTGCGGTAACAAAAGGTCGGAGCATTAATTTATTTTGAGTAGTTCCCTAAAATTTGTAGCCCAGATATCCCAGCGCCAATTCGAATTTATCCATTCCCGCCCGCGCCGACCCATTTCTTTAGCCATCGTTGGATCATCAAATAAAAATTTAACGGCCCGAGCTATGGCAGCAGGATCCCTCCCGTCAACTGTAATTCCAGTCTCCCCCTCCAACACGGCATCGGGTGCCCCACCAGATTTGCCGGC
Organism: Candidatus Planktophila sp.; assembly: GCA_964201275.1. GTDB lineage: Bacteria > Actinomycetota > Actinomycetes > Nanopelagicales > Nanopelagicaceae > Planktophila. Next base: position 7,002 of record CAXNDQ010000026.1, on the reverse strand, counting down.
AATAACAGGTAAGCCACAAGCGCTAGCCTCAAGATAAACAATTCCCAGACCCTCAACTTCTAACCCAGCAAGTCGAGAGCGAGATGGCATAGCGAAGATATCTCCAACAGAAATGTATCGCGGCAGATCTGCATATTGAATTCGGCCAATAAAAGTTACTGAATTTTGTACTGAAAATTTCTGAACTAAACCTTCTAAGTGTTTTTGGTGAGGCCCCGTGCCTATCAGCAAGACATGCGCGTCGGAATGGTGTTGCAAAATTTCAGGTAGCGCTGTGATCAATGAATCTTGGCCTTTGCGATGAACCAAGCGACCAACGCTCACAATCACTTTTTTATCTAAAAGACCCAGAGATTCTCGCAGTTCGTCAGCCGATGAATGAGGCGCGAAATGTGCGGTATCAATTCCTGGAGCGATCTTCACCATCGCAGATACTGCATTTACCGATAGCGACTTAGCAATTTCCGTGCGAGTAAAATCTCCCAGGTAAGTAAGGTGATCAACGTGGTTTCCGATGTAACGCATCGCCCATTTGAATGGCCAGAGTTTGGCCCACCAGACTTCGTGCCCGTGGGTTAGCGAAACTATTTTTTGCGCGCCCGCTTTGCGTAGCCCTCGCGCCATAACCGCTAGTGGCGCAGCGGCTCCGAAAAATACGACTTCAATTCCTTCATTGGCGATCAAACGTTTTACAGCACGAAACACTCTTGGCGTCGGGAGCAGAACCTTAGATTTATCCCGAAAAACTTTTACGCCAAATTGATCTAGCCAGTTCTGGTCATAAGCTTTGGTATCGCCTTGCTGTGACGTATAGACAGTTACCGATCCTGCAGGAAACCGCTCAATAAGTCCAATGATGAAAGTTTCAATTCCGCCGGCGCGTGGACCAAAGTCATTTGTGATGCAAATAGTTTTTTCGGTCATTTAATCAATCAAGCTAGAGGCGACGGGCGCCGACATAAGGTTTGCGTCCCAGACTAGATGCGCTGGCAACCTTTACTCGTGATCCAGATCGAGGTGCGTGCACCATCTTGCCGTTACCGAGATAAATTCCTACGTGCGAAATTGGCCGACCGAAGAAGACTAAATCTCCAGGCTTAAGATCGCTGCGCTTTACCGATTTTCCATAATTGTATTGGGCGCGCGATGAGTGCGGTAGTGAGACGCCTGCGTTTTGAAATGCTCGCATAGTCAAACCAGAACAATCCCAAGTTGTCATTCCGTCAGCGCCGAAAACGTACCTATCGCCAATTTGCTTCAGCGCATATTGCAGAGCTTTACCGGAACGACCTGAAACACCCGACAGTGCTTTTGCTGCAGCCAAAGATGATTTTTGATCGGCATCTTCTTCTTGTTCTGCAAGGCGAGCTAATCGCTCTCGGTCTTCCTTCTTAAGTTTGGATAAGAGCGACTCCGCTTCAGCCAACTTTGCGGTCGCTCGTGCGCTCTGGGCTGCTAATTTCTTTTGGGCTGCCTGTACAAGCGCTAACTTGTCGTTAACCGTTAGCGAAGTTGCGGTAAGGCGTTGCTTTGCAGCCTGAAATTTGCGAAGTTCAACTGATTTTTTTCGAGTTATCGCTTCTAAGGAACCGGCGGCAGAGAGATAAAGTGCAGGATCAGAAGAAAATAGAAGTTCTAGGCTCTGGCTTAGCCCACCTGATTTGTATTGTTCTACCGCAATTGCGCTCAACGATTTAGAGAGAGCGCTAACGCTCTGACTCTGTACTTCTTTCTTCGCTTGAATTCCGGCGAGAGTGCGGTTTAGCGTTGCCAGCCTTACCTTAGCTTCTTGCGCACCTTCTGCGGCGGTGGTTGCCTCTTCTTCAAGTTGGCGAACTCGAGCTTGCACTTCTGCCAAAGTTTGGGCGGCCTGCGCTGATGGCGCGACAAAAATAGGAGCTGCGATCGCGAAAAGTGCAACTACGACAGCAGCAACTGATCGCAGTCGAAACCCTTGGCCGATGGTTAACATAAGAGTTAAAGGCTAACGGGGGCGCTCGTGCAATCTCAACTTGAGATACGCGTGGCTAGCCTGTGAATTTAAATAAATCTGGGGATATCACGCTGAATTAAAGCGTAATGGGCGTACGAGTCCTCGAGATGAAAGCAAATCTATGGCTTCGGCTGTTGAGTCGGGAATTTCGTGGAGCGCTTCTATCGGCTCCTTCTTAGTAATGAAATAAGTCAGAATGCAATCATTGCATCCAACATCTCGTATGGCGCAGGTATCACAGGAAATGATCATGCAAAAAATATATCCGCCTCCACTGACATCACATCTTGGAGCGGTAGCCTTTTGAGATGGCGGTATTTGCTTCTCTTGTAGTCGGCGCAGATGGTTCTACCGCCAAAAGTGGAAATTCCCGCGGCATTACGAGCGGGGTAGACCGAACCGCATTCTTGGCCCGTCGGCGCAGCGCGGACTTTCTCTTAATTGGCGGCGAAACTGCACGGGTCGAGCCTTATCACCGCACGCCTGTGCCAGTTGTTATCTCATCCCGATCAATAATCAACTCCTTGGCAGATAACCGCCTGGCGCACTGGTGGAACCTCTCCCCTTCAGAAGCACTGGCTAAAGGAATTATAAAATTTGGTGAGAACGTTCTGGTGGAATCGGGCCCATCAATTATCGATGAGCTGCTTTTAAGTAAGGCGCTAGATGGAATTTACTTAAGTATTACCTCTGTCACCGGTGGCGAAAACCCCATAGATATTGCAGCGCTACTAGGAAACTTTGTTGAAATCGATCGTAAGGAAGTTGAAGGTACGCAATTTATTGAAGCTAGAAGGCGGAAATAACCGCAACGCCAGCAACTGCCGCGAATATTCCAATATATTGAATACGATGCAGCCTCTCGTTTAAGAATTTGAAAGCTAACACCGCGGTAAAGATCGGATATAAAGCGCCAAGCACCATCGCAAGAGTTAAACTACCCTTAGTGGTTGCAATCCCCAAAAGAATATTTGCCAATGCATCCGCGCAACCAATAAAGATCAGAACCGGCGCTAACTTAAAATTCAAGCCGCCAATGGTGCGATACTTCAAAAGTATCCCGAGTGAAATAAACAATGTAGTGGCGCGCATCATCACCATTGTCATCAGCACGCTACCTTGCGAACCAATTGCCATCGCAACTAAAGCAAATCCAAATCCAGCTGCTGCGCCAAGTGCGAGAATCAGCGGTTTGATCGGAAGGCCTTGTGAAAGTTCTGGACCGCTTGCTAAGAAAGCCCCGACGATTGCTAGCGCTGCGCCAATTGAAAGAATTAGAGATAGGCGATCTCCCTTAATAAAGAAAGCGTAAGCCACGGGGATAAGTGCAGATAATGCGCTAATCGGAGCTACCACTCCCATCCTTCCGGTGGCTAGTCCAGCATATAAACAAATCAAACCGATGTAACCGAATACACCTCCGAGCGCACCTGGAATGAAATATCCATTATCGCCAAAAGCGTTAGCAGAAAATTCTCCTGTGATTAAAACCAAGATAATTCCAAATACAAGACCGATAGCTTGTGTCACACCCAGAACTGCAATCGCTGGATATTTTTTACTTAACTTTCCACCGTGATAATCGGCAGTTCCCCATAACAGGCTAGAAAGTAACGCTAATAAGGTGGCCATGGCGAGCAAGGTTACACAGTCTTGCGCCCCGCCTCCCACTTATCTTGCGCCGCCATCTTTAGAATTAAGCAGTGGATGTAGCCCAATTTAATCGCATGGTTGATCACCTTCGATCCGTAACTCCACGATCTGAAATTATTTTGGAAGAAGTTCCAGCTCCCCAAAAATTAGCTACATACTCCTTCGCATTTACTGCAGATGTATCTAATGGCCTGCTAGGTGATGCCGAAGACGAGATCGCATCTGGTCGATTCGTGCTTTTGCATGAACCAGGTGGGCAAGATACTTGGGAAGGCGAATTCCGTTGTGTCACATTTTTGCGTGCAGATGTCGATGAGGCGATGCAAGATGATCCACTGCTGCCAGAAGTCGGCTGGAGTTGGCTCCTTGATTCACTTTCTGCCGCAGGCTGCGAATTTAACGCACCTAGCGGAACGGTGACTCGAGTTTCCAGCGCATCTTTTGGAAAACTATCGCCTCGTAATGATGAATCGGAAATTGAGATTCGCGCATCTTGGAGCCCGATTATTAAAGATGCTAACGAGATGATCTCTCACGTCTTAGCCTGGTGCAATCTTCTCGGTGAAGTTGCCGGTTTGCCTCCGGTCGTTGAAGGCGTTGCTCCAATTTCGGCAGCTCGTCGCAAGGCCTAGCCGCGCGCTAAAAATTTTATATATGGATAATGTAAAAGAAGACTCCCCCGATAACGAGCCGGTAATCACCGCTATTCCACTTTTGGCACCTGCCGAGGGCGTTCCAAAAATTATTGCAGACGAAGCATCATTTGAAAACGCACTCCGTGATTTAGCAAAAGGTTCTGGCCCATTTGCAGTTGATGCGGAGAGAGCATCTGGTTTTAAATTTAGCGCACGTGCATATCTCATTCAGATTAAACGCCACGGTGGTGGTTTGCATCTAATTGATCCGATCCCATTTGGGCCAAAGCACCCTTTATTCATAGAGTTAAATGAACTCTTGCAGAGCGATGAAGTAATTCTGCACGCCAGCACGCAGGATCTTCCATGTCTGCGCGAGTTGGGAATTAATCCCAAAAAATTATTTGATACCGAACTCGGTGGCCGTATCGCCGGATTGCCAAGAGTTGGGCTGGGACCACTTCTTGAATCACTTATGGAGGTCTCACTAGCCAAGGAACACTCGGCAGCTGATTGGTCACAAAGACCATTGCCACAAGAATGGCTAAATTACGCCGCACTTGATGTGGAGTTATTGGTTGAACTACGTGAAAAGGTTTATGGACTTTTGGCGAGCGCCAATAAATTGAAGTGGGCGAACGAAGAATTTCAAGCAATTCTTGATGCTCCCCCACCACCGCCTCGCGTTGATCCTTGGCGCAGAACTTCTGGGATGCATAAAATTAAGAAACGAAATCAGTTAGCGGTAGTCCGCGCACTTTGGACCCTTCGAAATGAAATCGCACAGGAGGCCGATATCTCGCAAGGGCGCCTTCTCTCCGATGCAGCAATCGTGGAGATCGCCAGCGTCGCCCATGTGAAGACGATTAAGACAAAGAAGGATTTAGAGCGAATTCTCCGTCCACTTGGTTTGCGAGCGCGCTGGCTGGAGAACGCCGCTTCTTGGATTAGCGCTATTTCCGATGCCGTAGCCCTTAGCGAAGACCAATGGCCACAAGTTAGAACCGACTCTGATTCACTGCCGCCGCTAAAGATTTGGCGCGAGCGCTTTCCAGATAAATACGCACCACTTACCCACGCCAAAGCCCGTTTAATGGAGAAGGCGGAAGAGCTCTCTATCCCCCTTGAAAATATGCTTACCCCGGAATACATCCGCCGGATCTGCTGGAACGCCCCTAAAGGCGAGGTAGCAGGTGCTTTGGCTACGCTGGGTGCACGTTCCTGGCAGATAGAGATCGCAGCCCCCATTTTGGAGTCAGCCCTGCTCGAGACGATCCCGCTCGCCGCGCCTGAGACCGAAGAGCCTGAAGTAGCCCCAGCCGAGATGTGAGGAATTACGCAACACTTAAGTTGCGTAATTCGGGGTGCAGTTCTAGATTAATCCCATGCTCAGTACATTCATTATCGCCCTCCGCGAAGGCTTAGAAGCCGCTCTCATTGTGGGGATCTTGGTCGCCTACATAGTGCGCACCGACCGTCGCCACTTGTTAAAGCCTGTCTGGACCGGCGTGACTCTTGCAATCGCGGCCAGCCTTGCCCTTGGCGGAATCCTTTCTTTCACATCCGCTGAATTAACTAGTCGCGGTGAAGAACTATTTGCAGGCATAACATCTTTTCTAGCAGTTGCACTTGTTACCTGGATGGTTTTCTGGATGAAGCGCACTGCTCGCACTTTGCGTGATGATTTACAAGGCAAAGTTGATAGCGCAGTATTGACTGGCCCATTAAGCCTTGCATTAGTGGCTTTATTCGCTGTTTTGCGCGAAGGTCTAGAAACTGCGCTATTTATTTACACCAATTTCAAAACTGTTGGCGCAGCATCATCTGCCACAGTTGGATTAGTACTTGGTTTGGGACTTGCCGTAGCACTTGGATATTTGATTTATAACCGAGCGGTGAAATTAAATCTCGCAAAGTTTTTCACTGTAACGGGAGTTGCGCTAATCATTGTTGCCGCTGGAGTACTTTCATATGGCGTCCACGAATTCCAAGAGTTGGGTTATCTACCTGGCGTTGATACATACCTATGGGATGTAACTCCCTGGATTGCAAAGGAATCTCTCCTTGCCGCAATCCTCGGCGGAACCATTGGCTTTGATACCACCACCTCAATCGTCCAGTTCTTAGCCTCAGGAATCTATCTCGCAGCGGTCTTGATTCCCTACCTTTCAAAGAAGGGCGCATCTGCACCACGCGTGTCAACCAGCGCTTAACCCAGCCTGTTCCGCTTTTCGCTACTGACGAGTAACCTATCCCTAGGATTTACCTAGCCTTCACTCGTTAGAAAGTAGCGCAAATGTCTCGCACCGTTGTTCTAGTCGATGCTGTTCGTACCCCTTTTGGAAAGGCCGGCAGCATGTACTCCGGTACTCGCGCCGATGATCTGATGGTGCGCGCGATGCGCGGTTTGCTAGAGCGCAATCCCAAAGTAAATCCAGGTGATATCGAAGATGTTGCGATCGCTGCTGCAACACAAACTGGTGATCAAGGAATGAATTTAGGTCGAAGCGCATCATTGCTTGCCGGCTTGCCAAATACAGTGCCTGGATATTCAGTTGATCGCTGGTGCGCAGGTGCGCTCACCGCAACTACATCGCTAGCTGGTGCAATTGCAATCGGTTCAATTGATATTGCAATTGCTGGCGGCGTTGAACATATGGGCAATCACCCAATTGGTGATGGTCTTGATCCGAATCCAAGATTTTTAGCTGAGCGAATTGT
>CAXNDQ010000025.1:0-12078 GCA_964201275.1 Candidatus Planktophila sp. | reverse complement strand
GCCACGTGTATTACTCCGAATGTCTAAGGCTGTGATAACCCTTTTGGTTGCCAAGCAGATGCGTAGGTTATCAGCGCAAGGGGTTCAGGCTCAAATTGAGGTGAAATCCCCGCCTATCTGGCAGCGCGAGCAGCGGTAATCGTGGCGAGGGCTTTTTCCAAGGCATAGATCGGATCTGTGGCCGCACCTTTTACTTGCGCATCTGCAAGGGCGATCGCTTGCACCGCCTTCGATAGTGCGCGCGGAGTCCAGCCCTGTAATTGGCGACGCGCTTTATCTATTTGCCACGGCGCCATACCGAGTTGTCCGGCGAGTTCGAAAGATTTTGCACCACTTGCAGAGCCAGAAACTTTTGCAAGGCTACGAAGCGCTGATGCAATGGCGGATGTAACCATTACGGGATCTGTACCGGTTTCGATTGCACTGCGCAGTGAAATTAGCGCGACCGGTAAATTTCCATCGACTGTTGCATCTGCAACATCAAAGCCAGTTGTTTCAACGCGTCCTTGGTGGAATTTATCAACCATCGCTTCATCAATTACACCGGCAGGTGAATCAAGTGCGATCTGCGAAACCGCTTGCTGCAATTCGCGCATATCTCCACCGAGCGCTCCGACAAGTGCGGCAACTGCGCCAGGAGATGCTTTACGTCCGCTATCTAAAAATAACTCTTTTACAAATGCTTCTTTCTCCGCCTCTTTCTTTAGAGGCTCACAAGCAATTATTTCTGGCTTAGCTTTCTTGATTGCATCTAGTAACGTTTTTCCTTTTACGCCGCCTTTATGAATGAAAACAACGGTCGTTAGCCCATCTGGCTCACTCAAATATCGAGTGACTTCCTCTTTGGAATCTTCAGGAAGATCTTGCAGATCTTTAATTATTAGCGCGCGACGTTCAGAAAATAAGGAAGGAGCCAGCGCATCAGAGATATCGCCAAGTAAGGCATCTCCGGCGAAGATAGTTGTGATTTCTGCGCTCTCATCTTTTAACTGCGCAGATAACTTGGCTAAGGCGCGATCAGCAAGTGCCGCCTCTGAACCCAGGATGAGATAAAACGGATTAATGTCTTACTCCCATCTAATAAAGTTAAAACTGCCTTTACTGGTCGTTATTTTTAGACGATGTCTGCGAGCTGCGATCGCAATCGCTCCATCAACGTCTGTACGCAGTACTTTAGCGCCTACCTGCTCCAATAGCGTCAAGGTATTGGCGGCGGGATGGCCATAACTATTACCTGCGCCAACGCTTATCACCGCCACTTGCGGATCCAAGGCGCGCGTAAAACTCTCATCTTGATATGCAGACCCGTGATGACAGACTTTATAAATATCAACACTTGTTAACTCTGCTGCAATTACCGCTTGGCTCTCTGGCTCCATATCCCCACCAGCAAAGAGCGAGAAATCCGGCGTATCAATGCGCACTGCGATACTTGAATTATTTGGATCGTACTCCCCGTTATCGGGCCATAAAACTTTAATCTTGGTATCTCCAATTTGCGCACTGTGTCCACGCTTCACATTGCCATACCAAGTTGCGCCCACTTTTCGATTCTTAATCGCACCAGATAAACCTGCAATGTGGTCTGCGTGGCCGTGCGTCAAAATCAATAGCGGAATCTCACGGATAGATAACTGTTTTAAGCAACGATCAATTAACTCTGGATCGGGGCCGGTATCAATAATTATGGCGCGATGATTTCCTAGATTAATTGCAGCGCCATCACCCTGCCCAATGTCGCAGTTTGCTACCTGCCAATCACCTCCCGGAAAACGTTGCAAGTAACTCAAAGAGAGCGCGATCAGAACGGTGGCGATAACAATTTTGCGCGGCAAAAGCAAGATAAGTGCGATCGCGACAATTACAGCTACAAAGCCCAATAGGCCTTTACTTACTGTCAGAACGCGAAATCCAGCAGCCCAGTCAGCAACGCTTGCAATCCACCAAGCCAGCGGTTTAACGGAGGTTATTAAGAGCGCAGATACGCCAGGTATAAATGGAGATAAAAGCGCTGCGATAAATCCAACAATGGTAATTGGAACTATTGCAGGTGCTGCCAGAAGATTTGCCAGGATGCTCATTGGTGATAGAAATCCTGAGATTGCAACAATGACTGGAGCGCAGAAAACTGTCGCTGCGATCGGCGCCGCAATTGCCTGAGCAATGATCTTCGGCAAATAACGTTCTAGGTAAGTGATTACTCGCGGGGCAAAGAGAAGCAGGCCCGCAGTGGCTAAAACAGAGAGTGCAAAACCTGGATCTCGACCTTGCCAAGGATCGCCGATGACGACTGCGGCAATTGCAAAACCTAACGCTGGCAGCGAATCAGCACCGCGCTTGGTTGCATATGCAATCAGCAATACCGCCGCCATTGCAGCAGCACGCAGAACTGATGGCGAAGGTCGAACCAGTGCGATAAATGCAACGAGTGCAATTGCTGTGGCGAAAATCCGAAATCGCATAGTTTTAAATAGAAATTGTGCAGCCCATAAAATAAAGGCCGAAACTATTGCAAAGTTAGCCCCGCTTACCGCAACTAAATGAGTTAGACCAGAGCGACGCATATCGCTGCGGAAGTCTTCGCTTTGCAAGGATGTATCACCTAAGACCATTCCGGGAATCAACGAACCAGCATCACCAGTACCACTTGCAGCTCGCAGACCAAGGCGCACTTTGCCAAGTGCGTTGGCCCAGCGTGATGGTTTGCTCTTAACTTCCACTTTCTGGTTAGCAATTAATAACGCGGCAACTCGTGGTTCTTTGCTGCGCAGGATTCGCACTTCGGCAATGATCTTTTGACCCGGCAGTAATTTGGCAACTTCAATATCTGTCGTGATAAATCGAATCGGAATATGTAATTTGTAACTACTTGGCCCGATTCGGATCTCACGCAAGCTTGCTAACGCGCTGTAACTAGGAGGCAGAAAGTTGCGTCCACTAACCCGCTTTGCGCTCAGATGAGGATCGGTGCTCAATTGGAGTGTGGCAATGGCGCTCTCATCGAAGTGTTGAGCAACGATGTTTGATTGCAAACTGTGCTGACGCAAGGACATAACCGATGAACCAAGAGCCAGCGCAAAAGCAAGGACGATAAAGCGGTTACGTCTCTGCGACAGGGCGAATAAAACAAGTAACGCCGCGGCGATGGAGGTTCGCCACGGCGCTACATAACTCTGTAGTAACGCACCACACCAAAGCGCACCGCCTAAAGCAAGTGCGCGGTAATCAATTAGACGCGTAGCTTCTCTTTAAATTGCGCAAATTTGATGGAGCCGATTCCGGAAACCTTCATCAAATCATCCACAGTGATAAATGGACCATTTTGATTGCGATAAGCAACTATCCGCGCAGCCAACACTGGGCCGATTCCATCGAGAGATTCCAAATCTTTTGCACTCGCACGATTTAGCGCGATCGGGCCAGAAGATTTGGCTTTGGCTCGTTGTGGCGATATTCGACTAGTGCTACCGGCTTTACCCGGTGGATAAATATAGATTTGTTCGCCATCTTTAATGATGCGCGCCAAATTCACATCAGATAGATCGGCGCCTTTTAATTTATCTCCGGCCATCTTGATCGCATCCATAACTCGCGAATTAGCCGGCAAGGTGTAAACGCCTGGGTTCTTGACCGCACCCGCTACATCGACAGTAACTTGAGCGACCACTTCGGTGACGGATAAGCCTTCCGGCGCTAGCGGGATCTCCTGTGTTGATCCGCGCATCACGAGAAAGAAGGAGAGCGCAATAACCAGCGCTGAGATAGAAAGCAGTGATCGCTTTTGCGATATAGAGAAGGTGATATTGCTCCACCAGTCGCGCATTTTTTCAGTAGATATTTGCATGGCCAGATCATCTGACATTGACGGTCAGAGAAATCTAAGAAGGTGGGTGGCTGTGGTTAAAGAACGATATTTACAAGCTTTGGTGCGCGCGCAATAACTTTCTTGGGCGTTGCGCCATTTAACTCTGCTGCGATTGTGGGATGAGCCAGCGCCAAAGCTTCGATTTCAGAATCAGTAATCGTTGGAGATACTTCAATTCGCTCTTTGATCTTGCCGTTAATCTGAATCACCGCTTCGATCGCATCTGCCACAAGTAACTTTTCATCCACAACTGGCCAACCTGCGGTTGCTATTGCTGGTTTATGGCCTAAGCGCTCCCACATTTCTTCTGCCGTAAATGGAGCAACCAGAGATAACATAATTGCAATCGCTTCAGTTGCTTCGCGCACTGCTGGATCTGCTGCGCCTGGGCCTGAGTCAATTGCTTTACGAGTGGCATTTACCAACTCCATAACGCGCGCAACTGCGACGTTGAAGCGGAAAGATTCCACTGCAAATGAAGCATCGTTAAGTGCTTTATGGGTTGCTTTACGAAGTGAAATATCACCAGTTGCAAAATTGACACCTGGCTTTGAAGTGACATCACCGGATAAACGCCAAGCACGACTTAAGAATTTAACAGAGCCAGATGGAGAAACATCAGACCAATCAACATCATCTTCAGGCGGACCAGAAAAAACCATCGAGAGACGGATTGCGTCAACACCGTGGTTCTCTAACTCATCAGATAAGCGAACCAAGTTCCCGCGAGATTTAGACATTGCAGAACCATCCATCACAACCATGCCTTGATTTAACAAGCGAGTAAATGGTTCGTTAAATCCCAACATTCCGATGTCGTGCAGAACCTTGGTAAAGAAGCGTGAATAAAGCAGGTGCAAAATCGCATGTGTTACGCCGCCAACATATTGATCAACCGGCAACCAAGTATCGATGTCGGCGCGCGAGAAAGGCTCGTTGTGATTTGTTGAAGATGGATAGCGCAAGAAGTACCAAGATGAATCCACGAAAGTATCCATAGTGTCCGAGTCGCGAGTTGCTGCTCCCCCACAAGTTGGGCACTTGGTGTTTACCCAATCGGTTGCTGCCGCAAGAGGAGATTGTCCCTTTGGCTTTAGATCTAAACCTTTAGCATCAGGAAGCAAAAGCGGAAGTTGATCTGCAGGCACAGCAACTTCGCCACACTTTTCGCAATGAACAATCGGAATTGGTGTGCCCCAGTAACGTTGGCGAGAGACTAACCAATCGCGCAGACGATAATTACGTGCAGATTTTCCTAAACCATCAGCCTCTAACTGCTTATTTATTGCAGAGATTGCATCGGCTTTGCTCAAACCATTTAGCGCACCTGAATTAACTATCTTTCCATCACCAGTTGTTGCGATCCCTGTCTCGCTTGGATCCTCTTCACCGGTCTCCACAACAACGCGCACTGGTAACTTCATGGCACGTGCAAAATCTAAATCTCGTTGATCGTGAGCAGGTACCGCCATGATCGCGCCGGTTCCGTAATCTGCTAAAACGTAATCAGATGCCCAGATCTGCAACTTCTCACCGTTTACAGGGTTAATCGCATAACGTTCTAGGAATACGCCAGATTTTGGTCGATCAGTTGCTAAGCGATCGATATCGGATGCTGCTTTGACAGATTCTCGATATTGCTTAAATTTATCTTCGGCAGCTGTTCCAGCGGCAAGTTCTGCAGCTAACTCTGAATCAACGGCAACAACCATAAAGGTTGCGCCAAATAATGTGTCAGGGCGCGTGGTGTAAATAGTCACTGGTTCGGTGCGACCCTCGATTACAAAGTTAACGTTGGCTCCTTGTGAGCGACCGATCCAATTTCGCTGCATCATTAAGACTTTATCGGGCCATTTGCCTTCAAGTTGATCCATGTCATCGAGCAAACGATCTGCATAATCAGTGATCTTGAAATACCACTGATTCAATTTCTTCTTGGTTACCGCAGTATCACAACGCTCACACAGACCCGCGACTACTTGTTCATTGGCAAGAACTGTCTGACAACCTGGACACCAGTTAACGGCGCTATCTTTACGATAGGCAAGACCGCGTTTGTGAAGTTCGATAAATAGCCATTGATTCCATTTGTAATACTCAGGATCGCAAGTATTGAAAACTCGATCCCAGTCGAAAGAACACGCATAACGTCGCATCGATGCTTTCTGCGTTGCGATATTTTCGTAAGTCCAAATGCGCGGATCTTCATTGCGCTTAATTGCCGCATTTTCTGCCGGAAGTCCGAAGGCATCCCAGCCAATCGGATGCATTACGTTAAATCCTTTTTGAATCCAATAACGGGCGATTACATCGCCAAGTGCGTATGCCTCAGCGTGGCCCATATGTAGATCACCTGATGGATACGGGAACATATCCAAAACATATTTCTTTGGTCTTTTATCTTCGGCGCGACCAGATTTAAATGGTTCTATCGCATCCCATATAGGCAGCCACTTCTCTTGGACATAGGCAAAGTCATACGCCTGATGTTCTTGTGAAGTGCTCATCTCCTTAGTTTATCGGGCTTTAGCCCCAAGTAACGCCAGTCAATTCTTCGCTAACGCTCCATAAATCCTTAGCTAGTCGTTGATCGTATGCAATCGCTGCGGCGCGTGTGAGTTTAGGAAATCCGCGCATCTCCATAAATCCGTCTGGGCCAATATATGAGGCGCCATAAAGTCCTGGATATGTTGCAGCACATAAAGTCGGTAGCGCCCCGCGCTCTGCACTCTGTGCGAATATTGCATTTGCCAAAGCCCCGGCACGATCTTGTACAGATGCACCTGCAACTAAATTTGTGTCGGCATATCCAGGGTGTGCTGCAACTGCTTCAAGGTTCCAGTTGTTCCGCATCTGGCGGCGCTCTAACTCATGAATGAAAAGTAGGTTCGCTAATTTGCTGTAAGCATATGCCGACCAAGGGTTGTACGCGCCAATTCCTTTGGCTTTATCACGCAGATCATCGATCGTGAAATTGCCAATACGCGCAGTGCGGTGCATTTGAGAGGAGACCGCAACTACGCGATTTTTGATTTGTTTTTGTAGTAATCCAGTTAGGGCAAAGTGGCCAAGATGATTTGTGCCCATCTGCATTTCAAATTTATCTTTAGTGAGCGAAAATGGTGTGGCCATTACTCCAGCATTTAAAATTAAAACATCGATCGGAGAAGTAAATTCTTTTGCGAAGTTACGGACTGAGGAAAGATCGGCTAAATCAAGTAATTTAAAATCAACCCGATCGCGGGCGATTTCAGCGACAGTGGCTGCGCCTTTGGCTGCATTACGAGCGGTAATCGTTACGTGAGCTCCAGCACGGGCCAATTCACGCGCCGTTTCTTTTCCGATACCACTGGTTCCGCCAGTGATTAAGAATTGTTTTCCAGTTAGATCCGGAATATCAGTTGCATCCCAGCCTCTTGGAATTGTGGTGACGCTAGACATTTACTTTCCAATCCCAATTTCTGCTTTTGCCATTTAAGTGGAGATAAGGGGATTCGAACCCCTGACCTCTTCCATGCCATGGAAGCGCGCTACCAACTGCGCCATATCCCCTTTTAATTCCCGCCTTTAACGAGAAGGTAACTCTAGCGCACGTGATCTGGCACATCAGCACCAGATTCTTCGCCCATTACTGGTTCAAGAATAGAACCGGCGTTATGTTCAGCCAAGTGCCAACCCTTTGGGCTGGTCTGCAAAATTGACCAACGTGCATTAGATAGCCCGCCAATCTTTCCCCAATGCGCCATCGGCAAATGCAAATAGTGCCCCATTAAGCAGCGCGCAGTTCCGCCGTGGGTTGCAACAACTACTAATTGATTCTCTTTATCACCTAAGAATTCATCGATTGCAGCGCTGGCACGCGCGGCAACTTCGCTACGGCGCTCACCAATAGGTCCCGCCGGATTATCGTTGCCATCTATCCAACGAATAAAGTTCTCTAAATCTTCGGCGCGATTTTCTGCACCGGTCTTTCCTTCCCAGTGACCACCATCGGTTTCGCGTAAACGCTCATCAATTAAAACTTCTATATTTACAATCTCACCAAGTTTTGAAGCAGTGACACGAGCCCGCGAAAGATCGCTAGATAAAATCGCAGTTGGTTCCATTCCGGCAATGATTGGAGCGGCAAGTTCAGCTTGATAAACACCGACGCTATTCAAATCAATATCTGAATGTCCCTGAAAGCGGTTTACCACGTTCCAATCTGTCTGGCCGTGACGCCATAAAAGTATGCGATTGTTCTTACCTGCCATTTGCCACATTTTCCTTCACTACATCGAGTTCAATAGTTGGGCAATCATTCCAGAGGCGATCGAGCATGTAATAACGGCGCAGTTCGGCACTTTGAATGTGTACTACTAAATCTGAGTAATCAAGCAGGATCCATTCATCGGTTCCTTCGCGGCGCGCTGGCTTTTCACCAATCAAGCGCAACTTCTCTTCGACTTCATCTGCAATCGCATCAACTTGGCGAATATTCGCACCCGTTGCAATTAAAAAGACTTCAGAAAGCACCATTTGATCAGAGAGATCAATGGCGATCATCTCTGTGCCAAATTTATCGGCGATTGCGCGAGCTGCAACCTGGGTCAACTCGGTAACGCTCTTACTTGCTGGCATAGAGGTGGTGCTCCTTTATATAGGTTGCTACGTGTGGTGAAAGTGATGCTAAATCTCCAGCGCGTACTTGCGTTGCAGAAATGTTCAGTGCTCCGATATCGAGGTTTGCTTCACCTGGAAATTCTGGACGGTCAATAACTATAAACTCGACCATATCCTGTAATTCGTTGCTGCGATGCCACTGTTCGATTTTGGTGAAGGCATCTGTGCCGATAATGAGCGCAATCTGATCGCCGGGATAAGTCTGCGCAACCGCCTCGACAGTATCAATTGTAAAACTTGGCCCCTGGCGCAAAATCTCAATTGGGTTCACTTCTACTTTGTTAGACACATCCGCAGGCAAATCCTTAAGCGCTAATTGGCACATTGCGCGCCGATCACTCGCAGTTGCAACTGGTTGTGCATCGCGAAGTTGTGGTTGACCTGCAGGAATTAAAAGAATGCGATCTGCTAATTTGCGAGAAATAATTTCGGTAATTACGTGCAGGTGACCTTTATGGATTGGGTCGAAAGTTCCGCCGTAGATTGCAATCTTTGCCATATTAAAGTTGTGAAATTCCAGTTAACTGGAGTTTTTTAATCGTTATCTAGGCGGAGTACAAGATAGAGAAATAAAGAGAAGAGAATGAAAGTTCCGATTCCAAATGCATATGGTGGAGCAGGAAGTTCACGAAGAGATTCGGCTGAGGCGATAAGCATGGGTACAGACTACCCCCGCCCCGCGAGTAACTCTAAAAAGCGCGCCTCATCGATCACTTTTACGCCGAGTTCTTGCGCTTTCGCTAACTTAGAACCAGGGTCGCTGCCAACCAATACATAATCGGTCTTCTTCGATACCGCTGATGCTGCCTTTCCACCGTGCGCGGTAATTGTCTCGGCGATGGAATCGCGAGTGAAGTTATCCAATCCGCCAGTGACTACGAAGGTGAGATTGGCCAACGTCTGCGGCAGATTTGCAGCAGCCTGCGCCTGCATGACCACGCCGGCGCTCTGCCATTTTGAAATAATCTGACGATGCCAATCAATGGCAAACCATTCGACAATTGATTGTGCGATCGTTTCACCAAGTCCATCAATATCTGAAAGTTCCGCAACGCTCGCTTTAGAAATTGCATCCATTGAACCAAAGTTATTGGCCAGTGATTGCGCAGCTGTTGGTCCAACGTGGCGAATTGAAAGCGCAACGATAATGCGCCAAAGTGGCCGAGTCTTTGCGCTCTCTAAACCAGCTAACAGCTTCTCGGTATTTTTACCAGTACTGCCATCTTTCTTCGTGAAGAACTCAGATCGAGTTAGTGATTGAGTAGTCAGGGCAAAGAGATCCGATTCATCAGTAATGATCTGATCACTTAATAATGCAACGGCTGCTTCTAGACCAAGGACGTCGATATCCAGGGCGGCACGCGAACCAATGTAGTAAATACGCTCGCGCAGTTGTGCGGGACAGCTTTGAGTATTTGGACAGCGAATATCTACATCTCCTGCCGTGATCGCGCGCAATTCGCTGGCGCATTCCGGGCAATTGGTCGGCATTACAAAGGCGCGTTCTTTGCCGGTGCGCTTATCTAAAACCGGTCCGAGTACTTCAGGGATTACATCACCGGCTTTACGGATGATTACTGTGTCACCTATTAAAACGCCTTTACGCTCAATCTCTTCTTGGTTGTGAAGCGTGGCATTTGTAACTGTTGAACCAGCGACTTTTACTGGTTCCATAAATGCAAATGGCGTGACTCGTCCGGTGCGACCAACGCTGACTTTGATATCAAGTAACTTAGTTGTCACTTCTTCAGGTGGATACTTAAAGGCGATCGCCCACTTTGGAGCGCGTGAGGTGAAACCCAGCTTTTGTTGTTCGGCGATATCGTCAACTTTAATTACTACGCCATCTATTTCGTGCTCAACATCGTGGCGATGCTCGTTGTAATACTCGATGAATTTAACGACTTCGGCGCGCGTGGCGTAGACTTTAAAGCGATCTGATGTCGGCGCACCTAATTCTTTTAATTTTGCATAAGCATCTGATTGTGATTTAAAGGCCATTCCTTGGTTTGCGCCAACCCCGTGCACAACCACACTGAGCGGACGAGAAGCAGTGATACGTGGATCTTTCTGGCGCAGCGATCCCGCAGCGGAATTTCGCGGATTAGCGAAAAGTTGCTTGCCCGCTTCTTCTAACTCTTCATTTAATTGATTAAAGGCGGCGACTGGAAAGAAAACTTCACCGCGGATTTCAATCACCTCTGGAACATTCTTGCCCGATAAATTATGTGGCAGGTCTTTAATGGTTTTAACGTTTAGCGTTACATCTTCACCAGTTACGCCATTTCCGCGAGTTAAGGCTCTCGTTAATTGGCCTTTTTCGTATAACAAGTTAATTGCCAGGCCATCAACCTTTAACTCGCAAAGATAACTTGGGCTCGGACTCTCTTTTTCTACCCGATCAAACCACGCGGTTAGTTCTTCGGTATCAAAGACGTTATCCAGGCTCATCATCTTCTCGATGTGATCGTGTTGAGTGAAAGTGGTAGCGAACCCTCCCCCGATGCCAAGTGAAGGTGAATCTGGTTCGAGCAACTCTGGATGTTTTGCCTCCAGCGCCTTTAACTCTTGTAACAGCCCATCGAATTGAGCATCAGTAATTGATGGCGCATCTAGTACGTAGTATTTAAATTGATGATCGCGAATCTCGTTGGTGAGTTCGGTAATTCGGTGACGGGCAGCGTTACTCATGCGCTCTCGCAGATCGTTGCCGATCCGACCACTCGGTCACCGTCGTAAATAACCATTGCTTGTCCGTTGGCGATTCCAAGGAGTGGCTCATCTAATTCAGCAATTAAACGTTGTCCGTCAAAGAAGTAAGTGCAATCTAGCGGTGCACCGTGGGCGCGAACTTGTACGAATCCACGCAATGGATCAGCACCAACTGAAGGTCCGCACCAAATAGTTTTCTCACCAAAGAGTTTGTTTACCGCAAGTTCTTCGCGCGCGCCAACAACAACGGTATTTGTCACTGGTTCGATCTTTAAAACAAAGCGTGGTGAGCCATCTGGGGCAGCAACAGATAAACCTAAACCTTTGCGCTGGCCGATTGTGTAGGTGTATGCGCCTTTATGTTCACCAATTTTTGTACCGGATTGATCAACTATCGGACCAACTTCACTTCCTAAACGATCGCGTAACCATCCTGCATTATCACCTGATGGAACAAAGCAGATGTCGTGGCTGTCGGGTTTTTGCGCAACTGCTAAACCGCGAGCTTCAGCTTCGATTCGGATATCAACTTTTTCGGTATCGCCCAACGGAAATATTGCACCGTTGATTTGTTCAGTAGTTAAAACAGCAAGAACATAGGATTGATCTTTTAACGGATCAACAGCGCGATGCAACGTCTTACCCATTGGGCCAATTTCGGTGCGCGCGTAATGTCCGGTGACAACGCCATCAAAGCCCATCGCTTTAGCGCGATCCAACACAGCTGCAAATTTAATTTTCTCGTTACAGCGCAGGCAAGGATTCGGAGTGCGGCCGGCCGCGTACTCAGCAAGAAAGTTTTCTACGACGCCATCGTGAAATTCTTCGGCCATATCCCA
>CAXNDQ010000024.1:0-12488 GCA_964201275.1 Candidatus Planktophila sp. | reverse complement strand
AAAGAAGCCGGAGTCTTTACACCTACCGGTTCACTTGCCAATCAATTGGCGATTCGCATGTTGGTCGCACCTGGTGAAGAGCTGCTGGCTGAATCTAATTCGCATATCGTTCGCGCTGAACTCGGAGCGGCTGCAGTATTTAGCGGCATCACAACTCGCACTTGGCCAGCCAAAAACGGACTGCTGATAGCCAAAGATGCCCTGGAATTAGCCCGTCCAAATTCTGGTCCATATTTAGTTTCCACAACTGCGATCGCTGTTGAGAACACTCATAATTTCGGTGGCGGAACAGTTCAACCCCTTGAGGAGATTAAGGCGCTACGAAAAGGCGCTGATGAATTAGGCCTGGCTCTTCATTTAGATGGAGCGCGAATTTGGAATGCGCACGTGGCAAGTGGGGTCGCGCTAAATGAATACGGGAAGTACTTCGACACCATTAGCGTCTGTCTCTCTAAAGGTTTGGGCGCTCCAATCGGTTCAATCATGCTCAGCGATAAAGATCGTGTAGCAAAGGCGCGGGTATGGCGTAAACGCTACGGCGCAGGAATGCGACAAGTTGGCTTGTTGGCAGGTGCCGCACATTACGCACTAGATAACAACATCGCTCGATTAGCAGAAGACCATCGTCGCGCAAAAGAAATCGCAATCGCTGTATCTGCGATCAATTCCTCACTGATTGATCCAAATTCTGTTGAGACAAATATCGTTGGTCTTGATTTATCTGCGCTACCAATTTCTGCTGGAGAACTATCAACTCGCACAAAAGATGCGGGGCTATGGATTAGCGCACTTGGTCCAAAATACGCGCGCCTGGTGACTCACCTAGATTTTGATGACGAGCAATGTAAAGCGGCGATAGAGATATTAAAGCGCGCCCTCGTGGCGTAATAACCACTCTTTTTTATTTAAACCATATGCATAGTTACCGAGTGATCCCCCAGTTTTAACGATGCGGTGACACGGAACAACAAGTGCAATGGCGTTCTTTGCACAGGCTGAACCTGCCGCACGCACCGCTGCTTTTGAACCGGAGCGATCGGCTAGATCAGCATACGAAATTGTCTTTCCTGCTTTTACTTTACGCATCGCCTTCCAGGCTGCTTGAGAGAATTGCGCACCAGGTTGACGGACTGAAATACCATTTAACGCATTTATATCGCCAGCAAAGTAATCACTTAGCAGATCTGAAACTACTGAAATCTTAGAAACTTCCTTAAAGCCCTTCGCGTAATCAATTTCGTCGACGCTATCTTTGAGCGCTTTAACGCTAGAGAGGTTTAAGCCCAAGAGAATCTGCTCATCAGCGATTAAATTTAAAACCCCGATTGGAGACTTAAATTGAGAAATTAACAGTGGCACGCCCACTAAATTAGCGATCGCGCAACATTTCAGCAACTAGAAATGCAAGTTCTAGAGATTGTGAATGGTTAAGGCGTGGGTCGCAAGCGCTCTCGTAACGGCTGGCCAAATCAGTTTCGGAGATCTGTTCTCCCCCACCAAGACATTCGGTAACATCGTCGCCGGTTAATTCAATGTGGATTCCGCCTGGGTGCGTTCCTAGTGACTTATGGACTTCAAAGAATCCCTTTACTTCATCCATAACATCATCAAAGCGTCGGGTTTTATATCCCGTTGCTGCTTCAAAGGTGTTGCCGTGCATCGGATCGCAGACCCAGAGAACTTGTGCACCAGATTTAGTAACGCCATCAACGAGTGCGGGTAGGGCTTCGCGAATCTTGCCCGCACCCATGCGCGTGATAAATGTTAAGCGACCCGGTTCACGGTTTGGATCTAAGCGATCAATCAATTTAAGAGCATCATCGACTGTGGACTTAGGGCCAAGTTTTACTCCAATTGGATTGCGAACCTTGGCGGCGAAATCTACGTGTGCACCGTCTAGTTGGCGAGTTCTCTCGCCAATCCAGATGAAGTGCGCCGAAACATCGTATGGAAGTTGAGTACGCGAATCGATACGAGTTAGAGCTTTCTCATATTCCATAATCAAAGCTTCGTGACTGGAGTAGAAATCAACTGATTTAAAGGAATCAGGATCGACGCCAGCAGATTTCATAAAGTCTAAGGCGCGACCAATTTCGCGCGCCATTTGCTCGTAACGATCGCCGACAGATGAATCGCGGATGAAACCTTTGTTCCATTCGTGCACCTGACGCAGATCGGCAAATCCACCTTGAGTGAAGGCGCGAACCAAGTTAAGGGTTGCCGCCGATGTGTTGTAAACCCGGACCATGCGGTTTGGATCTGGCATACGTGATGCTTCGGTGAATTCAAGATCATTAACTGCATCACCACGGTAAGCCGGAAGCGTCACATCTCCGCGTGTTTCAAAATCATTCGAACGTGGCTTAGCAAATTGCCCAGCCATTCGGCCAACTTTTACTACTGGAAGGCTGGAGTAATACTGCAATACCGCTGCCATTTGCAGAATGGTTTTAATACGGTTGCGAATTGAATCTGCAGTAGCTGCGGCAAATGTTTCTGCGCAATCTCCACCTTGTAACCAAAATGCACGACCAGCAGCAGCCTCAGCTATTTTTGCTTTTAGATCATCGCATTCACCCGCGAAAACGAGCGGAGGAAAAGACTTTAACTCTGCTACTGCCTTTTTTACTGGTGCACCATCGACACCACCCGGCCATTGCGGTTGTTGCGCCGCAACGAGTCCAGGAGTGAAGAGGTTATCTAATGGACTCGGGGATGAAGTAGTCATGGGGATAAGAGTAGTTTGATCAGATTGATTCTCGGGCGAGAATTATCCGAAGAAGATCTCCGACTCCTTGTAACGCTCAATAGGCACTGTCTTTAACTTCTCGGTAGCACTCGCAAGTGGGACGCGAACGATATCGGTGCCGTGTAGAGCCACCATCTTGCCCCAGTCGCCTTCGGATGCAGCAGTAATCGCTTGCAACCCAAAGCGAGTAGCAAGTACGCGGTCAAATGCAGTTGGAGTACCGCCGCGTTGGATATGGCCAAGAACAGAAGTGCGCGCTTCTTTGCCGGTCTTCGCTTCGATTTGTTTAGCAAGCCATTCGCCGATTCCAGATAACTTGACGTGGCCGAAGGCATCTAACTCTGAATCTTTGGTAATCATGTCACCATCTTGTGGGATTGCACCTTCTGCAATAACAATAATCGGTGCATAGCTACTCTTAAAACGAGACTCGACCCATTCGCAAACTTTATCGACTGAGAATTTTACTTCTGGAATCAGGATACAAGCTGCTCCGCCTGCCATCCCTGAGTGAAGTGCGATCCAGCCAGCATGGCGGCCCATTACTTCAACAACGAGTGCGCGGTGATGTGATTCTGCGGTTGTATGTAAACGATCGATCGCTTCAACAGCGATATTTACAGAAGTATCAAAGCCAAATGTGTAATCAGTATTATTGAGATCGTTATCAATTGTCTTCGGAACGCCAATAACCTTTACGCCAAGTGAATCTAATTTTGTGGCAACACCGAGAGTATCTTCGCCACCGATAGCAATCAACGCATCGATTCCCTGATCGGATAAATTCTGTTTAATGCGTTCAACGCCATTTTCGATTTTAAATGGGTTGGTGCGAGATGAACCCAAAATTGTTCCGCCGCGAGGCAGAATGCCACGGGTGGTCTCGAGGTTGAGCTCCATTGTGTAATTCTCAAGCGGGCCTTTCCAGCCATCGCGGAAGCCAACAAACTCGTGGCCATATTCTTTTACACCTTTACGAACTACCGCGCGGATAACCGCATTTAGACCGGGACAATCTCCGCCACCTGTGAGGACGCCAATACGCATGAAAAACTCCAGTTCAAAAGTTGTTAAATCTAGGATCTCGGAAAAAGAAAAAGATCGAAAAGTAGTCAACGTTGACAGGCACAGTCTAGCCTTGCCCCATGGCTAATCGAAAACTCATCGCGGGCGTGGATTCTTCAACACAGTCTTGCAAAGTGGTAATTCGTGACGCCGTTACTGGTGAGTTATTGCGGCAAGGTCGCGCCAGCCACCCTGACGGAACAGAAGTAAACCCCGCCCATTGGGTGACTGCCCTCGATGCTGCAATAAAAGATGCCGGTGGACTCGATGATGTAGAAGCAATCTCAATTGGCGGACAACAACACGGAATGGTCGCACTGGATGAAAATGGTGCGGTAATCCGCGATGCCCTACTTTGGAATGACACGCGATCGGCGGCCGCTGCAGATGCACTAAATTCTGAAATCGGTGGCCCGGAAGTTATGGCTAAACAAGTTGGCTCAAGGTTGGTTGCATCCTTTACTGCCTCAAAGTTGCGCTGGTTGGCAGATTCTGAAAAAGATAACGCTGCAAAGGTTGCTGGTGTCGCTCTCCCCCACGACTGGTTATCTTGGCAACTACAACACAATCCAAATGATGCAAAAGATTTCAGCAAACTATTTTCAGATCGCAGCGAAGCATCTGGAACTGGATACTTTGATCCATCTACATCTAAGTATCGCCGCGATGTTTTAGCGCTTGCGTTGCGCACTGACCGTGAAATACATCTTCCAAAGATTATTAGCCCCGCTGAGTTTGGCGGAGTAATGCCAAGTGGAGTAAAGATCGCACCTGGCGCTGGAGATAACGCAGCAGCAGCTCTTGGCATTCAAGCGCAGCCTGGCGACGTTGTAGTTTCATTAGGCACCAGCGGAACTGCATTTGCGGTATCCGAGACCGCAACTCACGATTCATCTGGGGCCGTTGCTGGTTTTGCGGATGCAACAGGACGATTCTTGCCATTAGTTTGCACGCTAAATGCTGCACGGATATTAGATGCTGCCACACGAATCCTCGGAAAGTCCCACGATGAAGTCGGCGCACTAGCGCTCTCTGCAAAACCAGGCGCAAATGGCTTATCGCTTCTTCCTTACTTTGAGGGTGAGCGAACTCCAAATCGTCCGAGTGCAACCGGAGTATTTAGCGGAT
This sequence comes from Candidatus Planktophila sp., assembly GCA_964201275.1. Classification (GTDB taxonomy): domain Bacteria; phylum Actinomycetota; class Actinomycetes; order Nanopelagicales; family Nanopelagicaceae; genus Planktophila. Next base: position 7,546 of record CAXNDQ010000024.1, on the reverse strand, counting down.
TAAATCTAAATAACTCTAATCCTGCAGATATCTCGCGCGCGATGGTTGAAGGAATGCTCTGTGGATTAGTTGATGCTGTTGATGCGCTAGAAAAATTGGGCGTTGATGTTAAACGCATTATTTTAATTGGTGGTGCGGCGAAGAACCCTGCTGTTGCACAAATTGCAGCAGCGCTCTTCGGGCGCGAAGTTCTGCTTCCACCTGCTGGCGAATATGTTGCAAACGGTGCAGCGCGTCAAGCGGCTTGGGCTCTTCTTAGCGGCGATACAGCTCCAACTTGGGATTTAGGCAAGATCGAAAAAGTTTCAGCTGCTGCAACACCAGATGTTGTGCAACGTTATCGCACCCTTCGTGATGCAACTCAAAGCTGGAATTAAGGAGATATCAAGAGTGAGCCTTGCCCCGGAGATAATCAAACTTCTTGCCGATCAAAAAGCTGCAGCTCTTCCGCAAGTATGGGAAGCACCTTTGTCGGAGATTAGGAAACTTACCCAGAGCCGAGTCGCAGTCAATGGCAAACCGGAATCAATCCACTCAGTTATTAATAGATTCATTCCTGGGCCAACTGCTGATCTTCCTATTCGAATCTATCGTCCTAACACAGACCAGAACGCACCTGCCTTGATCTACTTTCACGGAGGAGGATGGGTAATGGGATTCTTAGATATCTATGATGCCGCGTTACATCGTCTGGCAAATCAAAGTGGTTCGGTAATCATTAGCGTTAATTATCAAAAAGCGCCGGAACATCCTTTCCCCATTCCATTTGATGATTGTTATGCCACCCTGATCTGGGCGCGCGAACATGCAAAAGAACTTGGAATCGATGCTAATCGCATAGGAGTCGGCGGAGATAGCGCCGGTGGAAATTTGGCTGCTGCGGTAGCAATTAAAGCTAGAGATAATTCAATTTCACTTAGTTATCAATTACTTGTCTACCCATGCATCGCTCGTGATTTCACAACCAAGTCATACAGTGAATATGCCACTGATTATGGGCTAACCACTCAAGGCATGAAGTGGTTCTGGGAAAATTACTTGCAGGGCAGCGAGCACAATGACAATGCATATGCAGTTCCTATGAGCGCAAAGAGTCTCGCCGGAGTTGCTCCTTCGATAGTAATTACCGCGCAATACGATCCACTCGTGAGTGATTCCGAGAATTACTGCGAAAAGCTAAAAAGCGATGGCTCTGAAGTTATTTGCCGAGAATTTCCTGGAATGATCCATGGTTTCTTTGCAACTGTCGCCGTAACGCCTTCGGCGCACCTCGCACTGGACTTTGCGGCGCAAGAGATGGCAAGTAAAACCATAAAGTAATAGTGGTAAGGAATATCAGCGCTTTCAGGTTACTATGGCGCAATGTCTCGGCGTAATTTAATTCTCTTTATCCTTGCCGGGTTTCTTTGGGGTATTCCTTACCTCTTTATCCGAGTTGCAGTAGATCCTGAAACTGGCTTCTCCCCCGCAATCGTTGTCTTTAGCCGCGTATTTATCGGCGCATTAATTCTTGTCCCGATTGCAATCTACGATAAGTCCATCTTTACTGCGATTAAAGGTTGGAAATACATCGCGGTATACGCCTTATTTGAAATGTCAATCCCGTGGATCTTAATCGGTACCGCGGAGCAATCAATCACATCTGGGCTTGCTGGATTGCTTGTTGCTACCGTTCCCATTTTTTCCACAGTGATTACAGCTATGCACGGTGACAAAACGGTTTGGGAACCGCGCCGAATGTTTGGAATCGCGGTCGGATTTCTAGGTGTTTTCTTACTTGTAGGAATCGAAAGTTTCACCGGATCATCAGATCCAATTGCGATATTAATGATGCTTGGCGCATCGTTCGGATACGCATACGCCGTTATTTATATTACTCGCAAGATGCCAGGTGTTTCAGGTGTCGCCATAAATGCGATTGCCATGGCTATGACCGCACTTCTTTATTCGCCAGCCCTATTCTTAACGTGGCCAGATCACCAAGTCAGTCAGAGCGCCATTTACTCAATAATTGCGCTTGGAATTTTTTCTACTGGTATCGCCTTTGCTGTTTTCTTCATCGTTCTTGCCGAAATCGGTCCAGTGCGCGCCTCACTCGTTACTTATATGAACACTGCCTTTGCAGTCGTACTCGGGGTTTTGATCCTAAGCGAGCCACTAACGATCGGAATCATCGTTGGTTTGCCGTTAGTTCTGATTGGTTCTTACCTTGCCAGTCGCAAAACAAACGCTTAAATTAATTCTCGCCGAAACCTAATCTTTGCAAGAGCTTTGGATCGCGCTGCCATTCTTTAGAAACCTTCACGTGCAGCCCTAAGAAAATACGTGCACCTAGTTCACGCTCGATATCTGCACGAGCTCGCATACCGATATCTTTAAGTCGTTCACCTTTGTGGCCCAAAATTATGCCGGTCTGTGAATCTCGCTCAACGTGTATCGTCGCGTGAATATCAAAGAATGGTCGTGAGCCGGTTTTCTCGCGCTCAGACATCTCATCGATTGTCACCATAATTGAATGTGGAAGTTCTTCACGAGCATCACGCATCGCAGCTTCACGAATTAACTCGCAGATCAATTGATCTTGACCTTGATCACTGGTCATATCTTCAGGGTAGAAAGCTGGACCAATCGGCAGAACCTTGCCAATTAATTCGGCAAGTAACTCAATCTGTGAGTGAATAGCAGCAGATACCGGAACGATTTCATCCCAAGTAAATCCTTTTGCTAAGGCATTTATGCCAGCAAGACGCAGCGCCAACTTCTCCTTAGAGATCAAATCCGTTTTTGTTAGGAGTGCGAACTTCTTTGCGCGAGGGTGCTTGGCAATTTCCTGAGCTAAGAAAACATCGCCCGATCCTGAAGTCTCGTCAGCAGGCAGGCACATCAAAATTGCATCTACTGAATCTAAACTTTCACCAACCACCGCATTTAGTCGGTGGCCCAATAAAGTCTTTGGCTTATGAATACCTGGGGTATCAACGAGAACAGCTTGAAAGGTGGGTTGATTAACGATGCCGCGAATAGCGTGACGAGTGGTATTTGGATGCGGAGAAGTAATTGCAATCTTGCTTCCAACTAAAGCGTTAATGAGAGTTGATTTTCCAGTATTTGGGCGCCCAACAATTGCGACGAAGCCAGAACGGAATTCACTCATGCGCTTATTCTCTCACTTAGCGCACCCATTACCTAAAGGGATGTGATCAGCTCGATCGCATCTGCCACAGATGTAACGATTTCAGCGGCGCGTTCACCAATTAACCGGTGACACCCTTCAGAAGTTGGGGCATTTATCGGACCAGGTATCGCCATTACGGGACGCATTAATTCTGCGGCATCTCGTGCAGTGCGCAGTGATCCAGAGCGAAAGGCCGCTTCAACAACCAAGGTTGCTTGAGACAGGGCGGCAATAATTCGATTCCGTGTTAGAAAACGCGACGGGATTGCGTGAGAACCGGGTAAAACTTCAGATACCAACGCACCATTCTCTGCAATTTCTGCGAAGAGCCGTGCGTTCCCAGCGGGATATGCCACATCTACTCCTGCTGCAAGAACAGCAATAGTTCTTCCTTCAGCGATCAGTGCTCCTTTATGTGCCGCTGAATCTATTCCGTATGCGCCGCCGCTTACGATGCTCCATTCGCGATCAACAAAACCTGCAGCAAAATCACCGGCGATGCGAAGTCCGTATGGAGTTGGATTCCGAGTTCCGACTATCGCAAGTGATTTTTCAGCAAGTGCGGATAAGTCACCTTTAACAACCAGACCAAATGGAGTAGCGCTCAGATCATTTAACGATGTGGGCCAATCCAGTGATTGTGGAGTTAAGAAAATTGATCCAGTCTTATCGATGGATTCCTTAATCTCTTCCAATTTGGTAGCACGCAAATTTGTGATCAACTTTTCGTATTTAACACGATCATACTTTCCACTTAATAGTCTTTCATAAACTAAAAGGGGACCGAGTTCAGATACTTGATTACTCCAAAAGACGTGCCCACCTTCGATATTTGCGAATAGGTAAAGTGAGGCATCAGTCTCGTTCATATTTCAGAACCTTCGCGCAGACGATGAGCCAGCTTTACATCTTCCAGGAGCGGAATTTCGTTTCCATTTAAATCGGCCAAAGTCCACGCCAAACGGATTATTTTATGAAGCCCTCTTGCAGTCAGTCTCTCTTTATCTAATTCATCGTGCAGAAAGTTCATTGCGGCGCGTTCTGGTTTATATGTTGTACGCAAAGCGCGGGAAGGAATCTCCGAATTTAAGGACCAAGGCTCGGCGCTAAATCTTGCTGCCGCTTTCTGCCGTGCAACTAATACGCGCGCTGCGATTACTGAACTAGGTTCACCGAGTTCGGTCTGTGCCATTTCCACCCTTGTAACTGGTTCAACTTGCACCCGCATATCTATGCGATCCATCAACGGGCCAGATAACTTTCCAAGGTAGCGCCTAACTTGGAGCGAGGAGCAAGTGCAAGATCTTCCGCGACCAGAGAACTTTCCGCACGGGCAAGGATTTGCGGCAAGAATTAAAAGAAATTGCGCTGGAAAGGTGAGACTGCCAACGCTTCTTGCAATTGTTATCGTTCCAGATTCAAGTGGTTGGCGTAGTGCATCTAGAACACCGCTTGCGCATTCTGGCGCTTCGTCGATAAATAAAACTCCATGATGTGCCAATGAACATGCACCGGGTCTGATTACCGACGATCCACCGCCAACCATGGCCACCCGGGTCGCACTGTGATGAGGTGAAACTATCGGCGCTAGCCGTGACATTGGTGAACGATTGCCTAAGGTGCCGGCGATGGAATGCACCGCTGTAACTTCGAGCGCTTGTTCAATGTTTAGCGCCGGCAATATGGTGGGAATGCGCGATGCAATCATTGTCTTACCCGCACCTGGCGGACCAATTAAAAGCAGATGGTGTCCCCCACTTGCTGCGACCTCTGCGGCAAAACGCGCTGCACTCTGCCCGGCTACATCTGCAAAATCTGGATAATTTGCATCTTCTTCAATCACTAACTCAAGTTGCGGCGCTATTGCGATTTCACCAGTGCGTATGAATCGCAGAACTTCCGAAAGTGAGGAAAATCCAATGATGTGCATTTGTGTCATCAGTGACGCTTCTGCAAAATTATCTTGAGGAACAAAGGCGCGCTTTATTCCTGCTTTATATGCCGCGATAAGAGAAGGCAGAACTCCACGGACCGAACGAATCTTGCCATCCAAGGCAAGTTCGCCTAAGACAAGAACTTCATTGAGCGGATCTTGCGGCAAAGCTTGATGGGCAATCAATATCGCCAGTGCAATAGAAAGATCAAAGCTTGATCCACTCTTGGGTAACCACGCAGGCGAGAGCGAGACAGTGACTTTACGATTAGGCCAGATTTCATTTGTGTTTATTAGAGCTGCGCGAACCCGATCTCTGGATTCACTCAGCGCAGCATCAGGTAAGCCCAAAAGTGAATACATCGGTATTCCATCTGCAATATCGACTTCGATAGTGACAACTGCACCATCTAAACCCAAGAGCGCCACGCTTTGCGTGATTCCCAGGGTCACAGCAAGCCGCCGCGATATTCGAGCGAATGTGAACCATCACTGTTAATCAGCACGGCCGCCGCATCTATTGCATAGTCACAACCCAGACAGCCATGGGTTGCTAGCCAAGCCATTGCCAATCGCTGCATGCGGTGGGCTTTATCTTTATTAATTGCTTCAAATGGATGACCAAATGCCAAAGATGATCGCGTCTTGACTTCAATAAAGTGAAATAGACCGTCTGTTCCGAGGGAGATTAAATCAATTTCACCCTCTCGCACTCGCCAATTACGATCGAGAATTTCATCGCCACGCGCCGTTACAAACCTGGCGGTTACATCTTCGCCAAAAGCCCCAGTTACTAAATTACTTCGCTTTCTGCCGCCCTTATTCATAGCGCGCAGATTAGATCTCATCGCGCAATGCGAAGATCCCTCGTGCTTTACTTGTGGGTAATTATTGAGAAAGTGCAGCGATATTTGCGAATGAACGTCGGTGTTCTATACACGGACCGTGCTCCTGCAGAGCTTCGGTATGTACTTTGGTGATATAGCCTTTGTGTTTAGCAAATCCAAATTTAGGAAATTGCGAATCTAACTCGCGCATTATTCGATCACGAGTTACTTTTGCAATTATCGATGCTGCGCTGATGCAAGTTACGACTTGATCGCCTTTCCAGACTGCCACATTGGGAATCGCTAAGCCCTCAATGGCATAACCATCGGTGAGTACATAACTTGGAGTAATTGATAAGCCTTGCACTGCTCGGCGCATACCATCAAGATTTGCTGCGTGTACGCCTCTTTGATCAACTTCTGCGGCAGGAACAATAATCACACTTACGGCAATTGATGCGCTGGTGACAACGTCAAAGAGTTTTTCTCGTTCGCTCTCTGATACATCTTTGGAATCTCTGACTTGTGAAAGCTCTCGCGCAAAAGGATCTGCCAATACAACTGATGCGATTACGAGTGGACCGGCGCACGCGCCACGACCTGCTTCATCGACTCCAGCAAGCGGGGAGATTCCTGCATCTATCAGTAACGACTCAATAACCTTCATAGGCTAATTTCGGCAGGATTTATTTCAGCGAAGAATAAGAATCGACAATGCCTATGTTCTTAATCGGCCAGATAATTCCGACAACTTTTCCAGTGATTTTGGAGGTTGGGACCATTCCATTATTTATGTCATCTTGATGGAATCTTGAATCAGCACTTGCACCGCGGTGATCGCCCATCACCCAGATTTTGCCGGCAGGCACGGTTACATTGAAATTAGTATCACTCGCAGTATTTCCTGCAAAGATATAAGGCTCATCTATTTCGACGCCATTAATCATTAACTTCTTACCTTTTGAGCAGCACTCAACTTTATCGCCGGCAATACCAATTACGCGCTTGACTAAGTATTGCTTTGCGGGATTTGGTAAGACTCCGACAGCGACGAATGCATCTTTCACAATTGCTAAATATTTATTTTGGTCGCCTACATAAGGCTCAGGTAACCAGTTGTCAGGATCGCGAAAGACGACTACATCGCCCCGCTTTATAGATTTTCCGATGAAGGGAACCTTATTTACCGCGACGCGGTCATTTATTTGAAGCGTGTTCTCCATAGATCCAGAAGGTATGAAGAAGAACTGAACCAAGAAAGTTTTTATGACAATAGAAACGGCGAGCGCAACAATTATCAGTATAGGAAACTCGCGTAAAAGCGAGCCCTTACGTGGCATTGAAAGAATTTACTTATTCAGCAGTTGTTGCATCTGGTGTTGCTTCAGCTACTGGCGCTTCTGCCACCACTTCAGCAACTGGCGCTTCCGCAACTTCAGCAACTGGCGCTTCCGCAACAACCTCAGCAACCGGAGTTGAAAGAATTCCATCGCCGTAACCTTCGATGCCATCACGCTTTTCGCGGATCTTGGCAGCCTTACCGCGAAGATCGCGGAGGTAGTAAAGCTTGGCGCGACGTACATCGCCCTTCTTTACGAGTTCAATCTTTTC
>CAXNDQ010000023.1:0-12549 GCA_964201275.1 Candidatus Planktophila sp. | reverse complement strand
TTACATATAGCAGCTGGAAAAGTTGTGATCGAAGTTGAACTCGATACATCACAAAGCGCACGCAGACTTAAGAAAGATATCGCAGATATTTATGGACACGACAGCGATCTAGCAGTTCTATCATCAAGTGGACTTCGCAAGGGCAGCCGGTACGTTGTAAGAGTTATCGAAGCTGGCGATGCACTTGCTCGCCAAACCGGTTTGATTGATAGTAATGGGCGACCAGTTCGCGGTCTTCCGCCACAAGTTGTCGCAGCCAATATCTGCGATGCTGAAGCTGCTTGGCGCGGAGCATTTATCGCGCACGGCTCACTTACTGAACCAGGACGCTCGTCTTCACTTGAAATAACTTGTCCAGGTCCCGAAGCCGCTCTGGCGCTGGTCGGTGCGGCTCGGCGCTTAGGAATTACCGCCAAAGCACGTGAAGTTCGTGGCGTTGATCGTGTTGTTATTCGTGACGGAGATGCAATCGGCGTTCTCCTCACCCGCTTAGGCGCTCACGAAAGCGTATTGGCGTGGGAAGAACGACGCATGCGCCGCGAAGTTCGTGCGACTGCAAATCGCTTAGCAAATTTTGATGATGCAAACCTGCGCCGTTCTGCGCGAGCCGCTGTTGCCGCCGCTGCTCGTGTTCAGCGCGCTATGGAAATCTTGGGACCAACGATTCCGGATCATTTGAAAGAGGCTGGAGAGTTACGCATTAGCCACGGACAAGCGAGCCTAGAAGAACTCGGTTCACTTGCAACGCCTCCTATGACTAAAGATGCGATTGCCGGACGTATTCGTCGCCTCTTGGCGATGGCAGATAAACGTGCGGGGGAGCTCGGTATTCCTGATACCGAAGCGGGCCTTTCACCAGATCTTCTCAATTAGTTAATCTGCTTGAGCGTAATTCCTACGCGAAGGTAACTCTTCACGACTGCTAAGATTAGGCACGACCCCAATGATGTGGCAGTTTCATTGCCGTATACCTATCTGGCGCCGCTGATATGGCACCGGGTCCTTACACTTCTAAAGCGAGGTTTTCACGTGATTAATGTTGGAATTAATGGATTTGGACGAATTGGCCGCAACTTCTTCCGCGCCGCTCTCACTAACCCAAATATAAATATCGTTGCGATCAACGATCTAACCGATAACGCTACTTTGGCACACCTTTTAAAGTATGACTCAATCTTGGGACGTCTCGGCCTGGAAGTTACATATACCGATGACACCATAACTGTTGGCGGAAAGACGATGAAGGTATTTGCAGATCGCGATCCAGCGAATCTTCCTTGGGCTTCAGTTAAAGCAGATATCGTCATTGAATCCACTGGACATTTCACTAAAGCAGCCGATGCGAAGAAGCACATAACCGCCGGCGCTAAGAAGGTAATCATCTCCGCACCAGCATCTGATGAAGACATCACAATCGTTATGGGCGTAAATCACGACAAGTACGACCCTGCCAACCACCACGTTATATCTAACGCTTCTTGCACAACTAACTGCCTTGCGCCAATGGCCAAAGTCCTTCAAGATAACTGGGGAATTGTTAAGGGTTTGATGACAACAATTCACGCTTACACAAACGATCAGGTAATTCTTGACTTCCCACATAAAGATTTGCGCCGCTCACGTGCAGCAGCAACAAATATGATTCCAACGTCTACAGGTGCAGCAAAGGCAATTTCTCTAGTAATGCCAGAGTTAAAGGGCAAGCTTGATGGATATGCGATGCGCGTACCGGTTCCAACAGGTTCTGCAACAGATCTCACAGTTGAACTTGCCAAGGAAGCAACTGCAGCAGAGATCAACGCTGCAATGAAAGCCGCAGCCAATGGTGCACTTAAGGGATACCTTTCATACACCGAAGATCCAATCGTTTCATCAGATATCGTTACCGATCCATCATCTTGCATCTTCGATTCCGGCCTTACAAAGGTAATTGGAAATCAGGTAAAGGTTGTTGGTTGGTATGACAACGAATGGGGCTACTCAAACCGTTTGGTTGACATCGTTGGTCTTGTCGGAAAATCTCTCTAATTTAGATGGGTAATTCTGCAATTAATTCACTGCAAAGTTTTGACGTAGCCGGCAAGCGAGTATTTCTTCGCTGTGATCTCAACGTTCCTCTAAAGGATGGAAAGATCACTGATGATGGACGCATTCGCGCCTCGCTGCCGACTATCAAAACTCTCTTGGCTAATGGTGCAAGTTTGGTAATTGCAGCGCATTTAGGTCGCCCCAAGGGTGAAGCAAAACCAGAACTATCTTTAGCTCCGGTTGCGGCTCGTTTATCAGAATTGCTTGGAAGTCAGGTGATCTTTGCCGGCGCCGTAACTGGACCAGAAGTAACTTCAAAGGCTGGGGCTTTAAAGAGCGGTGAAGTTTTATTGCTGGAAAACATTCGTTTCTCTGCTGCGGAAACCTCGAAAGAAGAGTCTGAGCGTTCACTCTTCGCTAATGAATTGGCGAAATTAGCAGACCTGTATGTTGGCGATGGGTTCGGAGCAGTGCACCGAAAGCACGCGTCAGTCTTTGATCTGCCAAAACTTCTGCCACACGTAGCCGGAACTTTAGTTGCGGCTGAAGTTGAAGTTTTAAAGAAGCTAACACAAAATCCAGAGCGCCCGTACGGCGTCGTTCTTGGTGGCGCGAAAGTGTCAGACAAGATTGGAGTTATCTCTAACTTGCTCAGCAAGGTAGATGTAATGGCTATTGGCGGAGGAATGGTTTTTACTTTCCTTGCAGCCCAAGGTAAAGAAATAGGATCTTCACTTGTTGAAAAAGATTTAATTGAGACTGTTCAAGGTTTAATTACAGAAGCAGCTGCTTCCGGCGTTACTTTAGTTCTGCCCACAGATATCGTGGTGGCCCCGAATTTCGCGGCGGATGCGCCACCAACTTTGGTTAGCGCAGACTCAATTCCATCAGATCAAATGGGGTTAGATATCGGACCAGATTCTGCAGAAGCATTTGCAAGCGCAATTCGTGGATGTAAGACAGTGTTCTGGAATGGCCCAATGGGCGTATTTGAATTTCCATCTTTTGCCAACGGAACTAAGGTCGTTGCGCAAGCGTTAACGCAAGTCTCTGGTATTTCTGTAGTTGGTGGGGGAGACTCCGCTGCGGCTGTTCGCGCACTGGGTTTTGCAGATACTGACTTTGGTTATATCTCAACTGGCGGAGGCGCTTCTCTGGAATATCTAGAAGGCAAGGAACTTCCGGGCTTAACAGCCCTAGATCTCTAATAAAAATCTAAAGCTTTAGTATCGTTGCAGTATCTATTAAAGATCAACTAAACATCAATAAAGAGGAGCAGATCATGCGTAAGCCGCTAATGGCCGGTAACTGGAAGATGAATCTAAATCATCTTGAAGCAATAGCAGTTGCCCAAAAGTTGGTCTATTCCCTAGGTGATAAAGATTACGACGCGGTTGATATCGCGATAATTCCACCATTTACCGATATTCGTTCGATTCAGACTCTGATCGACGGCGATCGTCTTCGCTTGCTCTACGGAGCGCAAGATATTTCGCCGGAAGCGAGCGGAGCATTTACCGGTGATATCTCCGGTCATATGTTGGCAAAGTTAGGTTGCACCTTCGTTGTCATTGGACACTCTGAACGTCGCGCAATTCATAAAGAAGATGACGCGTTAGTTAATCGTAAAATAAAGGCCGCTTTGGCCAATGAGTTAACTCCAATTTTCTGTGTGGGCGAAGAACTTTCAATACGCGAATCAGGAGCGCACGTTTCCCATGTCATCCGTCAGGTGCGCTCAGGCTTAGAAGGATTTACAAAACCTGAACTAAAAAAGATTGTGGTCGCCTACGAACCAGTTTGGGCGATCGGTACCGGAAAGACTGCAACCCCAGAAGATGCACAGGAAGTCTGCGCAGCAATTCGTGAAGAGATCACTTCAATCGGATCTGCAGAGATCGCTTCGAATATGCGCATCCTTTATGGCGGCTCTGTTAAATCCTCCAATATCTCTGAGATTATGAAGCAGGCAGATGTTGATGGAGCGCTAATCGGGGGAGCGAGCCTAGATCCTGAAGAATTGGCAAAGATCGCCAAGTTCTACGCTGCAGAAAGCGCTTAAGGCCCGTCAGGCATCTAGTATCCTTACCGTCTACCGAAAACATTAGGGGTTGTTCATCGTGGCTCTAGCTCTCTCAATCATGTTAGTCATCACAAGCGTCGTGATGATTTTGCTTGTTTTGTTACATAAAGGAAAAGGCTCAGGCCTCTCGGATCTATTCGGCGGCGGAATGTCTTCAAATTACGGTGGCTCATCTGTAGTTGAGCGAAACCTAGATCGCATCACAATTGTGGTTGGTGGCATTTGGTTTGGCGGCGTTGTCGCGCTTAGTCTTGTTTTGAAGGGTTAATAAATGGCAAGTGCAATTCGTGGAAGTCGTGTCGGCGCTGGCCCAATGGGCGAAGCTGAACGCGGAGATCAGATTGAACGCGCTACCGTTTCCTACTGGTGCGGCAATGGACACGAAGTCCGTCCCTCATTTGCTGTTGAAGAAACTGTTGTAATTCCCGCTGAGTGGGATTGCCCAAAGTGTGGATTACCTGCAGGTCGCGATCGCAACAATCCGCCTAAGGCAGTAGTTAATATTCCTTACAAGACACATTTAGCTTATGTAAAAGAGCGTCGCACTGATACTGAAGGAGCGAAGATCCTAGAAGATGCTCTGCGCAAACTCCGTGGAGATGACGAATAGTTAAAGAGCTTTTGCAGCTTTTATAAGTTGAGTTATACCCGCACTTCGTTCTAGCAAGTTAAGGCGAAGGAGCGGGTATTTTCTTGCCCCAAGTGCACGGTAATCACCAACTGCTTGCGCCATTAACAAAGCACCAAAAGTGAACTCACGACCGGGAACTTCAAAGTCGTTATCTACCGTTCCCGTTATTTGCAAGAAGGAACCGTTCTGTTGTCCACCCTTATGAAACTGTCCGGTTGAGTGTAAAAATCTAGGACCCCACCCAAACGTTACAGGTCGACCCGATTTCTCCGACAAAATACTTCTAAGTTCGGCAATCGCCGCATCAGATCTGCGATCTAGATATGCCATAACTGCAATGTATCCATCTGAATCTGTGGTTGCTATCAAGTTCTTTAAGGCAGCAGTCAAAGTGTTTCCATCTCCAAAGATTTCTATCTGCTCATCTATGGAGGTCGCAGTTAGTTGCGGTAACTTGTTATCCCAGTCCTGCAATACTGCGGAGGTTGCTTCTTTAGCTTCAGTTACATTCGGTTGATTAAAGGGATCTACGCTGAGTGCGGCACCCATCAAAGCGGTAACCCACTCCCAAAATAAGAAATGTTCGCCAAGTTCGGCGCTAACACTTAAATGCGCACCTGGCGCAAAAGCAATCGAGAAAGCACCACCACCTTCTGCCTGGCTAAAGCTCTCTGTTGCAATCGGTAAACGTCCCTTTTCATCTTTGCCGGTTGATTCGGCGATTAACTGTTCGATCCAATCTGAGAGTCCTGGAAAACGAGATCCGAGATCAGTAAAGCCCAAGTACTGTTGATTTTGAGTTAATAATAAGTACGAAACATCTAGCACCACTGAAGGATCACTCATTAATTGCGAACGGGCATCGCCTGCTTGATCTAAAAGTATTGAAGCATCAACTCCCATAAGGGTCGCAGGCGTCAGACCAAAAGCGGTGAGTGCGCTAAAGCGACCTCCTACCTTTGGATCTGCGTCAATCACTGTGAATCCTTTAGCTTTTGCATCTTTATCTAAGGGCGAATCTGGATCTGTTACAAACAACATGTGAGCAGTCGGATCTAACCTTGCTTTTCTTAAGTAATCTTCAAAGAAGGCTCGCTGTGAGGCAGTCTCAATTGTCGATCCTGATTTAGAGCTAACAATCACTAGCAATTTCTCGGGGGAGCCGGTTAGTGCGTGCGCTAAGTAATCTGGATCAGTTGAATCCAAGATATAGATCTCTTTACCGTATGTTTTAGCGATCACTTCTGGAGCTAGAGAAGAACCGCCCATTCCACACAGGACTAAGTTCTCGTAATCTCTAAACTTCGCCGCTACTGCATCGAGTATCGGAAGCAATTGCCTTGAACTCTCATCTAAATCAACCCAATTAAGTCTTACCGCCGCTTCTTTCGCGGCCGCTGGTCCCCAAGTATTTGCATCCTTCTTAGCGATTCTGGGATGGGCATCTGCGAGAGCTAGATATATAGGATCTTTGCGATTTACCTTACTTAGAGCTGGACCCGATAAAGTAATCATTAATTAAGAGCTGCTTCAATCTTGGCAGTAATTGCTTCTGCGCCAAATCCAAATTCAGCAAATAACTTCGTTGCGGAAGCAGAAGCACCGAAGTGTTCTAGCGAGATAGCAATGCCACTATCTCCAATGTATTCACGCCAACCTTGTGCGATGCCAGCTTCAATGCTCACCTTTAAGCGGGCCGATTTTGGCAGAACGCTCTCTTGGTATGCAGAACTCTCTTGTGCAAACCATTCCAAACAAGGAGCGCTTACGACGCGTACCGCTATCGATTTATCAGCTAGTGCGCTCTGCACGGCAAGTGCCACTGAGACTTCGGAGCCTGTTGCAATGATCACAACATCAGCGGTGGTCGCAGAATCCTTAAGAATATAAGCGCCCTTATTAACTAATTCTGCTGAGGCATGTGTTGAGCGATCAACGACCGGAAGATTCTGACGCGAGAGCAGCAACCCAACAGGTTTGCGGCGAAGCATGATCGCTTTCCAGGCTTCGCGCACTTCATTGGCATCAGCGGGGCGAACTACGGAGAAATTTGGAATAGCGCGCAGCGTTGCTAAGTGCTCGACAGGTTGATGCGTTGGACCATCTTCGCCTAGTCCAATTGAATCGTGGCTCCAGATAAAAATGCTCGGCAGATCCATAATCGCAGATAGTCGAACGGCTGGTCGCATGTAATCACTAAATACTGCGAAAGTTCCACCAAAGCTTTTAGATAATCCGTGAAGTGCAATTCCATTAAGAATGGAACCCATTGCGTGTTCGCGAATACCAAAGTGGATCATACGTCCGTAAGGATTTGCACCAGCCATCTTGCTACTGGCAGGCAAGAAAGAACCAGCGCCGCTTATGGTCGTGTTGTTGCTACCCGCTAGATCGGCAGAACCACCCCAAAATTCCGGAAGTGTTTTTGCAAGTGCGGCAATAACCTCACCAGATGCTTTTCGTGTCGCAACATCTTTACCTGCGGGATATTGCGGAAGATCAGCGTCCCAACCTTTAGGTAGGTCACCGCTAACTAAACGTTTCAATAACGTTGCACGATCTGGATTAGCAATCTTCCAAGATGCGAATTTTTCATCCCAAGCTTTTCGAGAGGCTGCGCCTCTGGTTTTAACTTCGCGAACGTGGGCCAGAATTTCGGCGGGCATCGCGAAATGTTCTTCTGGATCTAAGCCCAGTAACTTCTTCGTTTCAGCAATTTCTTCTGCGCCAAGAGCGGAACCGTGGGATTCGGCAGTGTTTCGCGCATTAGGTGCAGGCCAAGCGATTATCGACTGCATGCGAATTAGCGTTGGCTTGATTGTCTCCTTTTTAGCCGCAATCATCGCCGCATCCACCGCAGTTAGATCAACGTCGCCATCACTTGCCGCTGCAACATCTATGACGTTCCAGCCGTATGCACGGTAGCGAGCGGATACATCTTCGGTAAAGGCGATGTGAGTGTCACCTTCGATTGAAATGCGATTATCGTCATAAATTACTTTTAAATTACCAAGTTCTTGTGTGCCAGCTAAAGATGAAGCTTCGCTGCTAACACCTTCTTGTAGATCTCCATCTGAACAGAGAACCCAAATATTGTGATCAAAGAGTGAAGTCTTCGCGGCAGCGCCTGGATCTAATAAACCACGTTCGTAACGCGCCGCCATAGCCATACCAACTGCAGTTGCAACGCCCGCTCCCAATGGACCCGTGGTCATTTCAACGCCAGCAGTGTGTCCATATTCAGGATGACCCGGAGTTAGTGAATTCCAAGTTCGGAACGCCTTCAAATCTTCCATTTCAAGCCCGTAACCGCTAAAGAAAAGCTGGGTGTAGAGAGTTAGTGATGAATGTCCACAAGAGAGAACGAAACGATCGCGACCCAACCATTTTGGATCTGATGGATCGTGAATTAAATGACGTTGAAATAAGTTATAGGCAACTGGTGCCAGCGACATTGCGGTTCCAGGATGCCCGTGGCCTGCGTTTTGAACCGCATCCATTGCAAGCGCGCGAGCATATGTAACGGCGCGATCATCATTTACCGACCAGTTGTCTAATTTATACATCAAGAACTTTCTCCCGCGTTAGATACTTGAATACGGACCGGGGAAGTGGTTATTGCTAATCGCAGACGCCATGCTGAGATCCAAACTAGCGTTGATCCTAAGAGATGTGCGGCTACGAGTATTTCAGGTATTCCCGTGAAATATTGGATATATCCAATCGCGCCTTGTGCAAGAGAGATCGCAGTGAAGATTATTAGTCGGCGACGGTGCAACGGATTTGCGCGAGCTGCAACGTAGAGCGCCAAAGTAAGTCCCAGAAGCGCGATCACCGCCTCAGCGTGGATCGAGGCAACTGTTCGTATATCAAATCCAAAGCGGCGTGAATCTTCATCACCTGCGTGGGGCCCACTGCCAGTTACCAAAGTGCCTAATGCGATTACTAGGAACGTCAGATAGATATGAGCTCTTGAAAGGTTTGCAGTCATTTTTTCTGCTTGTTTAATCCGGGTGATGCCACTTTCTCTCCGGTCATATAAAGAAGTAGCGCCTCCGATCAAAAGAATTGAAAGTAAAAGGTGTCCAGCAACAGGCAATGGATGTAAATCTGTCAGAACAGTAATCCCACCAAGTACGCCTTGACCTAAAATTCCAAGAACCTGACCGAGCGCTAACAAGCGTAAATCCTTGCGTTTCTTTAATAGGACGTGCACCAGCACTGCGAGCGCGACTGCGATTAGTGCGAAGGTAAGCAATCTATTTCCGAATTCAATCCAAGCGTGTAATTGACCCTCGGCCTGATTGGGGACGGGGGCGTAAGAACCGGGCGTGCATTCTGGCCAAGTTGGACACCCCAGCCCTGATCCAGTTAGGCGCACAGCCCCGCCGGTTAAAACCAGCCCCGCCTGCAAAATGAGCAAAGCTCCGTAAAGGGCGCGGCGCAATTTCATGCCCTAAGACTAGGACCTTCGCAACGCGCCCTGAGTGGAAAGCGCGAGCGAATTACGACACAATAGTGTTGTGAAAATAACTGGAGGGCCTGCCCTAAAGAGCAGCGACGATCCGCGTACTCGCGATGCCGTCGCCCGCTCCATTCTGGAAAATGGTCCATCAACTGCAGCCGCCCTGGGCGAGCGCTTAGGTTTAACTCCAGCGGGAATTCGCCGACATTTAGATTTGCTTACCGCCGACGGAATTTTGGAAGCGCGCGAACCACGAATTTCATCTACCCGTGGTCGCGGCAGACCTTCGAAGGTATTTGTTATGACCGATTCAGGTCGCGAAAAATTTGAACATTCCTATGACGACCTTGCAGTTGCAGCACTGAAGTTTATGTCAGCACAATCTGGCGAACATTTAATTACCGCCTTCGCGAAATCTCGCGCTGACGATATTGAACGTAAAGGCGCGCTTGCAATGGCGAAGGGTGCCAACAAATTAGATGCCTTGGCATCTTTCTTAACCGAACAAGGTTATGCAGCTAGTGTTGAAGCACGCGCAACAGGTGAAGAACTCTGCCAACATCACTGTCCAATCGCACACGTAGCATCTGAATTTCCCCAACTCTGCGAAGCAGAAACTGAAGCTTTCTCTAAGTTGCTCGGAACACACGTACAACGTTTAGCCACTATCGCCCACGGTGATGGTGTTTGCACAACCTACATTCCAAATATAAGTAAGAAACAACCACTAACAGCCGGAAAGGCGCGGTCATGACAACTGCACACCCAGAACTAGACGGACTTGGAAATTACGAATACGGCTGGTCTGACGGTAATGACGCCGGCGCTAATTCACGCCGCGGAATTAATGACGAAGTTGTTCGCGACATCTCATCCAAGAAGAGTGAGCCACAGTGGATGCTCGACATGCGCCTGAAGGGCTTGTCACTATTTGAAAAGAAGCCGATGCCGTCATGGGGATCAGACCTAACCGGAATTTTCTTCGACACCATTAAATATTTCGTGCGCTCAACTGAAAAACAGGCAGCGACTTGGGATGACCTTCCAGATGAAATTAAAAATACCTACGATCGTTTAGGTATTCCGGAAGCTGAAAAGCAACGCCTCGTTTCTGGCGTTGCAGCACAGTACGAGTCAGAAGTTGTTTATCACTCAATCCGTGAGGACCTCGAAAAACAGGGCGTTATCTTCCTTGATACTGATAGCGGGTTAAAGCAGCACCCAGAACTCTTCAGGGAGTATTTTGGTTCTGTTATCCCAGTCGGAGACAATAAATTTGCTGCGCTAAATACAGCTGCCTGGTCAGGCGGTTCATTTATCTATGTGCCAAAAGGCGTTCACGTAGATATTCCATTGCAGGCTTACTTCCGCATCAATACCGAAAATATGGGTCAGTTCGAACGTACGCTGATCATTGCGGATGAAGACTCTTACATTCACTACGTTGAAGGCTGTACAGCACCCATCTATAAATCAGATTCACTTCACTCTGCAGTCGTTGAAATCATTGTTAAAAAAGGTGCACGCGTTCGTTACACCACGATTCAAAACTGGTCTAACAACGTTTACAACTTGGTTACCAAGCGGGCAACCTGCGCTGAAGGTGCAACTATGGAATGGGTCGATGGCAATATCGGCTCGAAGGTAACAATGAAATACCCAGCTGTTATGTTGATGGGCCCACATGCAAAAGGCGAGACTCTATCCCTCGCTTTCGCCGGTCCGGGACAACACCAAGATTCTGGAGCCAAGATGGTTCACGCCGCTCCTTACACTTCTTCATCTGTTATCTCTAAGTCAGTGGCACGTGGTGGAGGACGCACGTCTTATCGCGGACTTGTACAAGTTCAAGAAGGTGCACACCACTCAAAGAGCACAGTTAAGTGCGACGCGCTCTTGGTGGATATCATTTCTCGATCTGATACCTACCCATATGTAGATATTCGTGAAGATGATGTATCTATGGGACACGAAGCGACTGTTTCCAAGATCAGCGATGATCAACTCTTCTACTTGATGTCTCGCGGCCTAACTGAAGATGAAGCGATGGCGATGATTGTTCGCGGCTTTATTGAACCAATCGCCCGCGAACTTCCTATGGAGTACGCACTTGAACTTAATCGCCTTATCGAGTTGCAAATGGAAGGCGCTGTTGGTTAATGACAACCCTTACAACCAACTACTTAACGCCAACTGGGCGTGAAGAGGCCTGGCGCTTTA
Organism: Candidatus Planktophila sp.; assembly: GCA_964201275.1. Lineage (GTDB taxonomy): Bacteria > Actinomycetota > Actinomycetes > Nanopelagicales > Nanopelagicaceae > Planktophila. The sequence goes on along the minus strand of CAXNDQ010000023.1, from coordinate 1,122 downwards.
CCCCGTTAAAGCGTTTAGGTGGCCTTCACGATGGCACTGCAGTAATTGCGGATCGTCACTCTCTTTCACTCGGTTCTGGAAATATTACGGGAGTTTCATTCGCTCTTGTTTCAGCCTCTGAAGCCGCACCAATTTCCGAAAGTGACGATGTAATCGTCGCACGAATCCGTGATTTCGCTAAAGAGGTTTCGGTTTTAACTATCACTGCTAATACAGAAGTAGCCGAGCCAATATTTTTAAAGCGCTCTGCCGGGGCGCTAGATACTGCTGAATTTTCCCGTGTCTTAATTCGCGTTGAAAACCATGCTCGCGCAACTGTAATCATCGAGAACGCCGGAGATACACATCTAGCCGAAGATCTTGAAATTTCAGTCGCGCCCGGTGCGAGTCTAACTTTGGTTTCTCTACAAGAGTGGGGGAGCAAGAGCATTCACGCTGGTCGCCAACATGCCGTCGTTGATCGTGATGCTTCGTTTAAATCCATCATCGTCACAATCGGTGGTTCGCTAGTAAGACTCTTGCCAACAGTTGAATTTTCCGCACCTGGCGCTTCCTGTGAATTACTTGGTGTTTACTTTGCGACTTCCGGTCAGTTCTTCGAACATCGCATGTTTGTGGACCACAAAGTGCCTAATGCGAAATCTCGAGTTAACTACAAAGGTGCGCTAGCTGGGGATCAAGCACACACGGTCTGGATCGGCGATGTATTTATCCGCGCCGCCGCAGAAGGAACCGATACCTACGAATTAAATCGCAACCTTTTGCTCTCTGATGGTGCGCGCGCAGATTCTGTTCCTAATCTTGAAATTGAAACAGGCGAGATCGTCGGAGCGGGCCATGCCAGCACAACGGGGCGATTCGATGATGAACAACTCTTCTATTTAATGTCACGCGGAATAACTATGGCTGATGCTCGACGTTTGGTTGTGCGCGGATTCTTCAACGAGATCGTTTCCGAAATTGGCAATGAAGAGATTCAAACGCGCCTTATGGATCGCATTGACTCAGAACTTGCTAAGGCAGGTGCTTGATGAGCGACCTATCTTTCGCTTCGCTAACAGCGGGCAAGCCAGTAAAAATTGAGAAGGATGGCCGCTCAATTTGCGTAGCAAGGGTCGGCGA
>CAXNDQ010000022.1:0-12567 GCA_964201275.1 Candidatus Planktophila sp. | reverse complement strand
AGTGTGAATTAAATGAGAGTAAAACGTGGAGTTCACGCTGCTAAGAAGCGTCGCACAACCCTAGAACGCGCCAGCGGATACCGTGGGCAACGTTCCCGTCTTTTCACAAAGGCGAAGGAACAAGTTACTCACTCAATGGTCTACGCCTTCAACGATCGTAAAGATAAGAAAGGCGATTTCCGTCAACTTTGGATTCAGCGCATCAATGCTGCTGCTCGCGAAAACGGAATGACCTACAACCGCTTCATCCAAGGCTTAAAGGCTGCAGGTGTAGAAGTTGATCGTCGCGTTCTCTCTGATATCGCAACGAACGATCCAGCAACATTTAAAACGCTAGTTGATCTAGCGCGCAAAAACGTCGTAACTGCTTAATTAACTCAGCCGACAACTTAGATGATCGAGAGCCTTCACTCGCCGCATATCGCGCGGGTGAAGGCTCTTATCTCTTCCCGGGGAAATAAAGAACGCGCAGCGCATGGTGAATTTATCGCCGAGGGTTTGCAATGTGCACGAGAAGCTTTCACCTCAAAAAAAGGTCCTGGCGTTAAAACCGTCTATCTGACCGAAAGTGGAAAGTCGCGTATTGATCAAGCAGGACTAGATATTTCAAGAGCTGAAGTAGTGCTGGTGAGCGAGCCAGTGATGGCGGCAATGTCTTCGACAATTACGCCACAAGGAATCATTTCCATCTGCTCGGTCGCGGACAATGAATTCTCCGAACTGAAACCTTCTGGAAAATCTCGCTATATATACCTTCACGAAATTCAAGATCCAGGAAATGCGGGAACCATTCTCCGCACTGCCGATGCAATGGGGATAGATGCGGTAATTGTTTCTCCCGGAAGCGTAGATATGTATTCGCCAAAGGTAGTTCGCGCCACTGCTGGATCTCTATGGCACGTTCCACTCTTTAAGGGAATAACTCTCGCGCAGTTAAACGAACAGCTTCCTGGCGTTGCAAAAATCGCGCTAAGTGCGCAAGGAGAAAAATCTCTTCTGGAAGTTAAAGAACTTCCTGATGTTGTGGCGATCTTTGGAAATGAAGCGCGCGGTATTGATGCGCTAATCGAATCTGATGTAATGCAAGTTAGTATTCCTATGACAGGCAATGCTGAGAGCCTCAATCTTGCTGCTGCAGCGGCTATTGTGATCTTTCACCTCTCGCATAATTGATCAAATATCCCGCATAGTTGCAAGGGAGCAGGTTAGAATTCCCGCATGAATCCCGCAGACATTAAGCGTTGGATCGCTGCTGCCGAAGCAGCTTTTACATCCTCGAAAGATCTAGATGAGTTAAAAATTGCTCGCTTGGCGCACCTCGGCGATAAGGCTGAGATCTCGCTGGCAAGTCGTTCACTTGGATCTTTGCCCGCAGAGGAGAAAGCAAGCGCCGGAAAGATTATCGGCGAAGGTAAGGCGGCGATCACTGATGCGCTACAACGTGCGACTTTGAAATTGGAAGCCGAACGAGATGCGAAAATCTTGCTGGAGGAAGTCGTTGATATAACTCTTCCGGTTGATCGAGCACATCGGGGTGGAATACATCCAATCTCAATAATTAAAAATGAAATTAGTGATTTCTTTATCGAGCAGGGATATAGCGTTGAAGAAGGTCCTGAACTCGAATCAGGCTGGCTCAACTTCGATGCGTTAAATATCCCAGCCGACCATCCGGCTCGCACTATGCAAGATACTTTCTATATCGAACCCGTTGATTCAGGCATGGTGTTACGCACGCAGACTTCACCAGTTCAGATTCGTTCCATGTTGGAAAATGAGCCGCCTATTTACATGATCTGTCCAGGGCGCACTTTCCGTGCTGATGAGTTAGATGCGACGCACAGCCCAGTTTTCCATCAAGTTGAAGGCTTGGTAGTAGATAAAGGCATCACTATGGCGCACTTAAAAGGCACTCTAGATAATTTCGCGCAAGCTATGTTTGGCCCAGATGTAACAACACGTTTGCGTCCATCGTTCTTCCCATTCACGGAACCAAGTGCAGAAGTTGATATTTTCTTTAATGGCCGCTGGATTGAATGGGGTGGATGCGGGATGGTCAATCCCAAAGTCTTGCAAACTTGTGGAATAGATACTGATGTTTATTCAGGTTTTGCATTTGGAATGGGCCTGGAACGCACTTTAATGGTGCGCCACAACGTGACCGATATGCACGACATCGTCGAAGGCGATTTACGCTTCACTCGTCAATTCGGGGTAGGTCTATAAATGCGCGCACCACTATCTTGGATCCGAGAGTTTGTAGAAATTCCTAAAAATATTTCAGTTGATCAAATCGCTGAAGGGCTCATTCGCGTTGGCTTTGAAGTTGAAGAAGTTATTGAAAGTGGAGCGGGTCTTACTGGTCCGCTCAAATTTGCCAAGGTTTTAACTATCGAAGAAGTAACCGAGTTTAAGAAACCGATTCGCTATGTTGGCCTTGATTGCGGAGAGAAAGAAGTCCGTTACGTAATTTGCGGTGCTACCAACTTCGCTGTCGGAGATTTGGTGGTAGCGGCCCTTCCTGGAGCAGTTCTTCCAGGAGATTTTAAGATCGCTGCCCGAGAAACTTATGGTAAAACTTCCAATGGAATGATTTGTTCGTCACGCGAGCTAGGACTTGGCGAAGACCACTCTGGAATTATGGTCTTTGCCGAAGGTGACGTTGCAATAGGAAGCGACGCCATTGCAGGCCTAGAAATCAACGATACGATCTTTGATATTGCAGTCAACCCTGATCGTGGCTATGCGTTAAGTATTCGCGGAATTGCCCGAGAAGTAGCCGGAGCCCTTGGCCTCAACTTCGTGGATCCAATAGATGCCCTACGCGAAGTTAAATTTGAGAATACTGGCACAGGAGTTTCTGCCAAGATCGCCGATCCAGCCACGGCATCAGTTTTTTACTTGCGCACGCTTTCCAAGTTTGATCCTTCTGCCCGCACTCCGATGTGGATGCGCCAGAGAATCGAGAAGATGGGCATGCGTTCCATCTCGCTCGTTGTTGATGTTACAAATTATGTAATGCTTGAACTAGGTCAACCTCTCCACGCATTTGATAAAGCGAAGATCTCAGGTGGCCTAACAATAAAACGAATTGGTAAAGCCCAACCTTTCACCACTTTAGATGGTCAAGTTCGCCAACTTGATCCTGATGATTTAATGGTGTGCGACGATAAAAGCCCACTTGCTCTTGCGGGCACTATGGGTGGGCAGTCCTCTGAAATTTCAGAGACCACAACTGATATTGCACTAGAAGCGGTCCGCTTTGATCCAGTGTGTGTTGCTAAGAATTCCAGACGCCACAAACTCTCTTCAGAAGCATCCCGCCGTCTAGAAAGAAGCGTAGATCCATCTCTTGCTGAATTTGCATCAGCACGCTTTGTGCAACTATTAACCGCAAATAGTTCGGCTAAGCATGTTGCAACGGTTGTCGCAGGGGAGCCACGATTCGCTCCAGTTATTAATTTGGATTCCGCCTTCATCCCCAAGCTGCTCGGGCTGGATGTTTCGCCCAAAGAGATTGCCCGCGTTTTGCGCATAATCGGTTGCGATGTAGACGAAAAAACTTTTGAGGTAGATCCACCGTCTTGGCGTCCGGACTTGCTAACTCCAACGGATTTGGCCGAAGAAGTTGCGCGCATGGTTGGCTACGACAAAATTCCTTCAATTTTGCCGCCTCGACCTAACCACGCCAGCCTCACTCCTACACAGAAACGTCGTCGTGCTATTTCTGCGATGTTGGCAGCGCGTGGACTTGCCGAAGTTCAAACATTCCCTTTTACAAATCAAGAGACCATTGATCAGATGGGCTTTGTCGGTGAGAGAGCAGCGACTTATCGCATCGCCAATCCAATGTCCGATGAGCTGCCGCTAATGCGCGTTCATTTGGTACCAGGTTTGATCGAAGTAGCGGCGCGCAATATCAGTCGTGGCGCTAAGGACTTCGCTATCTTTGAAATGGGTTCGATATTTAGAAGTTCTCAGAAATTGGTTCCGGCCGTCTCGCCATTAATCGGAACTCGACCAGATGCGAAGACGATCTCCGCTATTTACGGCAGTGTGCCTCCACAGGCTTTTCACGTAGCAGGTTTACTTGTGGGCAAAAACGAAGAAGAGAACTGGCAAGGCAAGGCTCGTGCATATACCTGGCAAGATGCAATTGCTTACGCCCAAGATATTTTGCGTTTATGTAATCTGGAGTGGACAGTGAAACGTTCTGATTTCGCGCCTTGGCACCCTGGTCGATGTGCCGAATTAATAGTTGACGGAAAAGCAGTTGCGCACGCCGGAGAAGTTCATCCACGAATCATCGCCAAGTACGGACTCCCAGAGCGAAGCGCAGCTTTCGCGGTAGGTTTAAGCGCGCTTCCAGATTCGCAAATCGTTCGTCCATCCAGTGTTGGCACCATGCCAGCTGCGGTGCAAGATGTTGCTCTTATTGTTGACGCAAAGATTTCATCGCAAGAAGTTGAACAAGCGCTACGAAAAGGAGCGGGGGATCTGCTTGAGTCCATCAAGCTCTTCGATCGCTATGACAAGATTGGTGACGGCAAGATCTCGTTAGCTTTTACTTTGAGCTTCAGAGCATCGGATCGGACCCTGACCGGTGCTGAGGTTTCGGCGATGCGAGAAGCCGCAGTATCAATGGCAGAAAAGACGACCGGAGCGGTACTGCGCACGAACTGATGCTGAATAATTATGCATTTGTGTGCATAATTATGCTATTGTTCAGTTATGAAAATCGGGATCATCGGAGCCAGTGGGTACGCTGGGGGAGAGCTTTTGCGTCTATTGGCGGTCCATCCAGAATTTGAAGTTTGTACAGTCACTGCTCATTCGAATGCGGGCGAAGCGATCACTACGGTGCACCCACATCTCACGAGTTACACCGGGAAGACTTTCAGTTCGTTCAATCCCAAGGATTTTGATTGTTGTGAAGTAATTTTCCTAGCGCTTCCACACGGGGAAAGTGCGGGTGTAATTTCTTCATTGCATAGTGGCGCAAAGATCGTCGACTTAGGTGCGGACTTTCGCTTAGAAGATAGCGCGAAGTGGAATAAATACTACGGAGGAAACCACGCCGGGACTTGGACTTATGGTGCACCTGAACTTCCTGGTGCACGCGCCCTGATTGCAAAATCAAAGAAAGTGGCTAATCCCGGCTGCTATGCAACTGCTATCGCACTCGGAATTGCACCCGCAGTAAATATTGCAGATATTGAAGATGTAGTTGTCGTCGCAGCCTCTGGCACAACAGGTGCGGGACGTAGTGCAAAAATTAATCTCATCGCTAGTGAAGTTATGGGAAGTCTTACCTCCTATAAATTTGGGGGAGTACATCAGCACACTCCGGAAATTGAAGAAGCGATCACTCGCGCTACGGGTAAGTCTTCAAAGATTTCATTTACTCCAATTTTAGCGCCTATGCCGCGTGGAATTTTGGCAACGATTACTATGAAATTGCAATCTGGAGTCACTAGCGATCAAGTTCGAAGAACATACGAAGAGGCATATGCCGGCGAAGAGTTTGTTCATTTGTTGCCTGAAGGCCAAATGCCTAAGACATCTTCGGTTCTTGGTAGTAATTTTGTGGCGATGCAGGTTGCAGTTGATGATCACACCAATCGCTTGATTGTCAGCGTTGCGATCGATAATCTCGTAAAAGGCGCAGCGGGGCAGGCTATTCAGAACGCGAATATCATCTGTGGTTTCGCCGAGAATCTGGGGCTAACTAGCCAAGGTATCGGCGCGTGAAGTTACCCAATGGCTTTACCGCTGCCTCATGTGCAGCAGGGCTTAAGAGTTCAGGTGCTCTTGATTTAACTTTGGTTGTTAATAACGGACCAAAATTTGATGCCGCTGCTGTTTACACCTCAAATCAAGTTGTTGCCGCTCCGGTTATTTGGAGTAAGCAAGTAACTAAAGAGAAAATCGTTAGGGCGGCCATTCTTAATTCTGGCGGGGCTAACGCGTGCACCGGTCCGCAAGGCTTTGCAGATACCCATAAGACAGCTGAATATGTTGGTCAGTTGCTAAATATTTCCTCTGGTGAAGTAGTTGTTTGCTCTACCGGATTAATCGGTGAATTGCTTCCGATGGAAAAGATTCTCAGCGGGATAGATGTCATCTCAAAGAACCTAAAAGACGATGCCCTAACAGATGTAGCACAGGCGATTATGACGACCGATAGCGTTGCCAAGATCGCGACCTACAAGAGCGCTAACTTTGAAGTATCCGGAGTTGCTAAAGGAGCCGGAATGTTAGCTCCCGCTTTGGCGACGATGCTTTCGGTAATTATGACCGATGCTGTTCTTCCAGATAACGCGCAAGAGGTATTTAAAAGAGTGTGCGACCGAACCTATAACCGAATTGATTCGGATGGCTGCACCTCAACCAATGACACGGTCTTGCTAATGGGTTCAGGTGCGAGTGGATACGAGCCTGCCGAGACAGAGTTGGAAGATTTACTAATGCAGGTTTGTGGATCACTTTCCCAACAGTTAATCGCCGATGCCGAAGGTTCAACAAAGACGGTCGCCATTAAGGTATTTGGCGCGGTGACGGAAGCAGAGGCGGTTGAAGTCGCTCGTGCTTGCGCTCGAAACAATTTACTTAAGTGCGCAATATTTGGTGGTGATCCCAACTGGGGCAGAGTTCTCGCTGCCGTCGGAACCGCGCAAGCGCAGTTGAATCCATTAAATATCGATGTGACTTTAAATGGTGTTCAAGTGGCGAAAGCAAGTGCCCCGTTTGCTGATCGAAACCAAGTTTCCTTTACCAATCGACTCGTCACAATTGACATCAATCTGAATATGGGCGATGTCCAGGCAACGGTGTTTACCAACGATTTATCTCATGACTACGTCCACGAGAACTCGGCGTACGCAACGTGATAGTCGTTAAATTCGGCGGTCATGCCATGCAAGATGAAAACGGTGCTTTTGCAAAAGCGATCGCATCCGCCCAGCACGATGGCGTTGCGTTGGTGATAGTCCATGGTGGTGGGCCGCAAATTGATGCGGCGCTAAAAGAAGAGCAGATAAATTCAGAATTTATTGGAGGTTTCCGCGTTACAACGCCGGAAATTTTTGAAGTTGTTGAACGCGTTCTCGCTAATGAGGTCGGACCCGCGGTTGCGAAAGCGCTACAAAAAGCAGGAGTAAATGCAGTGGCACTTTCGGGACGAACCTCTGAGTCGCTAATTGCCGAACCTTTGCGTCAATTAGTTGATGGCACACCAGCTGATTTGGGATTGGTCGGAGTAATAACTGCCGTTAATCCACAAGCAATTAAGAACGCACTAAAGGGTGGTCAGGTACCGGTGATTTCTCCGATCGCGGTAGATGAGAGTTTCAAGTCAGGCCTTAACGTAAATGCTGACCTAGCAGCCGCGGCAATTGCTGGTGCTCTTGATGCGCAATGTTTATTAATTATGACTGATGTCGCTGGAATTTATCGTTCTTGGCCAGATACCGCTTCATTGATTTCGGAGATTACAGCTACGGAATTAAATGCGATCAAAGGAACATTCGCACAAGGAATGGCTCCGAAAGTTCAGGCTTGCTTGGATGCAATTAAAGGTGGCGCAAGTGCCGTGAGAATTATCGATGGAACCGATCCATCAGCTTTTGCTGCGGCGCTGGGCAATAACGGAGGAACGTTGGTGATCAAATGAGCGTAGCGAAAAAGAGCAACACTAGTTGGAGCGATGTAATGCAGGGTAATTACGGTGTTCCGGCGATCACCTTGAAATCCGGAAGGGGCCTGGTTGTAACCGACACCATGGGTAAGAAGTACCTGGACTTTCTCGGAGGAATTGCGACCAATGTCTTGGGTCACGCGCATCCAGTGATAGTCCGTGCGGTATCTAAACAAATCGCCACCCTAGGTCACGTAAGTAATTTTTATAGTCACCCATCGGGAATCGCACTAGCGGCAAAGTTGCAAGAGTTAACTGGAGATAACACAGCACGAGTATTTTTCTGCAATTCAGGGGCGGAGGCGAACGAAGCAGCGCTGAAGTTATCGCGCAAAACTGGTCGCTCAAAGGTCGTCGCGACAACTGGTTCATTCCACGGTAGAACTATGGGAGCGCTTTCTCTCACCGGGCAACCAAGTAAACGTAATCCCTTTAAACCCCTTGTGAAAAATATTAAGCATGTAACTTTTGGCGACATCTCAGCGATGCGCAAAGCAGTGAATAAAAAGACTGCAATGGTTATTGTTGAACCGATAATGGGTGAAGCAGGAGTGATTGTTCCTCCTTTCGGATACTTAAAACAGTTAAGAGAGATGTGCAGCGAACATGGAGTCCTTTTAGTCTTTGATTGCGTGCAGACAGGAATTGGGCGTACTGGAACCTGGTTTGGATATGAAGAGGAAAAGATTCGTCCTGATGTAATCACCTTGGCAAAAGGTTTAGGTGGTGGCCTTCCTCTCGGCGCGATGATTTCTTTAGGTACTAACTGTCCACAATTTGCACCAGGTGAACACGGCACCACTTTCGGCGGTAACCCAGTTTCCGCTGCGGCTGGTCTCGCTGCAATTGAATTCATCACCAAGAATCGCTTAATGGTTTCAGCTAAGAGTTTTGAAAAACGTCTGAAAATTAAACTTGGTGCGATTAGGGGAGTAACCGAAGTCCGAGGACGTGGTTTGCTTTTAGGCATCGGTCTAGATCGTGGCTATGCAAAAGCCTTAGCGGCGAAATTGTCAGATCGCGGGATCTTGGTTAATGCGCCGAATGACGAAACGATTCGAATCGCACCCGCCTTAACCGTTTCCAAAGTTCAAATTGATAGATTCATAACTGTTTTTACTCAGTGTATGCAGGAGGTAGAACGTGGCTAAAGTTCTTAACTCATCATCGGTTTCCGCCCGCCGTTCAAAGGCGATCTCATTGATTAAAGCAGGCGTGGTTCATTCGCAATCTGATCTAGTAAAACTTCTAAAGAAGGCAGGCTTTGCCGTTACTCAGGCAACGGCTAGCCGCGATTTGGAAGAGGTTGGTGCTGTGCGATCACGTAATGAATTCGGGGAACTCATCTACCAAATTGGCACTTCTTCGGATGGCGCAATTTCAAAATCAATGCCGCTTCCTTCCGATTTAATTCTCTCAGTTGAATCCTCTGGGAATTTGGCAGTTGTCCGCACTCCACCTGGTGGAGCACAGTTCCTCGCCAGTTCATTAGATAATTCTGGTATTTCCAGCATTATCGGCACAATCGCTGGTGACGACACGGTTTTAGTTGTATCCAAGAAGTCCAACGGCGGAGCGGAATTAGCGAAAGAATTGCTCTCATTCGGTAGAGCAGAAAAGAAATCCAATAGTAATCGGAAGGTGAGAAAATAATGGCGCTCTGGGGTGGACGATTTTCTGATGCACCAGCCGACGCCGTCTTTGCACTCTCACGTAGCGTTGATTTTGATTGGCGCCTTGCCCCATACGACTTACGTTCATCGCTGGCCCATTTAAGGGTTCTGCAGAGTTCAGCATTATTAACTGATGAGGTAGCAAAGAAGATCGAAGGCGGTTTACGTGAGTTGATTTCAGAGGTTGCCTCAGGAAAATTTCTACCAAACGCGGGAGACGAAGATGTACATAGCGCGTTAGAACGCGGACTTACTGAGAAAGTTGGCGAGTTAGGAGGATCTTTACGCGCCGGTCGCTCGCGTAATGATCAAGTTGCTACCGATCTAAAACTCTTTGCAATTGATCACATGCTCGATATTGCGAATCAAATAACGCTGCTACAGGAAGCGCTTATCGCCAAAGCAAGTGAATACAGCGACGCGCCTGCACCTGGATTTACCCACATGCAACATGCACAACCAATTTTATTTGGCCACGAAATAGCAAAACACGTTCATGCCTTTGCTCGCGATATTGACCGCATCACAGATTGGTTGGCTCGAACATCGGTTAGCCCACTAGGTTCCGGAGCGCTAGCCGGTTCTGGTCTGGGTTTAGCTCCTGAAGTAACAGCGAAAGATCTGGGATTTACCGGATCTTCGGCAAATAGCATAGATGGGGTTTCAGATCGTGATTTTGTTGCTGAAGCGCTTTTCATAATTTCAATGGTTGGCGTCCATCTCTCACGTATCGGTGAAGAGTGGTGTATCTGGGCAACTACCGAATTTGGTTGGGCCAAAGTTGCCGATGCTTACTCAACGGGATCATCGATTATGCCGCAGAAGAAGAACCCCGACGTGGCCGAACTAGCCCGCGGAAAAGCTGGTCGCTTAATTGGAAATCTTACCGGTGTTCTTGCAATGCTAAAAGGTTTGCCATTTGCTTACAACCGCGACCTACAAGAAGATAAAGAGCCACTCTTTGATTCAATTGATACGTTGCGATTAGTTCTTCCCGCTGTAACCGGAATGGTTGCAACAACCACCTTTGATCGCGAAAAGATGGCAGCGGCCGCGCCACAAGGATTTTCATTAGCAACAGAAGTAGCAGATTTCCTAGTCCGCGCAGGTGTTCCATTTGCTCAAGCGCATGAAGCGGCCGGTAAGTGTGTCGCTATATGCGAAGTGAAAGGGCTGCAACTTCACGAACTGAGCGACTCAGATTTCCTTGGAGTTCATCCATCCCTAACTTCTGATGTTCGCAATTCGCTAACGGTCGCTGGCGCAATCGCTTCACGCAAAACCATCGGTGCTACTGGGGGAGCGGCGATAGCGAAACAACTTAGCGATGCTGCCGCCGAAACGAAGGCCGCTAAGCTGAATATATCCGCCCAAATCAGCGGCTTTTCCGAGATGATGAGCCAATGAGTTCTGTTGCTCCACAATCTAAAGCCCTGATTGATGACCTTAAATGGCGTGGTCTGTTTTCTCAATCCACTGATGAGGCTGCACTAGTTGCTGCGCTATCCAAGCCTACGACTCTATACATTGGATTTGATCCAACTGCGCCAAGTCTTCACGTCGGTAACCTCGTTGTACTGCTGGTTCTGCGCCGCTTTCAATTAGCCGGCCACAATCCCATCGCCCTCGTTGGAGGAGCTACTGGTTTGATCGGTGATCCCAGTGGAAAGAGTGAAGAACGCTCGCTAAATACAACTGATGTAGTCGCTGCTTGGGTAGAGCGAATTCGCGCTCAGGTGTCCAAGTATCTTGATTTTGATGCAGTTGGAAATCCTGCGATCGTGGCGAACAATCTAGATTGGACAGCGCCACTTTCGGCAATCGAATTCATGCGCGATATCGGTAAACACTTCAGTGTTAACCAAATGCTTGCAAAAGATTCGGTTTCATCACGATTAGAAGGTGGTGGAATTTCTTACACTGAATTCTCATACCAGGTTCTGCAATCCTTCGACTTCTTGGAGCTCTATCGTCGCTTCAATTGCACACTTCAACTTGGTGGATCGGATCAATGGGGAAATATTGTTGCCGGTCTCGATTTGATTCGACGCGTTGAAAGCGGAAGTGGACATGCACTTACGATTCCACTCCTAGCAAAGGCAGATGGCAGTAAATTTGGGAAGACTGCTGGGGGAGCGATCTGGCTAGATCCCGAAATGACCTCGCCGTATGCATTCTTCCAATACTGGTTAAACACTGATGATAAAGATGTAATCAACTTCCTGAAGGTTTTCTCATTTAAATCAAAGAGTGAAATTGAAACTCTTGAAAAATCTCATAACGAGAATCCAGGTTTACGTGAGGCGCATCGTGCACTTGCTCGCGAATTGACTTCTCTGGTTCATTCATCCGATATCTGTGATCGCGTAGAAGCAGCAGCTTGCGCTTTATTTGGTCAGGGAGAATTATCAGAGTTAGACGAAGCAACCCTTGCATCCGCACTCGCCGAATTACCTCGCACAACGGTTAAAAAAGGTGAACCAATCCCCACATGGGTTGACCTACTGGCCGCAACTGGTGTCGTTGATTCGAAATCCGCGGCCCGACGCATCGTCAAAGAAGGCGGTGCTTATTTAAACAATATAAAGATTTCTGGTGAAGACTTCGCCCCCGAAAAAAGTGACTTTTTATGCGGTAAATATGCAGTTTTGCGCAAAGGTAAGCGCGATCTAGCTGCAGTGGAAATGATCTAAAAACCATCCCCGCCAGCGTTTTATCTCATTTTTACGCATAAATATCGCAATTTTCTTGATTTTTTCGAGTATGACCAATCCCACTGGCCGTGGGGATCAGCCGATTTGACCCCCTCACCCCGAGGCGCCTATAGTTACGCTCCTTGCTGTGGAACGGACGAATTAGGCCGTACAGCATTTTCCAGATCTAGCCCTCATTTAGGCCGGTTTGACCGTGCCCGCGTGAATGGACTAGATTTGGCAGTCTGCCCTGAAAATCGGTCATAAGCCGAAACGCAGTGCGCATCCGTACCTTGAGAACTCAACAGCGTGCCATAAGTCAATGCCAGAAGATGGCTTTAATTGCCATTTTCTAAATAAATACTTCAATGAAGTATGCGTAAAACACTGTTAATTCAGGGTTTTGCGATACTCGTTGATTTCCTTTGGTAAAGACAAAATAAACGACAGTTTGTTTGTCTCGTAAGCCATGAAGAAAACTTTCTATGGAGAGTTTGATCCTGGC
>CAXNDQ010000021.1:0-12916 GCA_964201275.1 Candidatus Planktophila sp. | reverse complement strand
AATTAGTTCACGTACCTTTTCAGCAGATTCAACTGCTGGACCCATTGTGCAAACAATCTTCGCGCGACGCATGTGACTACCTTATCTAATCGAATTCATAACTGGTTACTTTGCAGGAGAACAGGAAGTTAATTTAAGTGGAATGCAACACCTAAACCATTAAAGATCGATCGGTTGGCTCAATTGGTGCAGGTAATTGGGTTTCCCCTTCGAGATATTTATCTACACCTGCCGCTGCGCTGCGGCCTTCGGCGATTGCCCAAACAATAAGCGACTGACCACGACCAGCATCTCCGGCTACAAATATTCCTTCCACACTGCTCTGATAATTCTCATCTCGTTTAACATTTCCGCGATCATCTAATTCAACTTCCAGCTGAGTCAGAATCTCTGATTTTTCAGGACCAGTAAATCCCATCGCCAAGAAGACAAAATCTGCAGGTATCTCTCTTTCGGTGCCAGGAACTGGTTCGAACTTTCCGTTAGAGAATTGTGTTTCAACAATTTTTAAAGCTTTCAAATTTCCTTTGCCATCTCCTACAAATTCTTCGGTGCTAACGGCAAATACACGATTATCCAACTCTTCATGCGCAGATGAAACGCGGTAGATCATTGGATAAGTTGGCCAAGGTTGTCCGCTAGGACGTTCCTCCGTTGGTCGCGGCATAATCTCTAATTGAGTAACGCTGGCAGCTCCTTGACGAACAGATGTACCGAGACAATCTGCACCGGTATCTCCCCCGCCCAAGATGACAACGTGCTTTCCGGCAACGTTGATATCTGGGTTGGTCACTTCTCCAAGGGCTTGTTTATTGCCCCAAGGTAGAAATTCCATCGCTTGGTAAACGCCTTTATTCTCGCGACCTTTAATTGGAAGATCACGCCACTGCGTGGCACCAACGGCTATCACAATTGCATCGTACTTTCTGCGTAAATCTGCGCCAGTTAATTCAACGCCAACATTAACGCCAGGTCGGAAACGAGTTCCCTCTTTCTCCATCTGATTGAGACGGCGATCCAGGACGCTTTTCTCCATCTTAAACTCTGGAATTCCGTAACGAAGTAGCCCACCAATTTTATCGGCGCGCTCATAAACAGCTACGGTATGGCCAGCACGAGTTAGTTGTTGCGCTGCTGCTAAGCCAGCAGGACCCGACCCGATAACTGCAACGGTCTTGCCAGTTAAGCGATCAGGTGGAGTTGGCTTTACATTTCCAGCACCAAACGCTTCTTCAATTGTTCGCAGTTCTACCTGCTTAATTGTGACTGCATCAGCGTTAATTCCGACCACGCACGCAGTTTCGCAAGGGGCTGGACATAAACGACCTGTGAATTCTGGGAAATTATTAGTGGCATGTAACCGAGCGATCGCTTCTTCTTTATCGCCACGCCAGATCAAGTCATTCCACTCTGGAATTAAATTACCGAGTGGGCACCCTTGGTGACAGAACGGGATTCCGCAATCCATGCAGCGTCCCGCTTGCTTTTGTAGGTGCTCCATACTCTGTGTTTCATAAACTTCATGCCAATCTTTGATTCGTACATCAACTGGACGACGCTTAGGCGTCTCACGTGGTGTAGTTAGAAATCCCTTTGGATCAGCCATTTGCTGCTACCTCCATTACATATTGATCAACTGGAAGACCGTCTTTTGTCGCTCTTTCGATTGCAGCGAGTACGCGTGCATAATCGCGCGGCATAACCAGAGAGATGCGATTTAACGCAGCGCTCCAATCCTTAAGAAGCTCTGCGGCAACTTCAGAACCAGTTTCTGTATGGAAACTCGAGATTACGGATTTGAGAGATTCTCGTTGATCTTCGGGAACTGCCAAAATATCAACCATTTCGGTATTTACTTGGGCCGCGTTCAAATCTAGAACAAAGGCGCGCCCACCGGACATTCCCGCAGCAAAGTTGCGACCAGTACGGCCCAAAATAACCACAGTTCCACCCGTCATATATTCGCACCCGTGATCGCCAACGCCTTCAACAACGGCGGTTGCACCAGAGTTACGAACACAGAATCTTTCTCCAACTAATCCGCGGATAAATATTTCACCAGATGTCGCACCGTAACCAATAACATTGCCGGCGATCACATTCTCGTGAGATGCGAAGGTGGCGCGTTCATCTGGTCTAACGATTACTCGACCACCTGAAATTCCTTTTCCAACATAGTCATTGCTATCACCGTAGAGTCGAAGGGCAATTCCGCGCGGTAGGAAAGCTCCAAGTGATTGACCGGCAGAACCGTGCAGCGTCACATCAATTGTTCCAACTGGAAGGCCTTCTGCGCCAAAACGACGGGTTACTTCTGCGCCCAACATTGTTCCAACTGTGCGGTTAACGTTGCGCACCGGTAAATCAATTCGGACCGACTCTTTCTTATCAAGTGCTGCTGCAGCAAGAGTGATTAATTGATTATCCAATGCGGCGGCAAGTCCATGATCCTGGAACGTTGTGCGATGAAGCGGTGAATCAACATCTGGGCGAACTAGCAAAGGTGCGAGATCGAGTCCGCTCGCCTTCCAGTGGTTTACCGCGTCGCGAGTGTCTAGGTATTCAACACGGCCGATTGCTTCTTGCAAAGTGCGGAAACCAAGTTTTGCCAAGATTTCACGTACCTCTTCAGCAATGTACTCAAAGAATGTTTCTACGAATTCTGGCTTTCCAGTGAAACGTTTACGCAACTCTGGGTTCTGCGTTGCAACGCCAACCGGGCAAGTATCTAAGTGGCAGACGCGCATCATTACGCAGCCTGAAACTACGAGTGGCGCAGTTGCAAATCCATACTCTTCAGCCCCCAAAAGCGCAGCGATCACAACGTCGCGACCAGTCTTTAATTGGCCATCAGCTTGCACAACTATGCGATCACGCAGACCGTTGAGAAGAAGAGTCTGTTGTGTTTCTGCTAAACCAAGTTCCCAAGGTGCTCCTGCGTGCTTGAGTGAGGTAAGCGGTGAAGCACCAGTTCCGCCATCGTGGCCAGAGATTAGGACAACGTCGGCGTGGGCTTTAGATACTCCAGCAGCAACAGTTCCAACACCGACTTCAGCAACTAACTTGACGTGAATGCGTGCATTCTTATTTGCATTCTTCAAATCGTGAATCAACTGCGCAAGATCCTCAATTGAATAAATGTCGTGATGCGGTGGCGGAGAAATCAAACCAACACCAGGAGTTGAGTAACGCACTTTGGCGATCCACGGATAAACCTTATTTCCAGGTAGTTGCCCGCCTTCGCCAGGTTTTGCACCCTGCGCAATTTTTATCTGAATATCATCAGCGTTAACTAGGTAATCACTGGTGACGCCAAATCGACCGCTCGCAACTTGTTTGATTGCGCTGCGCTTAGAGTCTCCATTTGCCATCGGAATAGTTCGAGTTGGGTCTTCCCCACCTTCACCGGTGTTGGATTTTCCGCCGAGTCGGTTCATAGCAATCGCTAAAGTTTCATGTGCTTCTTGCGAAATTGAACCGTAAGACATCGCGCCAGTTGAGAAACGCTTTACGATCTCTGAGATTGGCTCTACATCATCAATTGAAATAGCCGGCCGCTCTCCTTCTTTAAAGGTGAAGAGTCCGCGCAGGGTCATCAGCTCTTTGCTTTGAGTATCCACCTTGCTGGTGTAACGCTTAAATATGTCATAGCGCTTAGAACGCGTGGAATGTTGCAAAGTGAATACAGTTTCAGGATTAAATAGATGTGGTTCGCCGTCGCGACGCCATTGGTATTCACCACCGATTGGTAGACGCTTAGTGCCTGGAATCTCTCCCCCGACTGGGTATGCAATGAGATGGCGCGCGATAGTTTCTTCGGCAATAACATCCAAGCTAATCCCGCCTAGGCGCGATGTTGTACCAACGAAGTATTCGTCCACAACTTCTTGCGATAAGCCGATCGCTTCAAATACTTGAGCGCCAGTGTAAGAAGCAATAGTTGAAATACCCATCTTGGACATTACCTTCAAGACGCCTTTCCCAAGGCTCTTGATCACATTGCGTACTGCTTTTTCAGGAGTGATACCAGTGATAACGCCTTGCAGAACTAAATCTTCAGCAGATTCCATCGCCAAATATGGATTAACCGCCGCTGCGCCATATCCAATTAGAAGTGCAACGTGATGAACTTCGCGGACATCTCCTGCTTCAACAACTAACCCAACTTTGGTGCGCGTCTTTTCGCGAATCAAGTGGTGGTGAACTGCAGCAGTCAATAAGAGAGATGGGATCGGCGTATCTTCAGCGTCTCCATTACGATCTGAAAGAACAATAATGTGCGCACCTGTAGCGATGGCATCAGATACTTCACGCTTAATTTCTTCAAGGCGAGTATGTAGCGTGTTGCCATCACCTGTCACCGGGAAAAGTCCGCGAACTACATAGCTTTCCAATTCTGGGTAATCCCCATCGGCATTTACGTGAATTATCTTGGCAAGTTCATCGTTATCAATAACAGGGAAAGGAAGTGAAATTTGTCGGCAAGATTCTGGTCCGGGATCTAGGAGATTATGTTCAGGGCCGATCGAGCCAGCCAAACTTGTAACTAATTCTTCACGAATTGCATCGAGTGGTGGGTTTGTTACTTGGGCGAAAAGTTGCGAGAAGTAATCAAAGAGCAGACGTGGCTTTTCAGATAGCGCTGCGATGGGCGAATCAGTTCCCATGGAACCAAGGGCTTCCATTCCGTTCTTGGCCATAGGAGTTAGCAAAATTCGAATCTCTTCTTCGGTATAGCCAAAGGCGCGTTGGCGACGTACAACAGATGAGTGTGGGTAAACGATATGTTCGCGTGAAGGCAGATCGCTTAACTTCATCATGCCTGCATTGATCCATTCACCATATGGTGCGCTATCGGCAAGTAAATCCTTTATCTCATCATCTTCAATGATGCGACCGGCTTCGATATCAACTAAGAACATCTTGCCTGGCTGCAAGCGACCTTTGCGAACAATCTTTTCCGCTGGGAAATCTAAAACTCCAACTTCGGATGCGAGGACTACTAGTCCGTCATCTGTAACCCAAAAACGTGAAGGACGAAGCCCATTTCGATCCAACACCGCTCCTACTTGATGTCCATCGGTAAATGTCACACAAGCTGGACCATCCCAAGGTTCCATTAAAGATGCGTGGAATGCGTAAAAATCGCGGCGCTTTTGCGACATCGTTGCGTGGTTCTCCCACGCTTCCGGGATCATCATTAAAACTGCGTGTGGCAATGAACGTCCACCAAGATATAGCAACTCAAGAACTTCATCGAAGGATGCGGAATCGCTACCTGACATTTCTACTATCGGAAAAAGGCGGCCTAGATCTCCGGGAATTAATTCACTTGCAAGTAGTGATTCTCGGGCGCGCATCCAGTTGCGATTTCCTTTTACGGTATTGATTTCTCCGTTGTGGGCGATAAAGCGATACGGGTGGGCTAGGGGCCAAGAAGGAAATGTATTTGTGGAAAAGCGCGAGTGGACAAGGGCCAATGGAGAAACAACGCGTTGATCACTTAGATCTGGGAAGAATTCTTCCAACTGCCCAGTGGTGAGCATTCCTTTGTAAACAATAGTCTGTGATGAAAGTGAAGGGAAGTAAAGATCAAGCGAGTGCTCAGCACGCTTGCGCAAACAGAAAGCTAATCGATCGAGTGCGATACCAGTTTCATTTTTCATTCCAGAAATAAAAATCTGCTCAAACTTTGGCATAACAGATACAGCAGTTTTACCAAGAGAAGTTGCGTTAATTGGTAGTTCACGCCAACCCAAAACTTTTATGCCTTCCTCTTTGGCAATTTTTGCGATCTCGCTGCGGACTTCTGCACCCTGTGCGATAAATGCGATACCCGTCGCATATGAATCTGCGGGTGGTAGATCAAATTCAACAACTGCGCGATAGAAAGCATCTGGAACACGAATCAGGATTCCTGCGCCATCACCGCTATCCGGTTCTGCACCGGATGCGCCACGATGTTCTAAATTGCGTAGGGCAGTTAACGCTTTTTCAACAATTTCGTGTGTTGCTACTTTTTTTAGAGTGGCCACCATCGCAACACCGCACGCATCATGCTCGTTTGCTGGGTCGTAAAGACCAAGACGTGATGGGTAATTAGATGGAAGGGCCATCTGATTCACACTCCTGTTGTCCACACTTAAAAATCTAAAGGGACAACATTGGCCCAAAAAACATCAACGACTTAGTCGTAGATGAAGCAAAAGGGTAGCAAGGATTAGGGCAATTTGGCACGCCCAAGAAGAGTAGAAGCTTTAAATCCCGCTCACGTGGAGAAGTCGTCCAATACCAGCGGTGATCGCCATGCCGATACAGCCACCAATCACCACTCTAAGCGTTGGGGTGAAAATCTTTGAGCCTGCGATTTTGGCGCTGATAACTCCTGTGACAAGTAGGCCAACCAGCGTGAACCCGACAATGCTCATCGCCACGGTTCCGGTGGTTGGTGCAAAGGCTCCCGCAAACGGAATTAAGCCACCAGATGTAAATGCTGCTGCAGATGCAATGGCTGCTTGTACGGGTCGCGCCTTTGTGTGCGGATGCTGACCGAGTTCATCACGAAGGTGTGCTTCGAGCGGATCGCGCGCATGCATCGCAGTTGCCACTTCCATCGCTAACGCTGGCGAAAGACCGCGCTTCATATAAATTTCTTGTAACTCCAATAGCTCTGACTCTGGATCTACTGCTAAGTGTTCGATTTCTAGCAATCGATCAGATTCTTCAATATCGTTCTGAGATCGGACAGAGACATATTCGCCAACAGCCATAGACATCGCACCCGCCACAATTCCGGCAGCACCAGCTGTGATTAGAAAACCTTGTGCATCAGCGCCGCCGACTTTCGCTGCGGTTACACCGATCATCAAGGAGGCTGTGGAAACTAGACCATCATTTGCACCGAGAACTGCAGCGCGCAACCAACCAGCACGATGAGTGCGGTGGTGGAGGTTTCGCTGATAGACATCCTCTAGAGCCATATAGCGAGCCTACCTGATCGCCATTAAATTTGAGGTGATCTTTAGACTTTCTTCTTACCTTGATTTCTGTAGAAAAGAACCATCCCGAGAATGAATATAAATATGCTGGTCCATTGATTGAGCCTTAGTCCCAAGACATCCTGAGCGGAGTCGATTCGTAATCCTTCGATAAAGAATCTAGCTCCAGAATATCCGGCTATGTATAAGTAGAAGATTGATCCATCTCGCCATTTTTTGCCAAATTTAATCAAGAGAACAGCCAGAAGTGTTGTCCATAGCGCTTCGTATAAAAATGTGGGGTGAAAAGTTTCAAAAAGCCCATAACCCCGGGGTCTAAATTTATAAGGAATTTCTAGCGCCCACCAAGTATCCAACGGTCTGCCAAATAATTCGGCGTTAAACCAATTTCCAAAACGACCGATTGCTTGCGCCAATAAAAGTCCGGGTGCAAGCGCATCTAAAAAGACTCCGAAAGATGGCAACGTCTTCTCTTTTGCAATGCGTCGATAGCTAATCAACGCACCCAGGACGCCGAGAGATATTGCACCCCAAATTCCCAATCCACCTTGCCAGATTTTTAAAATAGATAAAAGGTCTCCACCGCTACCAAAATACAACTCCGGTGTTGTGACCACGTGGTAGAGGCGCCCACCGATGATTCCAGCCGGAACTGCAATAACTGCAACTTCTGATACAACTCCGGTTAAATCTATGCCTGTCGAATTTCCGTAACTACGTAGCCTTCTATCGCCTAACCAGATGGCGATGGCGATTCCAGCAATTATGCAAAGGGCATAGATGTGAAAGCTGAATGGACCGATATCGATCTGCGACAGAGTCGGAGTCGGTATCGAGCTACGCATCTTTCAGCTTTTGCTTAAGCTTTAGAAACAGCGAGCATGAAATCGCCCAGGCTGTTGTAGGCCGTATTGCGATCAATCTCTTTTCCATTTATGAATACTGTGGGAGTTGAATTTATATTGCGTTTAGCGCCTTCATTGGCAACATTCGTAACCCAGCCTTTGTATTCATTATTAGCAATACACTTGTCGAAATCCTTACTTTGAATTCCTAAACCTAGGCTCAAAGTTGAGAAGTAGCCCGCACTCCATGCTCCAGAATTTTCAGAAGGTTGGTTTGCATAGAGCAGTTTATGGAATTGAATAAACTTACCTTCATCTGCAGCGCATCCCGCGGCATTGGCTGCTAATTGTGATTCAGGGCCGAGGAAAGACAACGGGTGGTATGCCACCTTTGCTTTTTTGGTGTTAATCAAATCTTCAACGTATTCACCAACTATCGCCTCAAAACGCGCGCAGGCTGGGCACTGAAAATCTTCGTAAATTTCAATAAAAGGTACATCTTGTAATTCCTTGTTGAAGACCATTCCGTAACCATCTTCAACTGAAACACTGGAAGGAACGGCAGCGCTGGTATCTGTCTGTTTTGAAAGAATCGTGGGAACTAGCATGATTAGAACTACGCCGATTACTACAGCAATTACTAAGTTGCGGGTGAAGTTATCTTTTCCGCCTTTTGAGTTCTTTGCCTGCGCCATTCTTATTCCACATCTTCCTGTGAGGGTTTGTTGGTCGAGTTTTTATCTAATGAAAACTTGGTTAAAGGGTAGCGAATTAAATAGATTGCGAGAAATACCAGCCCTAAATCCCTGAGAATTTCCTGTAAATACTTGGTTTCACCCGGAGCCACTGTGCCTCCCCCGCCGAAGCAGCCGCAATCAATATTGAGGCCTCTAGCCCAGGCTTGCGCGATTGCGATGATGAAGATGACCATTGTGAATCCACCAAGTGCAGCCATAAACCGCGTTAGGGATCCCAAAATCAAAAGTGCGCCAATTGCAACCTCTACAAATGGAAGCACCAGACCGAGCAAATTCGCTATCGAGATTGGGAGCATTTCATAAGCACGAACCGCCATTTGTGATTTATCTGGCTCATCAACTTTTAAAAATCCAGCGAGAAAGAGAACGCCACCCAAAATCAGCCGCGCTACCAATCCAATCCAAGGTTGCAAAACTACAAATTTCTCTTTCATCGTCCCTCACGCACTCCCTTAGCTAATTCTCTCGCTAGTTCAGTAACTGCATTAAGTCCTGCATCTTCACTTGGAGCATCTTGGATCGCTTTAATAAATGCTGAACCAACTATAACTCCATCGGCATAGGCGGCAACGCCCTTGGCTTGTTCGCGCGTTGATACACCTAAACCAACCGCGATTGGAAGATCGGTAGTCTTGCGCACCCGCGCAACGAGATCACCAGCACCTGATGAGACCGATGTTCGCGCTCCTGTTACTCCCATCAAAGATGCAGCGTAAACAAACCCTCCGCATTTGGAAGTCACTTGCGCTAATCGCGCATCCTTTGTACTTGGGGCTACAACGTATATCGGATTAATCGAAGAAGCCTTCGTTGCGCTAATCCAACCTACCGACTCTTCGATGGTTAAATCTGGAGTGATCACACCTGATCCGCCATTGGCAGCGATCGCGGCGGCAAATTTGTCTACGCCAAAACGCTCAATGGGATTCCAGTAAGTCATTACTACCGCTGGTACAGAAGCACTTGCGATTTTTAGCGCTTCTAAAACTTCTTCCGCACCTGTCCCGTTTGCAAGAGATGTAACTGCAGCGGCTTGAATGGTTGGTCCATCCATAACGGGATCGCTATATGGATAACCAATTTCAATAGCATCTACTCCCCCGGCAATGAAGGCAGCAATTACACGATGGCATCCTGCTTGAGATGGAAAGCCTGCTGGTATGTAAGCAATTAGCGCTGCACGATTTTCAGCACGAACTTTTACAAAGAGTTGATCTAAAGCGGTCATTAATCGAGGGGAATTCCAAAGTAACTTGCGGCAGTCTGCACATCTTTATCTCCGCGGCCTGACAGGTTTATCACGATAATTGCATCTTTCCCAAGTTCATTACCAACCTGCATCGCACCTGCTAGCGCGTGTGCGGTTTCAATGGCTGGAATAATTCCTTCTGTCTTTGATAAGAGCGCAAACGCGTGCATCGCTTGATCATCTGTGATTGCG
This sequence comes from Candidatus Planktophila sp., assembly GCA_964201275.1. Classification (GTDB taxonomy): domain Bacteria; phylum Actinomycetota; class Actinomycetes; order Nanopelagicales; family Nanopelagicaceae; genus Planktophila. The sequence goes on along the minus strand of CAXNDQ010000021.1, from coordinate 2,874 downwards.
CGATATTCGGCGCGACCAATATCGTGAAGGTATGCGTGCTCTGGTCCGACGCCAGGGTAATCAAGGCCTGCAGAAATTGAATGCGACTCAACAGTCTGCCCGTTTTTATCTTGCAAAACATATGAGCGAGTTCCGTGCAGAACACCCGGAGTTCCGCCAGTAATTGTTGCGGCATGGCGACCAGTTTCTACTCCATCTCCACCGGCCTCAAGACCGATTAAGCGAACGGTGGGATCCGAAATAAAACGGTGGAAGATGCCAATTGCATTAGATCCACCGCCCACACATGCGAGAACCGCATCTGGAAGTCGGCCAGTAAGTTCTAGAACTTGCGCACGCGTTTCTTCACCAATAATTTTGTGAAAGTCTCTAACCATTGTTGGGAAGGGATGAGGTCCAGCTACGGTTCCCAATAAGTAATGTGTAGTTTCGACATTTGTTACCCAGTCGCGCATCGCTTCGTTAATGGCATCTTTTAGAGTGCGTGATCCCGAAGTAACTGGAACAACTTCAGCGCCTAACAATTTCATTCGCGCAACATTTAGCGCTTGACGCTTTGTATCTTCTTCGCCCATATAAACAACGCATTCCAAGCCCATAAGAGCTGCTGCAGTGGCTGATGCAACTCCGTGTTGGCCTGCTCCGGTTTCGGCAATGATTCGCTTCTTACCCATTCGCTTGGTGAGCAAGGCTTGACCGAGTACGTTATTTATCTTGTGACTTCCGGTGTGATTGAGATCTTCGCGCTTTAAAATTATGCGCGCTCCACCTGCGTGCTCTGCAAAACGTTTAGCTTCGGTGATGATGCTTGGACGACCGGTATATGTGCGGTGAAGTTCGGCAAGTTCAGATACAAACGAAGGGTCGAGTTGTGAAGTGCGATGTGCTTCTTCTAACTCTTCAAGGGCACCGATCAGCGCTTCCGGAACAAAACGTCCCCCGTAAGGACCGAAGTGGCCCAATATGGCGGAGAGATCCTCGCGCTCAGAAATCGACATAGTTAAAGCCTACCCTTGACCCAATAAGGAGCGCATTGCCAAATTCGCGTCTGCAGATGTGACAAGGGCTTCACCCACCAATATGGCGTCAGCACCGTGGCTTTGCGCAAACTCCACATCGGCGCGGCAACTGATTCCTGATTCTGCTACTCGGATAACCTCGTTTGGAATCCTTGGAATCAACTCAGCAAAGGCTGCTGGACTAACTTCCAGCGTTTTCAAGTTTCGAGAATTGACTCCGATGATGCGCGGAGTAATTTCCATGGCCCGCTCTAATTCATCAGCAGTGTGGACTTCAATTAGCGCCGCCATACCCATCTCTGTTGCCAGATCATAGAAATCTCGCAATTGGCTCTTCGCTAAAGCGGCGACGATTAAAAGCACCATATCGGCACCGTGTGCACGCGCTTCAAAGAATTGATACTCATCAACCATAAAGTCTTTACGAAGAATTGGGATAGATACTCTGGCGCGCACTGCAGTTAAATCTGCGAGCGATCCCTTAAACCTTCGCTCTTCTGTTAACACGCTAATTACACTGGCACCGGCGTTCTCATAGTGCTCAGCGAGTGCTGCTGGATCTGTAATGGCGGAGAGTTCACCCTTACTTGGAGATGATCGCTTAACTTCGGCGATCACTTTCATTGCATCACCTTTTAGCACCGCATGCGCATCCAAAGGTGGCGCTGCTTGAGACATTTGCTCGTGTAACTCGCCTAAGGATCTGCGTCTCTTTGCTAAATCTTCGCGCACGCCTTCAATGATCGAATCCAATACGCTCACTTTTCGCCACCATCCTTAGATGGATCAATTCCATTATCGAGGGCGCTCCAAGGGGTATGTACTTTTGGTTTGCGCTCATAACGTGAGGAGATATTGAAGCGACGCGAAATTAGAAAGACCAGCAAGAGAATTACTACAAGTGAAAATAGCACCGGAGCAAAATCTGACATTTAGGAAACTTTCACTCGAGTAGATAACTTATTGGCCGCGCCAATCGCACCTAAAACAGCTGCGGCTTTGTTAAGGCACTCTTGATTTTCCGATTCCGGATCTGAATCGGCTACGACCCCCGCGCCTGCTTGAACATATGCCGTGCCTTTATGAATGAGTGCGGTACGGATTGCAATACAGGTATCAATGTTGCCGGTGAAGTCTAAGTAGCCGATTGCACCACCATATAAACCGCGACGCGTTGGTTCTAGCGTTTCAATAATCTCCATTGCACGTGGCTTTGGAGCGCCGGAAAGTGTTCCTGCTGGGAAAACTGCAAAGAGCGCGTCAACAGGTGATGATTTTTCAGATAGTTCTCCAATGACAGTTGAGACGATATGCATCACGTGTGAGTAACGTTCAATATGCATAAAGTCGATAACTTCAACACTTCCGGGAGTGCAAATTCGCCCAAGATCATTTCGTCCAAGATCTACCAACATCAAATGCTCGGCACGCTCTTTCGGATCTGCCAGCAACTCTTCACCTAGGCGATGATCTTCTTCTGCTGAATCTGATCTTTTGCGGGTACCAGCAATCGGATGGACCATCACTTCTTTGCCGGTGACTTTGACCAGTGCTTCTGGGCTAGAACCGACAACTTCAACGCCATCTGTAAATCTAAATAGGTACATATATGGGCTGGGATTATGTAGGCGCAACATGCGATAAACATCTAGCGCATCTGCACTGCACTCCATAGCAAAACGCTGTGAAAGAACTATTTGAAATGCTTCACCTGCCAAAATTTCCTCTTTAGCCAACGCTATCTTTGCTTTGTACTCTTGCCCCGAAATATTGCGGGTAAATTCTGGAGCGCTCTTTTCGGCTAGCTCATCTACGAATCCGGGAAGTGAGCCAGCGAGATCGCTCTGCATCCGAT
>CAXNDQ010000020.1:0-12989 GCA_964201275.1 Candidatus Planktophila sp. | reverse complement strand
ATGATTGCAGAAATTCGCTCTAGCGCTTGTTGGTTTAGTGCTTCGGCTGCAGCCAAAGTCTCTGCATTACAGATTTTATCTACGGCGCGAACACCTGCCATGGCTAATGGATTTCCGTTAAATGTACCGAAGTGGGCCATTTTTCCGTTAGTTACATAATCCATGTACTTTTGCTTGCCACCAAAAGCAGCAAGTGTGAGTCCACCACCGATTGATTTAGCAAGGGTGATTAAATCTGGTTTAACACCAAGTCTTTGTGCTGCACCTTGATGTCCAGCGGTAAGGCCGGTTTTTACTTCATCAAAAATTAATATGATTCCGTATTGATCGCAGAGTTCACGAACGCGTTCCAGATAGCCTGCATCAGGAAGAACGATTCCTATATTTTCAAGAACTGGCTCAACAATGAAGCAAGCAATCGTTGAAGAATGCTTTTCGAAAATTGCTTCTAGAGAATCGGCGTTGTTGTAAGGAACCACAAAAACATTTCCGGCTACTAGGTTTGAATCTGCTACTGGCGTTGGGAAATCTGCATCACCGGCATATTCAACTTTAGGTTTTGCCGATACTACGAATGGATCGTAGCTACCGTGGTAACCGCCTTCAATTTTAACAATGTCGCTCTTGCCACTAGCAGATCGTGCAGTTCGCACTGCGTACATAGTTGATTCAGTACCTGAATTTGTAAATCGAACTTGGTCTATTCCGAAGCGACGGCAGATTCGTTCTGCGGCATCAGTTGAAATAGGAGATGGGGTTACAAAGAGCATTCCAGTATCAAGGGCTGCTTTGGCTTCTTCTACAACAACTGGGTTTAAGTGTCCGGCGAGCATTGCGCCAAATCCCATGGAAAGGTCGAGCAGTTCGCGGCCATCTACATCTGTCATCCACGCGCCTTTAGCGGAGACAATTGAGATTGGATATGGATCCCAGTGCTGGAAGCTGGAGGTAACTCCGAGAGGGAGCGACTTCATTGAGCGTGCGCTCTCAGTTGCTGAACCCTTGGTGTTTTTAGTAAATAGTTGCCATTCTGAGGCCAGTAAAGAGGCTACTTTCTCAGGCGATATCGGCGTGGATGTTACTGGTACTGATCTAAAAGTTTCCGCGTGATGCGATTGTGTAATCATTTTAAAGCTGTACGGCAAAGGTTTCTGATTTAGAAACTCGTTTGAGAAGTACTCTCCCGATCCTTTTCATTCTTTCGAATGCCCCGTAAGTATCTCTGAAGTCAAAAAAAGTTGCAACCCCCACCCCTTTTTATGCGAGAAGTTCGGGCGTGTCCGAATAAACTTGCCCTAAATATGAAACTTATAGAAAAGAAAAAATGAGAATTAGAACTTGGATTAAAAAGACAAAAGCCGGACGTTTATTCTGGCGCGCAGTCATCGGAATTGTGGGCGGGACAGTAACTGTTTTAGGTGCAATCGCTTTAGTTGCTCCTGGCCCAGGAGTTTTAATCGTGATTGCAGGACTTGGTATTTTGGCAACTGAATTTGCGTGGGCCTCTAGAGTTATGGTCACTACAAGAACTTATGCGCAGAAAGCTGCCGATAAAGCTGGAATACCGAAGTGGCTTCAGTTTGCACTTATTGCTGGTGCTGCAGTTCTATCGATACTAATTATTCTATTTTTGTACTACACCGGAAGAATTTAAAACTGCGAGCGGATATCCCAAAGATCTTTAAAAACTGGATTAAATAAAGTACTCGCTAAGTACTTAACTCCATCAGAACCACCAGTGCCAGTTTTCTGCCCGATCGTGCGCTCCACCATTTTTACATGACGGTAGCGCCACTCTTGCAAACCTTCATCGATATCCATCAGCCTTTCACAGACCATTGCTGACTCAGGATCGCTGCGATGAACTTCTAGTAAAGCTTCTATAACCCTTGGATCTGATTGGTAATGAGTTGATTTGTCACGATTTAAAATTTCAACGGGGATCTTATGGCCACGCTTTGAAAGATAAGCCAGTGTTGAATCCCAGATCGAATTACGTGAGGCGATCTCATTAATTTCTGCCTGAACATCTAAAGGAAGATGCGCGGCCATCTTTGAATCTCTGCGTCCCAGCAGCGCTTCAACCTTTCTAAATTGGGCGGATTGGAAACCACTTGAAGAGGAGAGATACCCGCGGAAAGCGTTAAATTGCAATGGAGTCATCGTCTCTAAAATATCTACCTGGGTCACACAAACTTTAAGTATTGTGCGAATCCGTCCGAGAATGGCCAGCGATCTGTGGGTGTCGCCCGATTCAAGAGCCTTACCTGCTTCGTTAAATTCGTGGATTAATTGTTTAAACCAGAGTTCGTAACTCTGGTGGATGATAATAAAGAGCATTTCATCGTGTTCTGGGCCATCGGATAAAGGGTTCTGTAATTCAAGTAACTTATCTATTGCTAGATAAGAAGTGTAAGTAAGTGCGGAATCGAATTCTTTTTCGCTCATGTGACCCTCGAATCAGTTTTCTCAATCTTCTCGTATTGCCGAGAAGCAACAAGGTCGCGGATGCGCGCAAAACCATCCCAAACTTCAACATAAGAAGTAGGAAGCGGTGCAATCGCTAGTCTTATTGAATTTGGTGTTCGATAATCTGGAATAACGTCGGCATATTCTCGTAGCGCAACGCAGATGCGTGCCGCATCAGGATGGCCTAGAGAAATATGACCGCCGCGCTCTTGGGGATTTCGTGATGTTAACAAAGTGAATCCAAGTTCTGCGAGCCAAGCATCGTATAACTGAATCATCATTTCAGTTCCAATCGCTGCCTTTTCAGATATCGCACCAATTCCCGCCTCTTCAATCATTGAAAATGCGCTCTTAATGCAACGCAATCCGATTAATGAAGGGCTAGCAATTTGAAAACCACGAATACCTTCTGCTCTTTCAAAATCCGCACCCATTGCAAATTGATCGCCTTGTGAAAACCAACCCTGAATTGGAACCTGCAACTCGGCCTGTACTTTTTTATTTACATAGAGCCAAGCGGGTGCGCCAGGGCCAGAATTTCCATATTTATATGTGCATCCGACTGCGATATCAACGCCATTTTTATCGAAGTCCATTTCGATAGCGCCGACCGCGTGGCTGGCATCCCACAACATAAAGGCGCCGTGTTTGCGAACCAAGTCAGTGAGAGATTTAATGTCGTTGCGAGCACCAGATCGATATTGAATAACTTCCAAGGTAACTAGCGCGACATCTTCATTTAAGTAAGGCGCAAGGATTTCAGGTGTTATTCGCTCATGTTCTGCTGAGCCGGGAGATTCGTTATCGATTATTACTAGCTTTAGACCTAACTGTTTTGCAATTCCGTCCAAGATGTAACGATCTGTTGGAAAATTTGCCGCATCCGTGATTATCGTTTTGCGCCCAGGGCGTGCGCTAATAGCTGCTAGCGCTAATTGATAAAAATTTACTGATGTTGTGTCGCACGCCAAAACTTGGCCCGCCGCAGCGCCAAGAGTGGCGCGTCCTATTAAATCCCCGATTGGTTGCGCCTCATCTACCCAGTGCCCCCATCCGGTTACTACCTCGGGGCCCCACTCATCTTTCATAAATGAATTAACAGCCTCGATTGTAGAAAGGGGGAGTCGTCCTAAAGAATTTCCATCTAGATAGCAAATATTGGGATCGCTGATAACAAATTTAGAGCGGAAACGGGCCAAAGGATCGCGAGCATCTAGATCTAGTGCAAATTGGCGGTCGGTGGCTTTCATGGTTGAAAGGTACGCTCTCCCATCGTGGCGCGCAATCTTGTCAATATCGAAGAGGTCAGTAAGGCCTTTGATATTAGAGCGCTGCTTGAAAGAGTTTCACTCGGCGTTTCAGAAGGTGATCGAATTGGAATTGTTGGGCGCAACGGTTCTGGAAAAAGCACGCTAATGAAAGTAATTGCTGCGATTGAAAGTCCAGATCAAGGCAGAGTAACTAAAGCAAATTCAGTGAAAATTGGCTTACTTTCACAAGTTGATAAAGCTGATCCAAATTCAACAGTAGGTGATGTCGTAATTGGAGATAGAGCTAAACACGAGTGGGCAAGCGATTCCGGAATTAGAGAAGTTTTTACAGGTCTATTTGGTGGATTTGATGACCATCTATTTGAAAGAAAATTCTCAACTTTATCTGGCGGTGAAAAACGAAGAGTCGGCTTGGCTAAATTATTAATTGATGAACTCGACTTAATTTTGTTGGATGAGCCAACAAACCATCTTGATGTTGAAGGCGTGGCATGGCTTGCCTCCCATTTAAATAGCCGCAAATCTCTGGCTGTTTTAGTTATTACACACGATAGATGGTTTCTAGATGCCGTCACTGATCGCACCTGGGAAGTTGTCGGTGGCAAGGTTGAAGAATATGACGGAGGTTATTCCGCATTTGTTTTAGCTAAAGCAGAACGCGCACGCCAGGCAAGTGCAATGGATGCCAGAAGAAATAATCTAATCCGCAAAGAACTTGCGTGGTTGCGCAGAGGTGCACCAGCTAGAACTACAAAGCCTAAATTTCGCGTGGATGCTGCAAATGTATTGATTGCTGAAGAACCAGCGCCCCGAGACCAAGGCGAGTTATTGAAATTTGCCCGCAATCGTTTGGGAAATACTGTTTATGAAGCAAATCATTTACAGATACGTGCGGGTGAAAAAGAGTTGATTGATGATCTTTACTGGAATATAGGTCCCGGAGATCGCATTGGAATTGTTGGAATCAATGGATCCGGTAAGACAACGCTTATGCGCACGCTGGCTGGTGAATTACAGCCTTTCGCTGGAAAGCTCACCACCGGAATAACTGTGAAGGCTGCCTTTCTAACTCAGCATTTGGATGAGTTGAATCCAGAATGGCGTGTTCTGGAAGCGGTTGAAAAGGTTGCTGCACATATAGAACTCGGGAACGGTAAGTCGCTTTCGGCTTCGCAACTCTGCGAACGCTTAGGCTTTGATAAAGATTCACAATGGACGCCAGTGGGTGATCTATCCGGCGGCGAGAAGCGCAGGTTGCAATTAACTCGATTGTTAATGGATTCACCAAATGTTTTGTTATTAGATGAGCCAACGAATGATTTTGATATTGAAACGTTAACTGAACTCGAAGATTTACTTGATAGCTACGGCGGAACCCTGGTTGTCATCTCACACGATAGATATTTTCTCGAACGAGTCTGCGACCGATTTGTTGGATTACTCGGAGATAAATCATTAAGGGATTTACCTCGGGGAGTTGATCAGTATTTAGAACAACGAGAAGCTTCCCTTGTGCAGCCTAATTCTGATGCAAAACCAAAGGGAGCTTCCTCAGCTGCAGAACAACGCCAACTCAAAAAGGATTTCGTGCGCGTCGAGAGACAAATTCAGAAATCTAAGGAGAAGATTGCAGAGCTAGAAGTCGCGCAAGAAAATGCGGCATTTGATCCGGCTGAGTTACTAAGAATTAACGAGGAAATTGAAAATCAACGCACAGAGTTAAACACTCGAGAAGAAGAATGGCTAGAAATCACAGATCAACTAGGCGATTGAGTTAAAATATCGGTATGAGCCAAATTTCACATATTGTCGAGGGAATACTCTTTCGCAGCCGCTTCTTACTTGCTCCGTTATATCTCGGGCTCGTTGGAGCGCTAGTTCTTCTGGCATATCGCTTCGTTATTGAGTTTTGGCATTTAGCTGAAAAGACTCCTGACATGAGTGCGAGTGAGTTCACGCTCTCCTTGCTTGCACTTCTTGATTTAACTTTGCTCGCAAACCTTATTCTGATGGTCATCTTCGCTGGATATGAAAACTTTGTATCTCGCATAGATATCGCATTGGAGTCTAAAGATCGTCCACACTGGATGGGCACGATCGATTTCAGCGGGCTAAAGATAAAGTTGATTGGTTCGCTAGTTGCTATTTCTGTAATCGAACTCTTGAAAGATTTCATTGAATTAGCCGGAGAAGCTGAAGTTGGCGAGGGCACCATTTGGAGAATTGCCATCCACCTAACATTCGTGGTCTCTGGTGTGTTATTTGCGCTCATGGACTGGATCGCCGATAAGCGAGAGTTCACCGGCACTCATCCATAGTGAGCAAAAGTAATTCCAAGCTAAATTTTTTGGCAGCTATTTCTGGGCTGTTGATTGCGATGCAAGCGCGCGCAAATGGTGAGCTCTCGCATCGAATGGGAAATCCAATTGAAGCTGCCCTCGTTTCCTTTGGATCAGGGCTCTTAATTATTTCGTTAATTTCACTTTTTACTCCTGCAATACGCAATGGAATGAAGAATTTAAAAGGCGCAATTAGCCGTAAAGAAATTCCAGTGTGGACACTCTTTGCCGGGATGCTCGGTGGAAGTTTTGTGGCGGTTCAAACGCAGATCGTTCCGATAATCGGAGTTGCAATCTATTCAGTTGCGTCGATTGCGGGACAGACTGCCGCATCTTTGATTGTTGATCGAATCGGCTTAACAGGTGGTGGCAAAAAAGAGATAACCGTAAGAAGAGTCGCCGCCGCGGGAGTAACCGTTCTAGCGGTACTCGTTTCCGTGCTGGATCGGATAGAAGCAGAGAATTTATCGCTTTTTGCTGTGATTTTCGGTTGTTTTGCCGGCGCAATAGTCGGAGTGCAACGAGCGCTAAATGGTCAGATAAATGAAAGTACACATCAGAGCTTTGCTACATCTTGGCTTAACTTCATTATGGGAACTACATTTCTATTTATCTTCTTAGCGATTGGCGTATTGATTAATCGCACAGAGATTGTTGCTTTACCTTCAGGCCCTTGGTGGATGTATATGGGCGGAACGATCGGCGTTATCTATATCGCCTTTACATCAACAATTGTTCAGCACTTAGGCGTACTGACATTTACTTTGATTAGTGTTGGCGGACAACTTGTTGGATCTTTACTTATTGATCTCTACTCACCGACACAAGGTGTTCAGATCAGCACTTACCTCGTAACAGGAATTGTTATGACCTATCTCGGAGTTATCGTTGGCGGCGTCGGAAATTTACCAAAGCTGAAATTAAAGAAGCAGTGATAAAAAACGCAGCAATTGCGTATGAAGAACTTTTCACCCAAGGAACGGTCGCTGCGTAGTAACCAGCAAGCGTAATTCCGACCCCCCAAAGAAACGCTCCCAATGCGTTAGCGGATAAGAACTTGTAGTAATTCATCTTGGCTGCACCCGCAATCGGCGGAACGAATGTGCGAATCCAAGGGAAGTAGCGAGCAATCACAACAGCCCACCACCCGTATTTTTCATAGAACACTTCAGATTTTGCAATCATCCTTTTTATTCTTGCAGATTCTTTCTTATCCAAATACGGACGACCAACCACTCTGCCGATCACAAAGCCAACCTGATCGCCAAAGAATGCTGCTAGAAAAATGGCGGTGACTAAAATGACAATATTAATATTTCCGTGGGCGGCTGCTACGAGCCCTGCGCTAAATAGGATGGAATCTCCAGGTAAAAAGAAGCCGAACAAAAGTCCAGTTTCAATAAATACAATTCCAGCGACGACGATGTAGAAAACAAATGGGGCAAGTGAAGACAATTGAGCATCAAAAGATGCGGCTAACTCCACTTAAACGCTCTTTTTTACTGCCGCTGCAACTTTTTGCACCACTTGCGCGTCAAAGACGCTTGGCACAATAAACGAGGCATTTAGTTGAGAGGCAGAGACGCAAGAAGCGATTGCTTCGGCTGCTGCAATTAAAAGCTCATCAGTAATTTTATGAGCGTTTGCATCCAGGAGTCCTCGGAAAATTCCAGGGAAGGCTAAAACATTATTGATTTGATTTGGTTGATCGCTGCGACCGGTGGCAACAACGGTCGCGTATTTACGGGCAATGACAGGATCAATCTCTGGATCTGGGTTTGCTAAGGCAAAAACAATCGAGCCAGCAGCCATTGATGCAACATCGCTTTCAGTCAAAACATTTGGAGCGCTTACTCCGATGAATACATCGGCCCCCTTCATTGCCTCTGAAATATTTCCAGTAAATCCTGGAGTAACGCAACCATTAATATCAAAGGCGATAATTCTCTGAGCACCGCTCTTAGTTAGCAGACGCGCAATTGCTGTTCCGGCAGCGCCAGCACCGCTCATCACGATCGTTATATCGCTTAACTTTTTCTTTACCAATTTAAGCGAATTAGTTAGAGCGGCCAAAACAACAATTGCGGTGCCATGTTGATCGTCATGGAATACTGGAATATCCAACAAGTCACGCAAGCGCTCTTCTATTTCAAAACAGCGCGGGGCCGAGATATCTTCTAAGTTAATTCCACCGTAAACAGGGGCAATTAATTGAACGGTTCGAACAATCTCATCTACATCTTGGGTATCTAAACAAACTGGCCAAGCATCTACATCAGCAAATCTTTTGAAAAGCGCTGCCTTACCTTCCATCACAGGAAGAGCGGCTGCTGGCCCAATATTTCCTAGGCCAAGTACGGCAGAACCATCTGTAACAACTGCAACGGTATTACGCTTCATGGTGAGGCTTCGAGCGTTAGAAGGATCCTCAACAATTGCCTGACAAATGCGGGCTACACCTGGTGTGTAAGCGCGAGAGAGATCATCGCGCGTTTTTAATGGGACTTTTGATTGAACTTCTAACTTGCCACCAAGGTGTAACAAGAATGTTCGATCACTAACTTTGCGCACAGTTATACCGGCGTGCGCAGTCAGAGCGTTGGTTATTTCCTCTGCATGATCAACATCTATCGTGTCGCAAGTTACGTCAATAACAACTTTTTCTAATAGAGATTCAACAACATCGAGAGCGGTAATTGTTGCACCAGCTCCGGTGATCGCCGCGGTAATAAGTGCAACCGGTTGAAGTTCAGGAGCGCCTTCAACGCGAATTGTTATTCCGTAGCCGGGAGAAGTGGATGCCATTTAGACAACACCGTAAAGACGATCACCGGCATCGCCCAGACCAGGGACGATGTATCCGTGTTCGTTTAATTTTTCATCAAGTGCCCCAGTGACAAGTGTGATCGGAACGCCCGAATTTGCAAAGGCATCTTCAAGAACTTTTATTCCTTCAGGAGCGGAGAGAATACAAATTGCAGTTATGTCATCTGCGCCACGTTCGATCAAGAAATTAATTGCTGCAACCAAAGTTCCGCCTGTTGCTAACATCGGATCCAATACAAAACATTGGCGCCCAGATAAATCCTCAGGTAAGCGATTTGCGTAGGTGCTCGCCTTTAGAGTTTTCTCATCGCGCACCATTCCGAGAAATCCAACTTCAGCTGTTGGGATTAAGCGCGTCATTCCTTCTAACATTCCGAGTCCGGCACGCAAAATTGGAACAACCACAGGCCTTGGGTCAGATAGTTTCAAGCCGGTTGTCGTAGTCACCGGAGTCTTAATCGAAACTTTTTCAGTGCGCACGTCGCGAGTCGCTTCATAGGCGAGCAGGGTCACGAGTTCTTCAACCAGATGGCGAAATGTTGGGGAATCGGTTTTTTCATCGCGCAGAACAGTCAATTTATGAGTAATTAGCGGGTGGTTGGCGACGTGAACTTTCATGGCTCCTACCTTACAGGGGTTTCCATCTCGCCCAATGAGTGAGAATATGGTGGATGTGACTGATGCAATGGTGAACGAGGTAGATATCGCAGTTGCTGCGTGGCACGAGGACGGGCGCTGGAATTTAGCGCTGTTACCTGACGCACATGACTTACCGCACATTATTGATCGCCTAAAGTCTCAACAAACCAATGGCGGCGCAATCGCATTATTGGCAATTGATGAAGAATTCTTTATGGTGATCCGAGTTTTAGGTTCTCACATAAGTATGTTTCTAAGTGATGTTACTTGCGCAATTGATTACGAAGTCGCAGCGGATTTTCTGGAACTTTGTGATTTAGATTCACCAGAAGAAGATGATGAACCTTTACCGGTTGGACACCTAGATATTTTGGCTGATCTTGGCGTCAATCAAATGGAGCTTTCTGCATTATGTGATGACACTGAACTATTTCCTGATGAACAATTAGAAGCAATTGCAAGCCGTCTAGGATTTGCTGATCAATTCGCCGAGTTATTGGAGCTATAAGAATTTCTCAGAAAACTTCGGAATCGTTAATGGACGATGCCATCGCGATTGCAAGGAAAGCTACATCAACTGGTGATGTTCCAGTTGGGGCCATTGTTATTAATAAAGATGGTGTGGTGATCGGAAGCGGATCAAATGAACGCGAAGCCAATAACGATCCAACGGCACACGCCGAAATAGTTGCACTGCGAAGCGCCGCTAATCGCCTACAAAATTCTCGGCTTGATGGATGTACTTTGATAGTCACCTTGGAACCTTGTGCAATGTGTGCCGGCGCAATCGCTCAAGCGCGCATCTCTCATCTAATTTTTGGTGCTTGGGATGAAAAAGCAGGAGCGGTTGGCTCAGTTTGGGATGTAATTAGAGATCCGCGTGCGCTGTATAAAATGAATGTAACTGCTGGAATTCGTGAAGCAGAATGCGCGAAGCTATTGAGCGATTTCTTTGAGGGTCAGCGCTGATTTAAACTAGTAATTGGTAAGAAGGATTCAAGATAGTTAGCGCACCATCTTCTTCACCGACCATACCTTCTGCACGAATTTGCGTTCCAACTTCTAAGCCCGCGATCTCGCGGCGGCCCAAGAAGTGCAGAGTTACGCCGCCAGTTTCATCCCAAACTTCTACTTGGAGAAGCGGTGCAGAACCTTTTGCAGCGCTCTTAATCGCAGTAACCCGTCCCTGAACTTGGGCTCTTTGTCTCCATAAAATATTGCCGATCGGCGTCAAGTTTTCAGCGTAGTGGCTAATTGGTTCTACTGGTTTAACAATATCTTTAACAGCTTTAAATTGATTTTCACTCTTCACTGGTGCGGCCTTCTCGGCCGGTTTAGATTGAACAATCAAATTAGATCCGGATGTAATGCGATCTACGTCAAACGGAACAATCGTTGCAACAACTCGTTGCAATTGTGAAATTGGTGCAGCAATTTCTTCAGCGGTCTGATCGTGGAGTAGTCGCCCTAAGAAACCTGAGTATGAGCGACGCGGAAGTAGCAAAGTTAATTCAATATCGTTCTTCTCTGTCATTCGGATTGCGTAATCAACTGCAGCATTTGCAAGACGGCGATCCGGACAGTCGATAAGTTCAAGGGTTACATCATCTAGGGCATCTGACGCCGCCCAAGCGTTCTTTATCTCTTCTGCACGACGATCATCAATTACAAAGTGAACTGCGCTCAAATTACGTGGCTTAAGGCTTCGTGCATATCTAATTGCACCGACTGTTGCGATATCAACGTTATCAACCAAGACGGTTACATTGTGGCGAACAATGGTTGTAGCTCTCTCTTGTTCTTGTCTTACCAATAACGCTTCTTGTTCGCGAGTGTATTGACGGCGTAAGCGCAAGAATGAGACGACCATGATTGGAGCAACTAACAACACCAACCAAGCACCCTGAGTGAATTTAACAATTGAAAAGATAATTACAATTATGAGAGAAACAGAACCAGCAAGTGAGTTGATTACGACTCGAACCTTCCAACCATCTGGCTTTACTCGAATTGAATGCTTTGTCATACCAAAACCGGCCAATGTAAAGCCAGTAAATACACCTAGGGCGTAGAAGGCGACGAGATGTTCAACCGAACCAGCGGTAATCAAGACGAGAACAATTCCACCGCCGGCGAGTAGCAAAATTCCATTCGAGAAAGCAAGACGGTGGCCGCGCTTTGTTAATTGACGAGGCAAATAGCCATCGCTTGCGACGAAGTTACAGAGCAATGGGAAAGCGCTATACGTAGTGTTTGCGCCAGCGAAGAGAATAAGCATTGTCGCTAGCTGAACCATAATAAACATAAAGCTTCCGAAGGCGCCTTCACCCATAGCAGCTTTAGCGATTTGTGAAATAACTGTTGGCGTTCCTGATTCATAAGGCATCGCTTGGATGTGGTGTGCAAAGTAAGAAACGCCAAGTACAAGTGTGCCCAGGATGCAACTCATAATCACGAGCGTTCGCTTGGCGTTTACGTGTTCTGGTGCTTTAAAGAGTGCAACACCATCGGATATTGCTTCTAAGCCAGTTAGTGAAGAACCACCATTTGCAAAAGCGCGTAACAAGATAAAGATTGCTGCGGCTGTTAAGAGTCCTTGCTCTTGTCCTACTTCAACCGCTCCAGGTAGATCTGTGGCAAGAACTGGAAGAGTTCCATTGAAGAGTCGCCAGAAACCCATACCGAATACGATCAACATGCAACCCACGAAGAAATAAGTTGGGAAAGCAAATGCTTTGCCTGCTTCTTTTACTCCGCGAAGATTTCCGTAGGTTAGTAAAACGATCACAAGCAAGATCATTGGAATTTTCCACGGTGAAAGTGATGGAAAAGTTGAAATAATCGCCGCGACTCCTGCCGCAGATTGAATTGCTACCGTAACAACATAATCAAGAATTAGCGCGACAGCAGCAATTTGCGCCACCACGGGACCGAAGTTATCGCGCGAGACTATGTATGCGCCGCCGGTCTTTGTGTAAACATCAATCACATTTCGATAAGAAAGGGTGATAATTAAAAGAATTACTAATACAACTGCTGTCATCGGCATCAAGATTGCAAATGCCGCCAAACCAAACGCTGGCAACAAAGCGATGAGAATCTGCTCGCTGCCGTATGCAGAAGATGAAATACAGTCAGAGGAAAGAATTCCCAAGGCATACCGTTTTGATAAACGCTGATGGCCTAACGAATGTCGATTGAGCGCATTACCGAGCAGGCGACGCTTAATCTTGTAGCGAAGCGGATCCTTTAAATGAGCATGATCCTGAAGTGCAACAGGCTGCGGCGCACCATCTGTCCAAGACTTTGGCACACGAACTCCTTCAGTTACCGCGGCTAGCGCGTCTAATTGCCTTTTCAGTATGCTCATCTTATGCGCACTCAGTTATATATAGATGGTCAATGGGTCGATGGAAATGGCACTTTGGATGTAATTGATCCGAGT
>CAXNDQ010000019.1:0-14526 GCA_964201275.1 Candidatus Planktophila sp. | reverse complement strand
AATAATCACGTAATTGAAAGTGCGGTTACATCAGGCTCGATCAAAGTTGAATTCGCCGATGGAACAGAACTTCCAGCCACAATAGTTGGTCGCGATCGCGGGTATGACATCGCGGTTCTATCCGTGAAAAAAGGTAACTTGCCAGTGATTGCCCTTGGCGACTCATCTAAAGTAAGCGTTGGTGATGAAGTCTTAGCCATTGGTTCTCCTCTTGGCCTAGCCAACACAGTTACGCAAGGAATTATCTCAGCGCTAAATCGCCCAGTCACAACTGGTACAACAGATTCCACTTCATATGTAAATGCGATTCAAACTGATGCAGCAATTAACCCTGGAAATTCTGGAGGCGCACTTGTTGATTCACAAGGTCGAATTATTGGAGTTAATTCAGCAATTGCAACGTTAACTTCCGGTGGCACAAGCGGAAGTATCGGACTTGGTTTCTCAATTCCTATAAATGAAGCCAAACGAGTAATCGATGAAATTATTGCAACGGGTAAATCAACTCGTCCAGTATTAGGCGTAGTTTTCGCAAGTTCAACAACAGATAATCAAGCCAAAATTGCTGACTTAACTCCAGGAGAAGGTGCGCAGAAGGCGGGAATAGTTGTTGGATCAATCATTACTTCAATTGATGGAGTAAAGATTGCAAATCGCGATGCCGCCATAGTCAAGATTCGCTCGTATGCGCCTGGCGCTGTTATTACCGTTGTCCTGACTCTGCCCGATGGATCGAGCAAGAGCTACAAGGTCACACTCGGCTCAGCACCCGCAATTTAATTAACGAGTGAGGCCAGGACTCAAATGTCTTTGTTTCATCTGACAAGGTAATCTTTTCCTATGGCACTCTTTCGATTACAAATCTCTCTGCCCGATCGACCTGGTTCGCTGGGCCTATTGGCGTCTGCTATTGGCGCAGCCGGTGGGGATATTAGAGGTTTGGTAGTTGTTAAATCTGAAGGCGGTCGCGGTTTTGATGATGTGACAGTTGCGGTGCCCGGATCTGACCCAACAGATTTGCTAGAAGTTCTGGGATCTATCGGCGGTGTTGAAGTTATCTCTGTTACAGCGGTGGAATAACTACATCACGCAGTTGACCAGCAGATTGTTCGGGCTTTAAATCCATAATAAAAGCGCCCATCGCTGATTCGCTCCCCGCTAAATACTTTAACTTTCCAGGTGCGCGACGCACGCTGGTAATCTGCCAATGCAGTCGCAATAAATCTCGCCCTTCGCGCACTGGCGCTTGATGCCAAGTGGCGATGTAAGCCATTTCAATTCCAAATACGCCATCGAGTCTGCGCATAACTTCAAGTGCAACTTCTGGAAAAGCATCAGATTGTTCGGGGGAGAGTTGCGCAAGATCGGCAACTGGTTGCATTGGGGCAACATGAATTTCAAATGGGTAGCGCGCGGCATATGGAACAAAGGCAACCCAATGCGCATTCTTTGCAATGATGCGATCGCTATCTTTTAGCTCACGAGCAACTACATCATCAAATAAGACGCGACCTGTATTTTCAAAATGTAATTGCGCAACAGCCAACATCTTTTCAACTCGCGGTGGAAGATAAGAGTAGGCGTAAATCTGGCTGTGTGGATGAGAGAGTGTCACACCAACTTCTTCACCGCGATTTTCAAAGGGCGCGATGTGATGAATATATGGTTCTTGAGAGAGTTCGTGCACGCGATCTTTCCAAGCCTCAAGCAATACACGTACGCGATGCGGAGAAAGTTCTGCGAAAGAACTCCCGTGGCTATCGGTAAAAGTTATAACTTCACACTTACCTGCGGCCGATCCAGGATCCGTTTCGGTTCCGACCATATCCGGAATTGCCCAATCACCTTCGGGGCGACGCAATGATGGTGAGCGGTTATCAAATACAACAACTTCATAATTTGAATCGGGAATTTCTGTTAGCAGATCACCTTTGGTGGGGCAGAGCGGACATAGCTCTCTAGGCGGTAAGAAGACTCGGCCTTGGCGATGTGCAGCCATTACTACCCATTCATTTACCAATGGATCTAAACGAAGTTCACCGATACCAGGTTGTGCTTCAGGCGGACGCTTATCTTCTGCGGTTCGCAATTGTCCTTGGGTGTCGTAGTAACGAATTGTGCGGCCATCGGCCATAGTTAAATCGGTACGAGTTATGCCTGCACCAATCTTCTTTACCGGGCTCATAATGGGTAACTCTACGGGTTAGGCAAGTCAAAGCGAGTATTTGCTAAGTGAAATCAATTCTTTATTTGGTATTTGCAACCATCGAATGCAGGTTTTTTGCTTGGTACCGGAGTTGGTTTTGGCGTGGCTGTCGGTGAAACCGGAAGCGCTTGCCCGATTGCGAATTCGATTGGAGTTTTGCTCACCGCGTGTGTACCGGTGGCATCAACAAAACCGATATCACCTGTCCATGCACCCTCGGGAATTCCTTTAATACTCAACTTCCAAGAACCACTAGTTGCCCGAACAACAGTCTGGATCGGCTTAGGATTTATCGGAGTTAGCGGATTTACATAGAATCGAACCGTTCCGGTTACAACCGGGCGACCGTCTGGCCGAATAACGTCTACTTCTACACTCACCGGTTTATCCGCTGTAGAGAATTTCAGATTTTTATATGTGATCGCTGTCGGCTCATTCTTCGGCATTTGATCCGCAACTTCTGGGACCCAACGCCCTTTTATCAAATCTAAAAATGTAGAAGGTGCACCACGAAATACATTTAAATCTAAACGAGTACCTGGAACTCCATATTTAGGTGCGATGCCACAAGAAGAGTATTGCCAGATAGTCCAAGTAGATGAGCAGTTTGCAGTTGTCCAGGAGTGCACATAGCAACCGCCATCTTTTATTCCAGGTTGGGCAAGTGGATCGGCGGGATTAATCGCATATTGGGCTAGCCAAAGTGGATATTGGCGCAATTCCTCATCGCGCATCATCGCGCCTTCTAAGAAACTTGGATACGAATAGATAATCGGAGTGCGATCCGTTTTCTCTTTTACGATCTTTAAGAATGTTTTCGCCCAAAGCGTTATCTGAGACTTAGGCAGATATCTTGCGCAAGTGGTTCCCGAAAGTCGGACACAGTTATTCTCTAAATCCAAGGCATATGGAAGATCACGCTCGTTGTAGCCGCCCAATGAACCTAATCGCCAAAGCGCTTTCTGTGCCTGAGTCTGTGCATCAACAATTACCTGTTCATTTGTCTTAACATCTGGCAGGACTGCATAGTGATAAAAACCGGTGTAGATCCCCGCTGCTTGAGCGGCAGAGCGGTCCATCATCACATATTTGAGCGCAAGAGCATCGGCATCATCGCGAGTATCGGAAGCTTTAATGATTACAAATCTAACGCCTGCTGCATACATCTTTTCAAAATTGATTAGAGCGCCACTCGGGTGCTGCCAGCGACTGATATCTGCACCGTGAATTCTTCCTCCAGGACCAAGTTGATCAATAATCGAAAGCGAAGAGGCGCTAGAAATTTCAGGTGTGGCTCTAACGGTTATCGATTTGCTGCTCGAGTAAATGTATTTACTACCAATTTTTACTTTAGCGCGATAATTTACCTTTGCATTTAACGCGGTTGCGACTGCAACTACTTGCCAAGTACCAACGCGCGCCGTCTTAGATGAGAAACGTGTATCTTGCCACTTTCCATCCAACTGGATTTGTACAGATACCTTAACTCCTGATTTTGCAGGCTTGAGTTCCCCATACAAAGTCACGATGGGTTCTACCCCACCAGGAGTCTGCTTAAGAGTCATACTCAATTTTGAAGTGGCTGCTTCAGATCCGATAGCTTGCAACGAGAAGAACCCCAAACTCATTACGAGAAAGACCACAAATTTTTTCATTAAATTTCTTCGATCTTTACTTCGATATCCAAAATGGACTTAATTGATGAAATCAAGGAGTTCTGCAATTTCACTCTATTCGGGGAGTACTCGTGCCCACCTGAGAATTTGCGTGCATCCGAAAAATCGAGTGAGAGTTTTTCTCCATCAAAATCAGCGAGGCGAGCATCGAAGTATGCGATCCATGCGACTCGATCTTGGCTCTCTAAATGATCAAGGACATCATTCCAGCGGCTGCGCAATTGCGGGAGAGTCAGGTGCGCATCCATGCCGCACACTTTACTGGGTTAGTGAAACCAGAGTTGGCTAGTGGCGCGGTGAGCCGATCCATTTGAAATATTCAGCGGTTAAGACAACTCTCAGGTTCTGTGACCTGTCTGGTGAAACTCGTAAATGCTGTGCAATGCGGGCAACAATCTGTTCCACAGATTTTTCACTGACAAAACGTGACTTAGCGATTTCTGAGTTACTTAAACCTCTAGCAAGTAAGCGATAAGTTTCAATTTGAATATCAGTGAAGTCGGAAAGGATGCTACGAAAGGCATTCTCATGCAGGGATCCGTGGCTATCAATCCAAGACATCTTCTTCTTTTCCTTTATTGCAACTAGTGAGTTAGAAATCGCATAACTTACAACCGATAAGTCAGAGACAGATTTTTTCAATATTACTTGAGATCCTAAAGGTATTTGCTTCTCTACTAAACCAAGTAAGCGAAGATCTGGACAGGCGGTCATTAAGACGACACCAAGGAGGGGGTTAACTTTGCGAAATTTATTTACCAAGTCGAGCGCTTCTTCACCGGCAAATTGAAGATCAACAAGCACCACTTCTGGTGAAAGAAACTTATAAAGATTCTGTGCAATTTCTTCAGTGTGTGCCTCTGCAACAACATTTATAGCGTGTAAGCGAAGTGCTGCACTTAGAGTTGCTAACTCAAATGCATCATCACTTGCAACTAAAATTGTTGGAGATTTGTTCACCCCTAAAGGTAACCTTGATTAGTAATACGCAGGAGATAAAACGACTTCAAATTGAAATAGTAGTGCTACCCCTACTTTGATACGTTTTGTAACGCTGATGGAGCCGCCAACACATCACCCGATCCTGCATTTTCAGGCCGAGGAGCCAGCATGCTCAGCATCTCAGGCACTCCAATTCTCGTTCTTGTGCAGGTATTTTGGATTTTCTTGGCGGTAGCCAATTTTGCAAGTATTGTCACCGATATGGAGAAAGTACGCTGGGGATTTATCGGCGCCGGTTACATTGCAAGGATCGCCCTATATCCAGCGTTACTCAATTCCGAATTTGGCGAGATTTATGCCGTGGGATCAAAAGATCAAGAACGCGGAAAGTCTTTATCTCCTACTGGTCTGGTTTATACAGATTACGAGCAATTGCTTGCCGACCCGAAAGTTGAAGCTATTTACATTTCGCTACCGAATTCTTTACATATTGAATGGTCAATCAAGGCGATGCGCGCCGGAAAACATGTTCTATGTGAAAAACCCGCTGCGATGGATGTGGCAGAACTTAATGAGGCAATTGCGGTCGCCAACGAAACTGGACTTATCTTTATGGAAGCTAGTTGGAATCGTTGGCATCCAAGAACCTTGCGCCTAAAGGAGATTGTTGACTCTGGAGTAATCGGTGAGGTCAAAAACATTCGCACCGCATTTACTTATGACGGCCTTGATCCCAGCAATATTCGGGCTATTTATGAATTAGGTGGCGGAGGTCTTTATGATCTCGGTCCATATTCTGTGGCGGCCCCAATTTGGTTGATGGATTTTGCACCAGTGAGCAATATCAAGACTGATGTTATTTGGCATCCCGGTGGATGTGATGAAACGCTAAATATTTCATTCGATATTGGCGGCGCACATGCCGAGGCGCTAACTTCTATGAATACACCGAGCACCCTTTACTTTGATGTCGTGGGCACGAAAGGGAGAGTTTCTTTGAGTGGAAACGACGCCTTTAACTCACATAACAAGGCCAGCGCACTTGAATTAGAAGTTGATGGAAAGGTTAGCGTTGAAAACTTCGCTGCTTGCGATCCTTATCAATTAATGGCTGATTCAATGTCGCGGCGCATTCGCGGGGGAGAAGGTTGGTTAATGCCGCATTCCCAATCAATCGCATTTGCAGAAGTCTTTGAACGAGGCTTTGAAGTAATGGGCCGCCCCTAAGTGATGAAACGGCTGCTGTGGGAGCCAGAACCTTCTGAAGATCTGGCAATCGATAAGTTAAAGAGATTTGCCAAAGTAAGTGATTTCCAAAGCCTACATAAATGGTCAATTGAGAATAAGGAAAGTTTTTGGCGCTATGTATTTGAAGATAGTGGCGTAGTCGGAACCCTTGGCGATAAGGCAATAATTGATCGCGGCTTTCTTGACAGTCAATTCTTCCCCGATGCAAAGCTAAACATCGTAGATACCTTACTCAAGGGCAGCGATGATCTAATTGTGATTACTGAAATAAGCGAATCCGGAGTCAAGAAGAGTTATTCACGCAGTCAAGTACGTCATATTGCCAACCAAGTTGCCTTTGGTTTACAGCAAATCGGCCTTAAGGAAGGCGATGTTGTTTCGGCAATTGTTGCCAACGTAGCAGAGACTGTATTTATCGCACTCGGTGCCCTGAAAATTGGTGCCATTTTCTCTAGCACCTCTGCTGATTTCGGAACTGCAACCGTGTTAGATCGATTTGAACAGATTCGACCTAAGGTTCTATTGGTAACGACTAATTATCAATATAACGGCAAAGAAATCGATTGCTCAGAAAAGATCGCTGAAATAGTTGCACAACTGCCAACTCTTGAGAAAGTCATCTCAATTGGATCGGCAAGTTCGCCATATCAAAGTTTTAGCGAGTGGATTGCCACCTGTGAACCCAAGAGCGAAATTTCAATACCTGGTGGTTTTGATCGGCCAGGTTTTATCTTGTTCTCATCTGGTACAACCGGCAAACCAAAATGTATCGTGCACAGCGCTGCGGGAGTATTGTTAAAAGCGCTTAGTGAGCAGAGATACCACCTTGATATAAAAGCTAACGATGAAGTTTTCTACTTCACAACCTGTGGCTGGATGATGTGGAACTGGCTCTTTATGGTGATGGGAACTGGTGCGGCAATAGTTCTATACGACGGAAATCCCATGCACCCAACCCCTGAACGTTTATTTGATCTAGCCGATGAAAACCAATTAACTTTCCTTGGCGTTTCTGCTAAATATATAGATTCAATTCGTAAATTAAATTTGCGACCAAAAGAGACACATAAACTTTCTAAATTGCGCACGATTGCCTCAACTGGATCACCACTTAGCCCCGAAGGCTTTAACTTTATTTACGAAAACGTTGCATCCAGCGTCCATCTCGCTTCAATCTCGGGAGGAACCGATATCTGCGGATGTTTTATGCTCGGCGCTCCCGATATGCCGGTTTATTCCGGCCAGATTCAAGTTCCAGCGCTGGGACTTGATGTACAAGTTTTAAATGAGAATGGCGATGTGGCAGAAGTCGGAGTCAATGGCGAACTAGTTTGTAGAAATGTATTTCCTTCTGTTCCGCTCTACTTCTGGGACGATCAAGGTAGCGCTAAATTTAAGTCTGCTTACTTTGAAAGATTCGCCGACGTGTGGACCCACGGTGATTATGTTGAAAAGACTCTAGAAGGTGGCTTCATTGTGCAAGGCCGCTCAGATGCAACGCTAAATGCCAGTGGAGTGCGGATCGGTACCGCGGAGATTTATCGCATCACTGAGGAGTTTGCTGAAGTGACAGAATCTTTGGCGATTGCCCAAAAGTGGGATGGCGATACCAGAGTCATTCTTTTTGTAAAAATGGCAGAGGGAGTTTCTTTAACAGAAGAGTTAATTGCTCAGATTAAATCGGCGCTAAAGACGAAAGCGAGCCCGCGCCACGTGCCTGCTCTCATTTTGCAAGCGCCAGAATTTCCGCGAACCAAGAGCAATAAACTCGTGGAAATAGCCGTTGCCAATGTCATTAACAAAGTAGCAAATAACAACTTAGGTGCACTTGCCAATCCAGAATCTTTAGATTGGTTTAGCGGCTTAAATCTTTAACTTGTTCCCAAGTGCGCGAGCTCCACGATTTAATCAATGCTTGTTGAACGCTTACAACATCGACCGCTTCTTTAAAGCTTTGGCCAAAGGCTTTGCCTTCAACGATTGATTGCATAAAGACATAATCTTCAATGGCAACCAGGTCTTCAAATCCGATGGCATTTGCTTGACCAGGAACAAATGCTCCGTGGAATGGGAAGCGATCTCCACCATAAATTGTGGTGTAACCGGTGTTAAGCGAACTTCCGAGTTCGTAATACTGCAATTCGTTTATCTTTTCTAAGTTCCACAAAAGTGATCCCTTGGTTCCGTAAATTTCGAAGGCGTTCTGACTTTCTGGTCCAACGACTGTGCGACTTACTTCAAATGTTCCGGTTGCGCCATTGGCGAAAGTACAAAGCATTGAAGCGAAATCTTCATTTTCAACAATACCCTTTGGATCACTTGCTTTGCCACGTGAGTAATGGCTGGCATTTGCGGAAGGCAATGGACGCTCTTTAATTGTTGTGTTTTGCATTCCGACAACTTCAGAAATTGGACCTACTAAAAATTGCGCCATAGAAACGCTGTGGCTCAAGATGTCGCTGGATACTCCGTAACCAGCATCGGCTAACTTAAAACGCCAAGTGAGCAAACCGAGTTCATCGCTTCCATACATACTTAAGAAACGCCCACGGTAGTGCGTGATTTCTCCGAGCGCGCCGCTAGCAATCAAGTTCTTTGCGTGCAGAACCAGGGGAGCCCAAACATAGTTATAGCCAACTCCAGTAGGAACTCCAGCGCTCTTCGCTAATTTATATGCCTCAACTGTTTGTTCTGGTTTTCCACCAATCGGCTTCTCGCTAAATACCGCTTTACCAGCCTTAGTTGCTGCTTCAATCATCGGAAGGTGCAACATATTTGGAGCTGTTACCCACACTGCATCTACATCTGATGCAGTCGCTGCCTCCATCCAATCACCAGTGGCGCGCGCAAATCCGTAATCTTCAACCGCGCTCTTCTGTCGCGCGGGATCCACATCTGCACAAACTTGCAGGATTGGTTGGAAACCGCGATCAGGAAATAGCGATGGAATGCGTAGCGCAGAACGAGAGTGTGCTTGTCCCATCCAGCCGAGACCGAGAACTGCAATGCGGATATCTTTTTTCATTTTTCTACCCTTTTTCTATCTTGCCTTGGGCTGAAGTAACTGGACAACGAGGGTCTTGCACTTGATCATTCCATGAATCTCTAATCCAGTGATGTGCTGGATCATCGCAAAAAGCCATACTGCGTTCGGCGGCAGGTCCGGCCATTACATTTAAAAAGTACATTGGATATTCAGGGGAAGCAATTGATGGTCCGTGATAACCGTGAGGCACCACATAAATATCTTTATCGTGAATTGTCACAGTTTCATCTACAGAACCATCAACGGTGTAAACGTGGAAGAAGCCGACACCTTCATCATCACCATGGTCGGTTCCTTCCTTACCAATTTGGAAGTAGTAAACCTCTTCGTTAATTGTGGGACAACCCGGAAATTTATCGTGGCGGTGTGGTGGCCAAGAGGAAAGATTTCCACCTGGAGTAATCACTTCGCAGACCAAAATTTTATGACAAGCGGTAAAACTAGTTGGCGTTGCAATGTTATTCACTTGGCGGGTTGCTTTACCTGAGCCGCGAACTTCAACGGAAACGCCTTCTGCGGGTGTGTAGCAAACTGGAAATTGCTCGCTCGCTTCAGCGGTTAATAACGCTACTTCGCCAGATTTTCCAGTGAATTTTACTGATGAATTAACTGGAAGGTAGATCCAGTCGGAAACTGCGGCAAAAACTCCAGTGCGACCTTTCAACGTAAAGGCCTGCCCATCCACTTCTACCTTCACATCTTGGGCAGATAGCGGAAGTAATATCGCCTCACGCCCTTTCAGTTCAACGCTAACTTCAGCGCGCTTAGCGAAGTTATAGGTATAGAAACCACAGAATTCCCATTGCGCATCCTTTGGCGTTAATGAAATCTCTGCATCCGCAGTCGCTAGCGTTCCAGCGGGTTTATACCAACTCATCATCAACCTTTTCTAACCATTTTTGCTGCGCGAGATACGGCAGCTTCTACATCTAAATCTTCACCGTATAAAAGTGCGCGGCCTGGAACTAAGCCACGGATATTAGGAACAGTCAAAGCTTTCTCCCACTTAGCAAAAACTTCTTCCCAATTACTTCCTGGATCTCCACCCAATAACAAAATTGGACAACTCGTTGCCGCCGCAACTCTTTCAGGATTTGCAGGTGCAGGAATCTTTAGCCAAGTAAATGCTGATGATGAACCAAGTGCCGATGCGATTGAGACTACCTTTATCAACTTCTCTTCCGATGGATCAAGCACTGCTCTGCCATCTGAGTTCTTCATATATGGAAGCGGTTCAATCATAGATAAGAGTTCCAGGTCAGCCAGTTGTGTGGTGACTCGAGCAACCATTTCGATAGTTCTTGCAACTCCCGGGTCCGTCTCATCAATTCGCAGCAAAGTCTTTCCACCATCGAGCCCCATGCTCTTTATATGTTCGGCGTCGTATGCGGTTAGGCGATCATCTAGCTCCCAAGTAGCTCCGATAATTCCACCGCGATTCATGGTCCCAATTGCGACTTTTTCTTCAAGCGCACCTAGCCAAGCAAGTTCTTCCAAGATATCCGCACTTGCCATCACGCCGTCTACTCCAGCAACGGCTAAACCACGAATCAATTTATCTAATAGAACAAAACGATCTGCGATTGCAGTTGGATTATTTCCCGCTGTAATTATCCCGCGCGCCGTGTGATCTGCCGCGAGCAACATCAACTTGCCATCTTTACCAGCAACGCTTCTGCGCGCACGATTCTTTAGCGCTTTCTGAAGAGATGCCGGATTATTTATTCTGGCTTCAATAAGTTCGAGATATCGCTTACGATCAAAGGTCATTAACGCTTACCTCCTGTGCCAATAAAGTTATTGAGAACTTCAATAGTTGGCATTGCATCGGAGCACATTAACTCAGAAGCCAAATAGGCACCAGCAGCGTTGGCAAACTCACCTATTTCTTGTAATCCCCAGCCGCTTAACAAGCCATGTACTAGTGCACCGCCAAAAGCATCTCCGGCGCCAAGTCCGCATACCAATTTGATCGGACGTGGAGCGATAACGATTCGTTCACTTTGCGTTGCAAGCAGAACACCATCTCCGCCCATCTTCACAATCGCGATACGAACCCCACGCTTTAAAAGTTCGGTCGCCGCTTCCTGTGGATCAGAGATTCCAAGTGCAACCTGGCATTCGGCAATATTTCCAATTGCAATGGTGCAAAGCGATATCGCCTCTTGGGCGGCTGCTCGCGCTGCATCCACATTTGGCCAAAATGAAGGTCGGTAATCTAAATCGATAATTGATTCAGCTCTGCGATCGCGAATTTGAAGCCATTTGATCGCGCTCTTTGCCGTTTCACCGGTAGATAAAGCACACGCGCTTACCCAGAAGATTTTTGCAGCCAATATTGTTTCGGAATCGACATCGCTAACGATTACTTGAGTATCCGGAGCCGAAGGCTGGCGATGAAAGATGATCTTTGGATCTTCTGGTGGATCTTGTGAAGCAAGCACAACAGGTGTTAGACCGCTTTCAGCAACCTTCACAAAATCGGTGTTCACGCCAAATTCTTTTAATTTATTAACAACGTATTGCCCAAGAGGATCAACACCGACTTTTGTAACTATCGCACTCTTATGGCCCAATCGAGCCGCCGCAACTGCCACATTTGTCGGAGAGCCGCCGATTGATTTATGAAAAGTCTGCGGCTGACTAAAGGAAGTATTGATTTGTTCAGCAAATAAATCAACGCTAATTCGACCCACCGTGATGAGGTCGAGATCCTTAGCCATTGTTATCCTTACGTGCGTAATAGGGGCACTTCATAAATCCTTCTCCAAACTATATAGTGAAGGTCTATCGCTGCGAAATAAGGAGTAAATCTGCGCCATGAAGATCGCAGTTATTGGTTCTGGGCGCATGGGCGCTATTCGCGCCGAAGATTTACTTGGTGATGGCGCAGAAGTAACAATATTCAATCGGCGCGATTTAGCTGCTGAAGAATTGGCAAAAAAATTGGGCTGTGGCTCTGGTAAGTATTCAGAAGTTTATAGCCAAAATTTTGATGGCTATGTAGTAGCAACTGCAACCAATGCTCACGTGGAAATTTTAAATAGCTTATTACCGCTTGGAAAACCGATTCTCTGTGAAAAGCCGATTTCACTCACAGTTGAAGAAACTGATGAAGTCATTTCTACGGGCGATAAGTACGGAACGCAGATTCAAGTAGGGTTTCAGCGCCGCTTTGATCCACCAATCAGCAAAGCCGCCAAGATGGTTTCCAATGGAGATGTCGGAACTTTATACACATTACATATGTACGCCCACGACCATCAGCCTTCAACTTTAGAGTTCTTGGAAGGCAGCGGAAGTATCTATCGAGATCTACATGTTCATGACTTTGATCTCATTCGTTGGATTACTCAAAGTGAGATTTCCAAGGTTTACGCCACTCAAGCAGTTCGCGAACACCAGCAATATGCAAAATATGATGACGCTGACGTTTCGTTAATCTCTTTAACAACTGCCAGCGGCGTTCAAGTCGCAATAACTGGAACGCGCCACGATCCGGTCGGACACGATGTTCGCCTGGAAATATTTGGCTCAAAGGATTCTCTCGCCATCGGTTTAAATAAAAAGACGCCGATCCATGACATCGAAGGCGAGATTAACTTTGCTCCAGTTAGATATAAGGGTTTTATCGAAAGATTCCGTGAGGCGTTTGCAAAGGAATCTCAAGCATTTCATCAATTTACTAAAGGCGAAATTTCTAATCCCTGCCCACCAAAATCGGCTCGAGAAGCGTTAAGAGTTGCGATCGCGTGCGAGGAATCGATCAAAACCGGAACTGCTGTAAGCATCGCGCAATAGTTCAGAAGTCGCTCGCTAGAAGATCCCAATTACCTTTCCGTCTACATAATCAATTCGTTCTGCCGCAGGATTTTTGGGTAGACCGGGCATCGTCATGACATCGCCACAGATCATCACGATGAACTCCGCGCCTGCCGAGAGTCTGACCTCCCGAATATTTATGGTGTGATCACTTGGTGCGCCTCGAAGGCTGGAATCGGTAGTAAAGGAATATTGGGTCTTTGCTACACAGATCGGAAAGTGACCGTACCCAGAAGCTTCAAACTCTTTTAATTGATTGATTACTTTTGCATCAGCGGTAACTTGCTTTGCCCCGTAGATCTTCGTCGCCACGGCAGTGACCTTCTCCCACAAACTTTGACTATCCTCATAAACGAACTTCATTTGCTCTGGCTGCTCACAGAGCTCGACCACCGCGTGAGCTAGGTCTGCTGCACCACCACCGCCATCGGCCCAATGCGTTGCAAGAACAATCTTGACGCCAAGAGCCTCAACGCGACTTCGCAAAAGATCTATCTCTGCTTTTGTGTCACTCGTGAAGTGATTAATTGATACAACTAAAGGCAGATTGTAAACACTCGTAATATTCTTGATATGGCGTTCTAAATTGACGATGCCAGCCTGGAGTGCCGCCAGGTTTTCAGTCGTAATGTCTTTTAGATCAGCACCACCGTGATATTTGATTGCTCTCACTGTTGCAACGAGTACACAGGCAGATGGGCGAAGCCCTGACTTACGACATTTAATATCAATAAATTTTTCAGCACCTAGATCGGCCCCAAAGCCAGCCTCGGTTACAACATAATCCGCTAACTTCATCGCTGAAGTTGTTGCAACCACTGAGTTACAGCCGTGTGCGATATTTGCGAAGGGTCCGCCATGGATAAAGGCTGGAGTATTTTCCATGCTTTGAACTAGGTTAGGTTGAAAGGCATCTTTAAGAATTACCGTCATCGCGCCTTGGGCTTTGAGATCACTGGCCAGCACCGGAGTCTTGTCACTTCTATATCCAACAACAATTCTTCCGATCCTATCTTTCAAATCCTCAATTGATGTCGCAAGGCAGAAGATAGCCATAATCTCTGATGCAACAACTATGTCAAAGCCATCACTTCGAGGATAGCCATTACCAACGCCGCCAAGGGATTGAATAATTTCACGTAGAGCTCGATCATTCATATCGATTACACGTTTCCAAGTCACCCGGCGAATATCGATAGCAAGTTCGTTACCGTGGTGTATGTGGTTATCAAGTAGCGCAGCAAGTAAGTTGTTTGCACAAGCTATCGCGTTAAAATCACCAGTGAAGTGAAGATTGATCTCCTCACTCGGGACAACTTGAGCAAGGCCACCGCCAGTTGCACCACCCTTCATTCCAAAGACAGGCCCTAGGGATGGTTCGCGCAGCGCAATCATGGCGTTTTTACCAATGTGGCGAAGCGCATCGCCCAAGCCAACGGTGGTCGTTGTCTTTCCTTCACCCGCAGGTGTTGGACTGATTGCGGTAACAAGAATCAATTTGGAATCTTTGCGCACGGGAAGTGCATCAAGGTATTTCAAATTTACTTTAGCTTTGTATTTTCCGTAGGCTTCAAGATTCTCGGTTT
>CAXNDQ010000018.1:0-14753 GCA_964201275.1 Candidatus Planktophila sp. | reverse complement strand
AGCTTTGCAGCTGTCCACTGACCGATTAGAAGACCAGCTTCGCGGTTATCTGTTGCGAAAGTGATGTCTACGATGTCAGCAGGATCTGGTGCTGTGTCAAGGGCAATTACGTATAGGCCAGCTTCGCGGGCCTTAGTGATTGCTGCGTTAACTTCTGTTGATACTGGAACGATCAAAATACCAGCGTGCTTTGCAGAGATTGCGTTTTCAATCGCTGCAATCTGACCTGCGTAGTCTGATTCATCTACTCCAGATGTAACAGTTAGGTCTACGCCAAGTGCTTCTGCCTTCTCTGTAGCACCCTTGATCATTGCTACGAAGAATGGGTTTGACTGATCTTTAGTAATTAGTGAAACAGCAACTTTGTCGCCGCTGCTGTCGCTATTTGAACATGCTGATAGCACGAGCATTGACGCTGCGGCTACAGCAACAATTGCTGCAGTGCGGCGTGAGAAAAGCTTTGCCATATGTATTTCCTCCTATAGGTGGGTCAATCGAGGCCGATACTACCTAGGGTTCGGGGCTTAAAAAATAGGTTTTAAGGCGAATTTGAGATCGTTACAGAACCGTTACTCATCCCCGAATGAGGGCTATTTCGAAGGGGGAGAGGGTGAGAGGAAATTCGGGCAAAATCGGGGTTGTCTCAGCATATGACCACCAATCCATGATCTGGCTGGCTTTATCGCAATCGTCGCCCCGCAGACTCTGCATGGATTTATAGCCGGCCAATACCTTTGAAGTGATTTCAAGGGTCCAGGGGCGAAGGGATGCGACAAGAATTGTTTTCGTTTCTCGATTCTCGAATGCCACCCAAGAATTATCAAAAGATGTAGCAATTGTAATTTGATGCGCATGATGTGCACCGAGAGCGGTTATGGCGTGAAAAGTTGGAGTGAATTTTATGGAATCGGACTCTGAATAAATGGCCCCATATTCACCGAATAGTTCGTGCCAACTTCCGGAGAATGCACCTGCGCTCGCAAGTGAATGAATTGATCCAAGGGTCCACGCCGCACCTTCAATAGTGCGAATATGCAGAGCCATTTCTGGTTCCGCATAAACAAGTCGCTGATCTCTGGAATGTCCAGAATGAGGATTGCCGCGCATTGAAAAAGTGATGGGGGAAATGAAAACTTGTGGCGCAATGTATTTTTGTGCGAAGTTAATGGACTCTTGCTGTGTAAATAGAGTTTTAAAAATGGTTTCGGTATCAAAAGAGTGAACAGTTGGTGCCATTGAATAAGAAACTGAATTTCCAAAGTTGTATTGATCGTTCTGTAGATCAACTAAGAACGCATCCGATCCAGGAATATATGAATTAAGAGAGCTATTTTTTGGAAGATCTGCCGCGTCTACAACTTGGCGACCTTCTCTTTGAACAAGTAGGCGCGAGCCAGCCGGAACTCTTTCACTAAGTCGCAGCACCTCCTCCTTTAAATCATCACCTTTACTAGAAGAGAGCAGCGCGGCCTCCAAAATAAGACCACTTGCGGCAGTGGTCGCAATTTTTTGAGAAGTCAACGTTTCTTCATTTATTCGAAGATGATCAATTTCTAGCAGAATAAAAGCCTTTTCCAAATCATCAGGAGTTAAGAGAGAATCGTGATTAAACTGCAGACCAATGCTTGGAAGAGCCTCAATCTCCTTCACCAAGATTTTCGTTGCATCAGTAGTGACGGATTCAGGAACGCCAACTTCAAAGTTAACGCTCTGCTTCCAAATGCTTCCAGCGCTAGTCAAGAATGGAAAGGGCTCACTTAGAGACCCGCTATAAATTTTGTAAGTGTTATCTGTCCAATTGCGCTGATCTTCAGCTTCCAAAACTTTGCCGGTAGAAACCACCTTTAAACTCCGCTTATCTGGTGCGAGGAAGTGCATTTCATCTGAGGCAGGAAAGAGGCCTTGTATAACCCCGTCGACAACTCGCTGCGGAGAAATATCTTGCGCAAGCGAGTAAGTATTTCCTGATGAGACCACGCTAGATCTCATCCAATCTGCGGTATTAAGACAGAAACACACACCCCAGCGACTAACTTGATATTCAGTTAAGCCTTTCAATTCATACCCAACTGAAAAAGTATTGCTTGAAGAAAGCGTAATTTTTGCTTGTGCGGATAGTGCACCTGCAAATACTTCATTGACTGTAATTACACAATCATTACCAATAATTTGCAGATCTGCTGAATACTCGTCGGCTTTTAAAGTTGACCAATCCAAAGGGCGTATTGCGGTGTAAAGCAGATCAATTAATTGCACACCTTCGAATCTGATATTTCGAATAGCCTCTCGAGCTAAATCTAAAGTGAAGCCGCCGTGAGTTACCCGCGTTGTGTCGGGCCAATGATTGACGCTCACCGCGCAGTCATTCCGCCATCGACTGCATACGATGCACCTGTTGCAAATGAAGAGTCAGCAGAAACTAACCAGTTAACGATTCCGACTAAATCACGTGGGTCGCCCATCCGGCCAAGTGGAGTTCGCCGAATTAAATCTGGACCTTTTTGCGGATCATCCCAAATCTTTTTAATCAGCGGTGTGGCCATCGTGCCCGGCACAACAACATTTGATCGCACGCCAACTTCTTTGTAATCCACCGCGATGATGCGAGATAAGCCCATCATTCCCGCCTTTGATGCGCCATAAGCGGTGTAGCCAGCGCCTTCCATAGTCATTCCCGTTGGAGAACCGATAAGTACAACTGAGCCACGACCAGAATCAATTAAGAGTGGCATCGCATATTTAATAGCGAGAAAAGCGCCCGTCATATTTACATCAATAGTGCGCTGCCAAGTTTCTAAAGTTACGTCGGCGATCTTGGAATCACTTCCAACTAACTGCACACCTGCCGAAACAATAATGGCATCAAGTTTTTCGATCTGCGCAAAGGCTTTTTGGACAGATTCTTCATCGACTAAATCGACGGAGATGAAATTTGTCGCTTGATCGACCGGTTTTACAGAATCTAAATTGAATACTTTTGCACCATCTTCAAGTAAACCAGTGGCTAGAGCAGATCCAATCCCGCCAGAACCACCTGTGATGGCGACGTTATATCCGGATAGCTTCATACTTTTAATCCTATCGACATACGTAAAAATGCCACGCTTTCCTTTGCCCAACTTTCTTCCAATTCAACTGTCTCTGAGTAACTACTTTGGCGGGGAGTCCATAATTCAATTACCGAAGTAATTTCACGAGAAGTACCTCCAACGGCGGCGATTACTGCAGGAACATCTAATCGTCCCTTGCCTAGCGCCGTTCCTTGAACAGTGAATCCCATTTGACCGTTGGTGCGAACAATTTCAAAATCTTTCATATGAACATTTATCGCGCGGGGAGCTAGCGCTGGCACAACTGTATTTGGTGCTTCCACCGCTCCTAGAGAATTTACGGTGTCTAAACAGATACCTACCCAATCAGAACCAAGGCGATCAATGATCTCGTTAAATTCTGAACAAGTTAAGCGATCGTGATTTTCAATTGCTAATTTAACGTTTGCAGATTTAAATTTCGAGGCAAATGGTCGTAGTAATTCGCAGATTTCTGCAATATCGGGTTCGTGTCCTTTGCTATCAATTACTACGCGCAATATCGGTGATCCAAGAATTTGAGCGATTGCCAAGAAACGCTCAATATTTTCTGGTCTGATACCGCGCGTGCCAACTTCTAAAGAAATCCCAAAGCCGTCGGCAGTGGTTCTTAACTTCATAAGTTCTGCATTGCTTAATTGCCCAATCGGCAAGTTATCTGCGATTTGCAAAACATCAGCACCAAGCTCGCGCGCTTTTTCTAATAGAGTGAAGGCGTCCATCGCCACCGGGTGATCGGCTTCGATACCGCCAATCGCCCAAGGAAAGGTAAAGCTAGAAACGCCAAGTTTCATCTTTAAAGTTACTTATCCCCACCGGTGATTTGTTTAACGCTAGCAAGTACATTTTCAGGTTCGAAGATTGCTGCCCAATCATCACGGAAGAGCGAACCTTGTGCGTGCTTTAACGCCATCAGCGCTCCATCAGATAACTTCCAATTTAACTCTTCAAACAAGAGCGCGATACTTATCTGTAAGTGGCCCATGCAGAAATCTTTCGCTGCAGCCTCTGGAACTCCGAGATCAATAACTTTTTGCAGACCTTGTGTAATTACTTCAACGCAACCGTTAATCAAGGTTTCACTTAGTGCAGGCTCAAGCAAGGCCATTTGTTGCACGGTAATTCGGTGGCTTGCGCTAATCGGAGCGAACATTTCGGTGGCAATTGTTTCGACTAAGTCCGCTTCTTCTTCAGTACCCCACGCAATTGCAAATACCAGCGCTTGAGTAGCGAGACCTCCGCCCCAATAATCTCGGCGCGCAGCTGCATCTGTCTCACCGAGCAAACTAAATACTGGCGGGTGTGTTGGGTGACAGACAAAACAACTAATGTCTTCACGCATTTTTACCCGGCTGGCAGCAATTGCGGCTGGATCTAAAAATAGAATTTTGGTTCCGGGATCTAACTTTGGAACAACTTCATCTGAAATCTGTCGTACTAAAGCATCTGGAGTTGTGAAAATTACGACGTCGGTACCTTTAAGCGCTTCATCTAAATCCATAACTTGTAACCCGGCCTCGCGAATGCGGGCTTGTCCGGCTTCAGACTTTTCGACAAAGCGAAGCTGGTACTTCTTTGTTTCAAGAAGAGGCTTGGTAATTCGATTACCCATCTTGCCGCCAGCACCAAGGATCGTTACAACAGTCATCAGAACTCCAATTTTCTAAAAGTTTTAAGTTTTTAAACTCTAGCAGCAGGAATAAGCACTGCGGTAGGCTCTTCGGGTGCCAGATTCATTTGCAGAAAACATTGCTAATAAATATGTAATTGGCGTTGATTACGGAACTCTCTCTGGCCGTGCACTACTAGTGCGAGTCTCAGATGGCGCAGAAATAGCGACTTCTGTATATGAATATCCGCATGCAGTGATAGAAGAATTTCTTCCTACTTCAGGTGCCAAACTTCCCCCTGATTGGGCTTTGCAAGTGCCGGCAGACTATGTAGATGTTTTGAAAAATACTGTTCCAGCCGTCTTAAAGGCATCTGGGATATCCCCTGATGATGTCATTGGGATTACAACAGATTTCACTGCCTGCACTGCTCTGCCTGTTAAATCAGATGGCACACCCTTATGTGAAATTTCTGAATTCTCTAAAAACCCGCACGCCTTTGTGAAATTATGGAAACACCATTCCGCGCAACCACACGCTGACCGGATCAACGAAGCAGCTCACGCGCGGAAAGAGCCCTGGATTTCGCGTTATGGCGGGAAGATCTCATCTGAATGGGAGTTTGCTAAAGCTCTGCAAGTTCTGGAAGAAGCTCCAGAAGTTTATGAGGCTATGGATAAATGGGTTGAAGCAGCTGATTGGATTATCTGGCAACTCTGCGGAAAGTATGTGCGCAATATTTGCACTGCAGGATATAAAGGAATTTATCAAGATGGTAAATATCCAAGTAAAGAATATTTAGCAGCGCTAAATCCAAAGTTTGAAAATTTCATATCGGAAAAACTTGAACACGAGATTGGCCAACTTGGTGCAATCGCGGGAACGCTAACGGCTGAAGCCGCAAAATGGACCGGACTTAAAGAAGGAATGGCAGTAGCCGTTGGCAATGTTGATGCACACGTGACCGCTGCTGCTGCAAATGCGGTTAATCCCGGACAGATGGTTGCAATTATGGGTACATCAACATGTCATGTGATGGTCTCTGAAAAATTTGCAGAAGTGCCAGGAATGTGTGGAGTAGTAGACGGCGGAATTATTGCTGGCTCACTTGGTTATGAAGCAGGACAATCCGGAGTCGGAGATATTTTCGGTTGGTTTGCAAATAACTATGCACCGGCCGAATACACAAAAGCTGCAGCGGCCAAAGGCCTAGATATACATAGTTATTTATCTGAATTAGCTAATGCACAACCAGTTGGCGCACACGGCTTAGTTGCCCTTGATTGGCAGAGCGGCAATCGCTCAACACTGGTGGATCATCAACTCTCTGGCTTAATTATGGGTCTGACGCTCTCAACAAAACCAGAAGAGATATATCGCGCGATCGTTGAATCAACCGCTTATGGTGCGCGCAAAATTGTGCAAACCTTTAGCGAATCCGGTGTTCCAGTGAAAGAGTTCATTGCAGCTGGAGGATTAATAAAAAATGGCTTTGTAATGCAGATTTATGCAGATGTGTTAAACATGCCCATAACGATTATTAAATCTGCACAAGGTCCGGCGCTGGGTTCAGCAATTCACGCCGCAGTAGCTGCAGGTGCTTATAAGAATGTACAAACCGCCGCCGCCGCAATGGGTGGCGTCGCGCAAGAGCGCTACCAACCAAATCGAGCAAACGCCAAGGTTTATGACGAACTTTATGAGCTCTACAACCAACTTTACGAAAGTTTCGGCCACAATGGTGCAATGCATTCACTGCGTGCGATACGAGATCGCGCCCTGACTGGATCGGTTAAATAAATGGCAAGTAAAGAGGATTTACAAAATAAAGTTTGTAAATTAAATATCGATCTTCAAAGATATGGGCTGGTCGCTTGGACTGCCGGTAACGTTTCAGAGCGCATGTCTGATGGAAAAAGTTTTATGATCAAACCGAGCGGCGTAAGTTACGAAGATTTAAAACCTTCCCAAATGATTATTTGTGATTTGGATGGAAAGGTTATTGAAGGTGACCTCTCTCCATCCAGCGATACCTTTACACACGCATATATCTACCGAGAAATGCCAGAAGTTGGCGGCGTCGTTCACACCCATTCAAATTACGCAGCAGCCTGGAGCGCAATTCACAGCGCTATTCCTTGCGCGCTAACAGCAATGGCAGATGAATTTGGTGGCGAAATTCCTTTAGGTCCATTTGCACTTATTGGCAACGATGCAATCGGCAAAGGAGTTGTTGAAACACTTTCGGGACACCGATCATCTGCGGTAATTATGAAGAACCACGGCGTTTTTGCTATTGGTAAAGATGCCACCGCAGCAGTCAAATCCGCTGTGATGTGCGAAGACGTTGCCAAGACAACTTGGATTGCAAAGACACTCGGACCCTTGCAATTAATAGATCAGGAAAGCGTTGATAAGTTGTATGACAGATATCAAAATATCTATGGTCAACGCGGCAAATAAGCCCATTTATCTCTGAATTTCTATTGCAGTAGTGATTGTGGGAAGATTGGCCAATGGCAAACGATGAGCGCTTAACCCTCTCTGTTGATTGTGGCGGACTCTTTCTAAAGAGTTGCGTCCTCGATGAGTCAGGAACAATGCATTCAAAGCCGGGTCGCATCGAAACTCCTTATCCACTTTCACCACAGCGATTTATAGATACGATGAAAGAAATCTCTGATTCACTTCCGCCGACTTATCGCGCGACTATTGGAATGCCCGGAATGATTCGCCACGGTGTAGTTATTTCAACCCCGCATTACATGACCAAGAGTGGACCACGCACGCGAATTGATCCAGAACTCCAAGAGCAGTGGAGTGGTTTTGATATGCAGAGCGTTCTCACAAAAAAATTAGAGAAGCCGACTCGCGTATTAAATGACGCTGAAGTTCATGGCGCAGGAATCATTTCTGGATCCGGGTATGAAGTAGTAATAACCCTGGGAACCGGACTTGGTTTTGCAATTTTTTATGGTGGATCACTCTCACCACATATTGAGTTTTCACACGCGCCGGTTCGTCGCGCCACAACTTACGACACTTGGATAGGCGAACACGAACGTCGTCGTTTGGGTAATGCGTTCTGGTCGCGCCGAATTCGCGCAATGGTTGATGAACTTCGCCCAGTGTTTATGTGGGACCGCCTTTATATTGGCGGCGGAAACGCGCGTTGTATTCGTCAGGCAGATTTAGATCGAATGGGCGATGAAATTGTTATCGTTCCAAATGCAGCTGGAGTTGCTGGCGGAGTGCGCGCCTGGACTTTAGAACAATATAAGTAATTAATTAACCCTTAACTTAAATTTACCTGCAGCAATACCTGCAAACTCTGCCGCGCCCGTCGCGCCCGCTTCGGTCGCATCTGAAACCCGATACTTTCCAAATTGTTTTTCTTTTGCAAAGGCAATTATCGGATTCTTTATCCATCCCCCTGCAATGACCACGTTCTGCGCTTTTCCAGTGAATTTTTCAATCAGTGAAATCATTTCTGCTGAATCTTCAACTAGGTGTTCAACGGTTGCACGAAAGAGAGCAGCGGGTGAAACAGCATCATCTAAATTTGTGATTGAAAGACCGTGGTAATCATTTACCACGCGCATTGCACTTGCGGCCGGATCAATTGATAGCGCTGCTGTTCCGAGTTCAACTTTCCCATCAAGTGAAGTTACGCCAAGTAAAGAGCAGGCACGTTCTAAAGTCAGTCCCGTTGGTAACGCTCCGAGTAAGGTGTAGTGATCGGCAATAACTGAGCAACTAAGCCCAACATTTGCCGCAGCTAATTCTGCAATTGCTTCTCGCTTAAGTGGAGCTTTAAATGTGCGCAATAGCGCTTCAGCGGTTCCCATTGAATCAAAGAGTGAGCCCTCATTGATCGCACCACTGTAATAAGCAGCGGTGAAATGGTCATGTCCGGCAATCGTTATTACCGCACCACGTAAATTCTCTGGCGCTTGGTTATTTACAATTCCAATTGGCTCTCCTGCAACGACCAACCTTCCTAAGAAATCTTTTCCGCCGCCAACCAGAGCAATTGCTTCTTCCCAAGGTTTGCGCGCTTCCACATCAAAGAAACCAGTTCGGCTGACTAAAGAGAGTTCATTAACTGGTTCGGCACCGAGGCAGTAAGCCACCCATTCAGGCGCTGAAAGAAAATGTTTCGCTCTCTTTGATTCAGGATAATTTTGATTAAACCAGAGCGCCTTTGAAATCGTAACAATTTCGTTTAGCAGCGCTCCTGCGCGAGCACGAAATTCAAAGTCACCTAGCTCTTTAATGATTGGTTCCGTTATTCCACGGGGATCGTGCCAGGCTAAGCCAGGAGAAAGTGAAGTACCTGCTTCGTCCATCAAAACGCCGGTTTCACTAAATCCGGTAAAACCAATAGCAATCACTTTTCCGCCAGCTAATTCAGCGGCTTTAGATGCAACTGATATCACTGTGTTGGCGAGCAGCAACATATCTATCTCGCTGCAATTCTTTATATGTTTCCAAGGCGTTGGCTCTGCGTACTCAGATAAAACTTTTAGATCTAGATCCGTTGCAACCGCTTTAAGGCGAGATGTACCAATATCAACACCAATTAGAATCTCTTGCATAATTTATTCAGCGACTCGCGCCAACTCCGCTAGTGGTGGTCGGCAGATAATTGCGTTTGCTCCAGTCAAGGAATAAGCACCAGCTGCGAATGGAATTACAACAGCATCACCTTTAGTAATCGCCATAGTTGGCGCATTTGCGAAAGTGATTTCTCCGCTTCCGTCTAAGACTAAAACAATGGCAAAACCCGCAGGTAGATCACCGCTTCCAGGCGCTAAATGAGCACGGAAATAGCCATCTGATTTCATAGGAAGAACTGTTCGCATGGTTCCACCAGAAAAAGCGGTGTGAGTGATTAGCGATTCAAATTCTTCATCGGTCAACGGATCAAGCTTTAGGGCATCAGTTACAGTTTCAAAACCTAAACCGAGATGGCCATCTTTAATTCCGTCGACGGCAAAACCTTCCCACTCTAAAAGCGCTGATAGATCTGTTGGTTCTTGCAATTCGAGTACAAAAATTCCGGCATCAATTGCGTGTGCAACACCGGCCGGAACAAGTACAGCATCGCCAACCTTGACCTCAGTGCGGCGCAAAGATGCAAGTAGCGCTGCAGAATCTTGGGCACGAACTAATTTTAGAAGATCTTCTTTATTCTGCTTAGCAGCAAATCCCAAACCTACTCCTGAGCCAATGGGTGCTTCTAAAATAATCCAGGCTTCAGTTTTTCCGTGATCCAAACCTAAATGTGTTTTCGCAAATGCTTTATTTGGATGATAATGAACAGGAAGTCGTTGATCAGGATCAAGTAACTTAACTAATATCTCAGTAGATAAACCGAAATTCTTTACGTGGTCTGCGCCAAGCCAGCCATCTGGATCAGCCTTAATCGCTTCGCGCAAAAGAGTTCCGTCAGCCAAATGTGAAAGACCTTGTTCGGCTTCGCCAAAGCGAGTGGTAATCGAACCAATCCACTCTTCAGGGCGCATCGGACCACCCGGACCATGTCGCAGCGCACCAATGCGATTTCCGCCACGATAAAAGTGATCAAATTGATTAGATGGAAGTTTGGCGGGGGTAGTTGAACTCTGTGACATGGTTCTAGACTACTTGTAGGGTTAACAAATTGACCAGTGAAAATGGAGTTACTTAAATGTCTGACGTATCAATTCGCCTAAAGCGCTTATTTAATAATGGTCGCTGCTTCGATATCGCAGTAGATCACGGCTTCTTTGGCGAGGGAACATTCCTTGCAGGAATTGAAGATATGCAGGCGGCAGTTAACACGCTAATCACAGCAGCCCCAGATGCGATTCAGTTAACCGTTGGGCAAGCCAAGTTGTTGCAAAACAATCCAAATCCAAATAAACCAGCACTTGTAATGCGCACTGATGTGGCAAATGTTTATGGAAGAGTAATTCCGGATCACCTATTTAGTATTTTGCTAGAAGAACCAGTCCTGCAGGCGGTCCGTCTTGACGCCGCAATCGTGGTCGTAAATCTGCTCGATCTGCCTGGTCGCCCTGAACTTCGTGATGCCTGCATTCGAAACATAATGACCTTGAAGGCGCAGTGTGAACATTACGGAATGCCGCTAATGGTCGAACCACTTGTTATGAAGGATGCATCAACCGGCGGATACACATCAGATGGTGAACTTGAAAAAGTTGTGCCTTTGGTTCGTCAAGCAATTGAATTAGGCGCAGATGTGATCAAGGCAGACCCAACTGATATCGCAGCTGATTATCATCATGTGATTCAGACAGCGGGCTCAGTTCCAGTTTTAGTTCGCGGTGGCGGACGTGTTTCCGATGAAGAGTTGTTAAACCGAACCGCAGAAGTGCTAAAACAGGGCGCAGCCGGAATTGTTTATGGTCGCAATATCATTGCTCATCCAAAGCCAGCAAAGATGACGCAAGCGCTTATGGCGATGTTGCATAAAGGAACCTCTGCCGCTGATGCGCTAAAGATTGTTAACGCTTGAAATGTCAAAGCAAAAAGTTGTAAAAGTCGGCATCATCGGTGGCGGCCTGATGGGCCGTGAATTACTAGCGCTAGCTGGGCGGTGGGATGCACTTTTAGACCATCCGATTCGTCCGGTTATCACCGCGATCGCTGATACATCAGATGCTGTTAGAGAATTCTTCACCAACGCCGGTGTATCCGAGTCATATAGCGATTACAAAGAGTTATTGGCTAGTTCAAACGTTGATGTTGTTTATATAGCGGTGCCACACAATCTGCACGAAGAAATTTATATCGCAACGATAAATTCGGGGAAAGATTTCTTAGGTGAAAAACCTTTTGGAATTGATCTGGCCGCTGCGGAAAAGATTGCTAGCGCCCTTGCAGGTAAAGCAAATTTTGTGCGAGTTTCAAGCGAACTCCCTTTCTATCCCGGAGCTCAAGCAGCAGTTAGAGAAGTGCAATCCGGAAATCTCGGAGAAATTTTGGAAGTCCGATCTGGTCTATTGCACTCATCAGATATAGATCGCAAGAAGAAAATCAACTGGAAGCGTCAACGTAAGTTCTGTGGAGATATCGGCGTCCTTGGTGATCTCGGAATGCATGCGGCGCATATTCCATTGCGCTTGGGATATAAGCCCACAAAAGTATTTGCAATTTTAGATGACATCGTCACACACCGTGAAAGCGCTAGCGGGGAACAAGTTCCTTGCGATACCTTCGATAACGCCGTTCTTGCGATGCGCGCTAAGAATCCCGGCAATGATCGTGAATTTCCTATGTTCTGGGAGATGAAGCGAATTGCACCGGGAGAGAGCAATACATTTTTCTTTACTGCAGTCGGTATGACTGGCGGAGTTCGTTTCAGCACTAAAAACCCTGCGGTCTATCACACCTTTGCTTTAAGAAATGGTGAGCAAGTCTGGTCTGAGATTCAGCCGGGCCATGTAACAAATTGGCCAGTCATAACTGGGCATATATTCGAATTTGGTTTCCCGGATGCACTTCTGCAAATGTGGGCGGCGTACTTTGCTGAACGAGAAGGCAAGCTGGGCGATCGTTTTGCTTGTGCATCCGTTGAAGAAGTTGTTAATTCACATAAAGCTTTTGCCGCTGCTATGAAATCTCACGAAACACATTCAGAGATCGCGATTTAAGTATGAAAAGTTTTGCAGATACAAAGATTGCTGTTATTGGCAGCACAATGATGGATTTAACTGTCTATGCCGATATTTTGCCAGCGGCCGGAGAAACTAGATTTGGTGAGAGTTTTACAACGGGATTTGGTGGAAAAGGCGCTAATCAAGCGGTTATGGCTGCTCGAACTGGTGCGACGGTAACAATGATTACCGGCATTGGAAACGATGGTTTTGGCGATGAGAGTTTACAAAATTTTAAGAATAGCCAGATGGATACCTCTTCAGTCTTGCGCCTAGATACACATACTGGTGTTGCGCATATCTGGGTAGATGGTCAAGGCCAGAATCGAATTTCGATTGTCCCTGGAGCGAATTTTAAATTAACACCGCAGGATGCAATAAATGAAGTGAGCAAATTAAAGAACGTCAGCGTTTTAATCGCGCAATGCGAAATTCCACAGGAAGTCACTCTGGCCGCATTCCGCACTGCACAAGAGTTGGGAATAACAACAATTTTAAATCCCGCGCCATACCAACCACTTACCGATGATTTATTGGAATTAACTGATTGGTTGATTCCCAACGAAATTGAATTTGCTGAATTAGATAAAGCTCACCGCGCTCCAGATACAGATGAGATCATCGCCTCACTACGCGATAAAGGTCGCACGATCGTGACCTTAGGAAGTGAAGGCGCTGCTTTAGTTACTTCTGAGGGAAAAGTTAAAAGATTTAGCGCTAAAAAAGTAAGCGCAACCGATACTACTGGTGCGGGTGATTGCTTCATTGGCGCATTTGCCGCAGCGATCGCGGCAGGTGCGAATGAAGAAAGCGCAGTTCAATTTGGAATTGATTGTGCGACTAAGAGCGTTACGCGTAAAGGCGCGCAATCTTCCTATCCAAAAATTGAAGAGATTGATTTCAGCCTGATCGTAAAATAACGCTGCTGTACGGAACAGCATCGCCGGTATGAATAATTCCAAGAGTCTGTCCCACTTTTACTTTGAAATCCTCATGCGGAATTACCGTGGTGTTTAGCCCGCCGTGATGCTTCTTGTATTCAGCCACTGTTTTAGCATCAACTTTCGCTTCAAATTCAGCGGCTAGATACATTCCAGTTAAATCAAGGTGCGGCAAAATAGCATCGAGCACTTGGCCAACTGTTGGAGTTCCCATCACAAGTGCCAAATCAATAGTTTCTACATTGGGATAAGTTGGAAAAGGCCCATCGACAATTGCGATCGTATTTACGTGGCGAAACCTCGCCAATAGGGATGCAAGGTCACCGTTGATAATTCCATTTTTAATCATGAATTTATAATCCCCTAGTAATCGCCTTCGCACAAGCGCTAAACTTGAAAAATGCCCGAACTGTTAGCTAGCCAAGAGGCTGCACTTGCTCGAATTCAGAACCACCTTGAGAATTCCTCCGAGCGCGTCTTGATTGGAATTATTGGCAAGCCAGGTGCGGGCAAGTCCACGCTATCTAAATTCTTAATGGCCAAACTTCCCAAAGAGTTCGTAACCGTTGTGCCGATGGATGGCTACCATCTGAGCAATAAAGTTTTGAAGGATTTAAAGCGCGCTGATCGCAAAGGTGCGCCCGATACTTTTGATGTCGCGGGATTCATTTCACTCGTCAAACGTATTCGAACCGAACAGACCCAGAATATTTACTATCCAATATTTGATCGTGCAATCGAAGAATCTATCGCCGCCCAGGGAGTCGTTACTTCTGACACCAAAGTAGTAATTATCGAAGGCAATTATTTATTGCACGATGATGGCGGCTGGGAAGTTTGCAATGATTTACTTGATGAAAGTTGGATGATTGACGTAGATGATGACAAGCGAATTTCTAGGTTGATTTCGCGTCACATTGCTTACGGCAAAGATCCGGAGGCGGCAAAAGCGTGGGCTAAAGGCACCGATGAAGTAAACGCAAAGTTAATCGAACGCGGACGTAACCGCGCCGATTTCGTT
Source organism: Candidatus Planktophila sp. (assembly GCA_964201275.1). Lineage (GTDB taxonomy): Bacteria > Actinomycetota > Actinomycetes > Nanopelagicales > Nanopelagicaceae > Planktophila. The sequence continues at coordinate 428 of CAXNDQ010000018.1, read as the reverse complement.
GTTGCTATTGATTAACTACGCAGCGCTGCAGCAAGAGAACGGAAATCTTCAACAAGAATGTCGATTTCTTTCTGTCCGTGAGCCAAACTGATTAACCACTGCTCATCTAAGCCGGGAGGCGTAATAATGCCGCGGTTTAGTGACCAGAGCCAAGAGAGTTCAGCTACTGCAAAATCTGTTGCTTTGTAATCACGATAGTTGCGGACCGGTTTAGTTGACCAAGTAATACAGCCCTTAACACCGAATCCAACAGTGTGCGCTGGAAGTTGGTATTCATCAATGATTGCAGAAATTCGCTCTAGCGCTTGTTGGTTTAGTGCTTCGGCTGCAGCCAAAGTCTCTGCATTACAGATTTTATCTACGGCGCGAACACCTGCCATGGCTAATGGATTTCCGTTAAATGTACCGAAGTGGGCCATTTTTCCGTT
>CAXNDQ010000017.1:0-15744 GCA_964201275.1 Candidatus Planktophila sp. | reverse complement strand
CGATAGATTTGCCCCCGCACGAAATGCGGACGTAGCGCAGCTGGTAGCGCGGAACCTTGCCAAGGTTCAGGTCGCGGGTTCGAACCCCGTCGTCCGCTCGGATTAACCGCCGCTTTGGAATTAATTTTTCAGGTGGCGGTTTCTCTATCGTTAAAAGATTTAAAGCAACAAAGAGTTTGGTCGGATGGCCGAGAGGCGAGGCAAGGGACTGCAAATCCCTCTACACGGGTTCAAATCCCGTTCCGACCTCCAAGTTGAAGTTAAGTAAGAAATGATCAGAGTCGATCAGGAGATGCAGATGTCAAAAGATGAATTACAACGTCCGTGGGGGCGTTATGAAATCTTGGCTGAAGGCGACTCCCATAAAGTAAAAACCATCTGGGTAAATCCAGGTAAGCGCCTTTCATATCAGCGCCATGAAAAACGTGCTGAACATTGGTTCATTGTGCAGGGCGAGGCGCGCATCACCTTAAACGGTGACAACTTCGAAATGGGTGCTGGCGACTCCATTGATATTGAAATTGGTGATTTGCACCGAATCGAAAATATCGGAGCGACCGATGTAATCTTCATTGAAGTTCAAACTGGAACCTATTTTGGCGAAGATGACATTGAGCGTATTGAGGATGATTTCGGGCGTTAAATCGCTCGGCTATACTTTCTCAACAATTTAATAAATACCGAAAAGATTTAGACCCGGACGATTGGCTCAGCGGTAGAGCACCACATTGACATTGTGGGGGTCACTGGTTCGATCCCAGTATCGTCCACACATTGATATTCATTTCTCGGGCTCTAGGCAGAAGTTTTGGGATTTATTCTGCCTCTCTTATCCAATCATGAGGAAGTTCGCTAAAGTTTTCTTATGAAACGAGTTCCACTAATCGCATTGGTGCTTCTTCTCTCAATCACTCAAACTGGTGTTGCTGAGGCTGGTTACTCGGTAAAGATTAACTTCATACAAAATGCCCGACCGTACGAGTTAAGAGAGTTCCGATCAGCCGTTTTTCCTATTGGGACTGAAGAGGCTTTTGCTGAGAAGAAAAGAATGTACGCATACTTCATTGCTAATAAAGCTGACATAAGTAAAAAAGTCAATGAGAAATGCAAGAAGGGTTATTTCTATAATTCCCGAGTAAAGATCAAAGATGCTCGGGGCGGTACTGCCGGATTGGGAAATCTGAAGACACTCAAGGTAGAAAACATCAAAGTTTCAGAAGTAATTGTTAATTATGATGTAAATATCAGTCTTGAAGACTCTGAGAAAATTGAAGAGGAGTTTCCAGATATCACTACTTGGCCGGGATGGATTGAGGGCGGTTATGCCGTTTACATGGTTGAAGGTATTTGTAGATTCAGTAGCTCATTATCGATTGCTTCAAGCGTGGCATACGAAGTTTTCATTAAAGACCAAGCGTATGGTGAATACTCTAAATCGGAATTAGTCAAAAAGAAGTGGATTTTGACTTACAACAGCCCTGACTAAATTTTATGGCTGTGAGGAGGCGTAAGAATATCCTCCACCGCGTATCTGGAAACTAAACTAACGCGTTTTCCTGAATACAGCTAAGTAAGCAGGATGCACCGGCCAAATCTTTGTAATACTCGCTGGAAAATGTGGAAGATAAGAATCTCGTAGCGTTTCAAATCCCTCGGCCTCGAATAGTTTGCGCACAGTCTTTCCTGAAGGCCTGTAAATATGTGTTGGATCCGAGTCATAGAGTTTTGAATACTCCCAACGAGTTAACCAATTAGTAATTGTTGGCATGTGAACAAGCACAATTGCACCAGGCTTTGCTGATCTGCTAATTGACTGAATTCCCGCCTCTGGGTTCCATAGATGTTCAACGATATTTATCGCCAAAATCAGATCGAACTTTTGAGGAAAAGGACTTGGGCCATGAACGTCGCCTTGCTTGAAAAATCTTTCGGGCTTTCTTCCTGCTGCCACTTCAACGGCGTGATGGGCAATATCTACTCCGCAAAGCGTTCGTGCGCCATCAAATGCATCCAATAGCCACCCATAGCCACATCCGACATCGAGAACATCCGATTGAGCAAGGTCATTGCTGCTGTATTTCTTGTAGGTATTAAAGAGAATCTTGTCGCGCCATCTATCAAAGACCGTTTGTTGGGGTTCACCTTTCGGTGATGTAGCGCCATAGAGTTGTGAAAAATACTCATGGCCTGCGGTTTCACGATTCTTGTCCAATAGAACACCTCGTGCTTTCCAATAAATTTGGAGAAAAGTACCAGTCGGATGGGTTGTTGAGGCAGAGGCTTAAATCTGGATTCCCCTGGGTTACCCCCAACCGCGTCCGTGGATGGCCAAATACTCTTCGGCGAGCCAGCTCCAGCCCCTCAAAATCACCCCGCAGACATGCATAAATCGTTATAACTGGCGGGTAGCCAAAAGGCGGGAATTGTCTTACTATTTCCAGCAAAAGGCCCGACAGACATCCCTAATTCACGAGTGTTTAACGCTTTATTCACTCGCGATTAATGATGCAGCCCTCGCGGTCCAAACTATAAGGAGAAATATAAGCATGAAAAGAAACCTGGCATTACGTGCCGTGGCTACAGCGGCAGCAACTGCGCTTCTAGCCGGTGCGTTTTCTGTAGGTGCACTTGCCACAGCGCAAGCTGCAACTAAATCAACTGTAATTGTGCACGTAGCTGCAGACATTACATCTTTAAACTCAGGTACAAGCAAGGGAAACACTGCGTATAACGCAATGCCAGGTTCACTAACCGGTATGGGATTCTTGTACTACGACGATCAACCAAATCTCGTTATGAACACAAAATTCGGAACAATGAAGATTGTTAAGCAGGCTCCGAAAGATTTCCAGATTCAATACACAGTAGCTAAGGGACAGCAATGGTCCGATGGCGCTCCAATTGATGCTGTAGACCTACTCCTCTCACACGTCGTCGCTGCTGATAAGTATTCAAAAGAAGCTGGTCTCGGAGACCCAAAGGGAGATGTAACACCAGTATTTGACAGCGCAAGCTATGGCGGTGCTTACGGTGACCACGTTGTGGGTCTTCCAACACTCAGTGCAGACAAGATGAGCTTGACCGTAAAGTTTGATAAGCCACTTCCAGACTGGGAGTTGTTAGCACCTGGCCCAAGCCCAGTGCACGCACTTTCACTTTTGGCAGATGGTAAGAAGGGCTTGCAATCTGCAGCAGTGAACGCCGCTGCAAAAGCTAAGTTCCTAAAAGATTTCACAACAAAGAACACTGCTAATCTGAAGAAGATGGGCGCAGTTTGGACAACTGGTTACGATGTAACCAAGATTGATGCCTCTACAAACAAGCTTCTGCTCATCAGCAATGGTGGATTTATCGTTGAGAAGTTCACATTGGGTGATTCAATGGTTCTTGTCCGCAACCCTAAGTACACATCAGGTCCAGCTATGAATACCAAGAATCCGATCAAGACGATCGTACTCAAGGTAATCACAGATGACACTGCTTCAGTACAGGCGCTGCGTAACGGTGATATTGATGTTTATTACAACACCACTGCTACATCAGCCAACAAGGTCACTCTGCAAGCACTTCCAAATGTAACGACTGTGATTAAGGCTGGTGGAGGTTACTCACACATTCGTCTTCGCACCGATGCAAAGCAAGGCGAAACTGACAGTTACACAGGTCCGTTTGCAGGTAATGGCGCAAGAGCTAAGGATCTTCGCAAGGCGTTCCTTCTTGCAACACCTCGCCAACAAATGGTAGACGTCTTAATTAAGCCTATTCAATCAACTGCAGCACCATTGGATACTGAGTTCGAATTCCAAGGATCTGCGGCTTATAAGGCACTTGTCAAAGCGTCAGGCGTAGACATCTTCTCAAAGGGCACACAGGCTGAGCGCACAGCTCAGGCTTTAGCAATTGTGAAGAAGTACTATCCAACTGCCTCTGAGACTAACCCAGTAGTGAAAATCAAGTTCCTTCATTACAACAACTCAACTCGAAACAGCATGGGCGCGCTCATAGTTGCAGAGACGAAGAAGGCTGGCTTTGATGTTGAGGAAATCAAGAAAGATGTTACTTTCTTCGATGATATCAACACGACTATGTCTGATGTTGCTATGTACGGTCTAGGACTTGGTTCGATCAGCCAGTCAAACGGAACATCTGTCTTTAAGACTGATGGTGGCAACAACAACAATGGCTGGTCTGATACAGCACTTGATGCGATCTTGAAGAGCCTTGAGAGTGACATCCTTACTCCTAAGGAGATCTCAGCAAAGCGTTTGGCTGCGGACAAGATAATCATGAGTAATTACTGGACTCTTGGTCTCTACACAAACCCAAACATCGCCGCATACAACAAGGCGATCAAGAACATCAAGCCAGCACCACTTGGCAATAACATCACTTGGAACTATTGGCAGTGGTCTTACTAACCAATCGTTCTAACTAGTAAAAAACTGGGATGTCCGCAAGGGCATCCCAGTTTTTTTCAGTGCTAGACTTTTTTATCCTTCGCACTTCCGGTGCAAAATCAAGTGCGGTGATTTCCGCGGTAAGGGGATGCTTTGTTTCAATACGTTTTGCGCCGTTTAGGCATGATGCTTGTCATCGTTTTTGGTGCCAGCTTCCTCGCCTATAACCTCCAGGCTTACTCTTCAAATCCTTTGTCTGCGTTCACTGAAAGTACTGAGAAAAATAAAGCCTACCTAATGGCTGCGATGATTCGAAATCTCCAACTAGATGTGCCTCCACCAATTCGATATTTCTCTTGGCTCCGTGGGATCCTGGGAGGTTTGTGGGGCGATTTTGATATGGGTCTTACTCGTACCAATGTTCCTGTAACTGAAGTTCTTGCTCAGGCTATTCCAGTGACAATCAAACTTGTAATCACCGCAACATTTTTAGCAATAATCTTAGGAGTTACTGTCGGAATGCTTACCGCTATCCGCCAGTACAGCCGCTTCGACTATGTGATTACCTTTATTTCCTTTCTCCTTTTCTCTCTTCCAATATTCTGGGTAGCTGTTTTGCTTAAAGAGTTCATGGCCATTCAATTCAATGACTTTCTTGCTAACCCACGGATACCGCCGACCGTAATTGTTACGATTTCATTATTCCTAGGATTCGTTATGGCCGGGTTTGTAGGTGGCACACGGAGACAATTCATATCGGTGCTAACTGGTGGAGCGATTTTCACGGCGACCGTACTTACATTTATGAATCAAACAAACTGGTTTCTGGAACCAGCCCTTGGAATCTTTGGTGTCACATTCCTAGCGCTATGCAGCGCCGCAATCGTCATTCAATTGATTTCAGGTCTGGATAGTAAAAAAGGACGAAATGCCGGAATTGGCACGGCTATTGCAATCGCAATGCTTTACTACCCGTTACAAGCTTTGATGACTGCAGAAGCATCATTTATTAACATTCTTGCAATTTTCGCTGTGACAATTTCAAGTGGAATGGGAATAGGTTACGTAGTCAGTTCGATCGACCGACGTGTTTACATACGTATCGGGATATTCACCGCACTGTTGGCAACATTTCCGATCATTGTGGATCGATTTATGAGCGAGTTCCCCGGATATATGAACTCGGATGCAATCGGTGGAAGACCCGTGCCAACGCTCAGTCAAAGAAATGACTTGTTAACACCCGAGCAGGTAAGTAATTTCTGGGTCTCAGGATTAGATACCGCTGTTCATCTACTGCTTCCTACGATCGCTCTTACCTTGATCTCCTTTGCCGGCTATGTCAGATTTTCGCGTGGAAGCCTGCTTGAAGTTTTAAATATGGATTACATCCGAACCGCCCGTGCAAAAGGATTAAGCGAGCGAACCGTGATTGTTCGACACGGTATGCGAAATGCAATGTTGCCGCTTACAACTATTTTGGTAAATGATTTTGCTGGATTACTCGGTGGTGCGATTATTACTGAAGGCGTATTTGCTTGGAAGGGCATGGGGCAACTCTTTAACGATGCCCTTAGAGGTTATGACATGAATCTTTTCATGGGTGTGTTTATTCTTTCGGCTACCTTGACAGTAATCGCTAACTTTGTTGCCGATCTGCTCTATGGCGTTGTTGATCCAAGAATTAGAATCAGGAAGTAGGACAACATGAGCAGCATCAAGCCAGAATCAGAATTAATTATTGAAAAGAATCCCAATGAGATCGCAAACCGCGACACACAAGGTCTTAGCCAGCGTCAAATCATTCTAAAAAGGTTTGTTAGACATAAGGCGGCAATGGCCTCGGTGTTTACTCTAATTTCAATCGTGATTACTGTCTTTTCCGCTCTAGGTTTTCGCCTCGGCGTTGGAAAATTCGGAGTAACTATTCCTGGTTGGTGGCCTTATTCCATCACCGATATTGACCCCGAGGGGGCCGTTGCCGCCACGTGCAACGGAGGTATCACCGGATGCCCCACGTTGGACATATACCCATCATTTTTAGATGGGGATGGAGTGCAATTCGGAAATCATCCATTCGGAACTGATGTTATTGGCACTGATTACTTTGCATTGGTTGTACGAGGAGCGCAGCAATCAATCATGGTTATGTTAATTGTTAGTTTCTTGGCCATAGTTATTGGCACTGTTATCGGCGCTATCGCTGGATATTTTGGCGGATTAGTCGATGCTGTTTTGATGAGATTCACAGATATGTTTTTAGTGACTCCAACAATCGTCGTAGGAGCAGTAATTGGATTTAGATTCGGAAATTTTGGAATCGTTCCTCTCGCTATAATGCTCGGCTTCTTTGCTTGGATGGGGTTAGCCAGATTTGTTAGAACAGAGTTTTTAACGCTCCGAGAGCGAGAGTTCGTTGATGCTGCAAGGGTTGCTGGTGCATCAAATAGAAGAATTATTTTTAAGCACATTCTTCCAAATGCAATGGGGATTATTATCGTTGTGGGGACGCTTCTTATGTCCGGTGCAATTCTGGCCGAAACATCCTTGAGCTACCTTGGCTTTGGTGTTAAATCGCCAGATGTTTCGCTAGGTTTGCTTATCAGCCAATACCAAGGAACATTTAGCGTAAGTCCCTGGCTTTTTTGGTGGCCAGGCGCACTGATTGTCGCCATTGCACTCTGTGTCAACTTTATCGGCGATGGATTGCGTGACGCATTTGATCCGCGTCAGCGCAGGCACATTTCAATGAAGGACCGCAAGCAGGCTAAGGAATTGCAAAGGGCGTTGGGTTAGTGAGCTCTCTTTATTCGCTCCCTGATCATGTAGGCGGCTTGGCCACTCAAGCTGTCAAGACTCGCGCTCATATTCTCTTCTCCTCCGTAATTTCTTTCGGTGGAAGTAAGACCACTGGAGTACCAGCCAAATTTTTTGTCAGCTACCCATCTCTGCTTACCAGTGGCGGGAGCAACCCACACTCTGGTTCTTCCACCGGTATGAAGAATCGCAAGGCTCCATTTGGTTTCCAGATCCAAAATGTCGGTGTACGCAATCAGTTCCGTTCTCAACGGATTAATAATCTCAACCTGGTCATTGCGCAGGACAAGTTTTGGTTTAACCCAAATCAGATATGTAAGGAACACCAAAAAAGCACAGAACAACAATTCGGTAAATGTTTGGCTCATGTTGGTGTTCACCGTGAGGCTGTTAATGGCAAAAAGAATAATCAGCACAAAGGACGTACCTGCCCAGGCGAAATTGCTTCGGGGTCTAAAGGTTTCATTCATCGCCCAAGTATTGCAGGAGAAAGAAAATGAGCACAACGAATCACCCCGTTCTACAAGTATCGAAATTCCATATCGACTTCTGGGTAGAAGGCGTCTGGTATCCGGCTGCGATTGATATGAACTTTGACGTAAAGGCAGGAAAGGTTCTCGCGATAGTTGGAGAGTCCGGCTCAGGAAAGACATCCATTGCTATGGGATTGATGGATCTGCTGGCATCCAACGCTCGAGTTTCAGGAAGCGTAAAGGTCAATGGAGTAGAGATGGTTGGTGCGAAGACAAGTTTGCTGCGCAAAACTCGCGGGGCTGATGTTGCATACATCTTCCAAGAGCCTATGACTGCTTTAAATCCTTTATACACGATTGGTTTTCAAATTGTTGAAACTCTTCGTACGCATTTCGACATGGGGCCGCAGGAAGCAAAGACTCGCGCGATTGAGTTAATTACTATGGTGGAAATTCCAAATCCTGAAGGATCCTTCAATAAGTATCCACACCAACTTTCTGGTGGACAGCGCCAGCGCGCAATGATCGCGCAATCTCTAGCTTGCGATCCAGGTCTCCTTGTTGCGGATGAGCCAACCACTGCTCTGGACGTAACTGTTCAAGCAGAAATTCTCGATTTAATTCGTAACCTCCGCGATAAGTTGAATTCTGCAATCTTGCTAATCACTCACGACATGGGTGTTGTTGCAGATCTAGCAGATCACATCTTGGTTATGAAAGATGGTTTGACTGTTGAATACGGTACCTCAGATCAAATCTTCAACCGCCCAGAGCGCCCGTACACAAAAGAACTACTCGCTGCTGTGCCGAAACTCGGCTCGGTTGCTGTTCGCGAGCTTCAACCAGAACTCGTGGGTTTGCCACCAGTTCTGAAGTTACAGAACGTCTCAATCGAATACCCGAAGAAAGGTCGCGTGCCCGCATTCCGTGCCGTAACCGATTTCAGTTTAGAAATTTTCCCTGGAGAAATCGTTGGACTTGTAGGCGAATCAGGATCCGGTAAGACAACTGTTGGGCGCGCGGCCATTGGGTTGCTTCCAATTGTTGAGGGAAAAATCGAGATCGTTGGCAGAGATATAACTAAACCAACGGCTCAGGAGTTGCGTGAGATACGTAGATTTACGGGAATCGTCTTCCAGGATCCTGGCAGTTCGCTAAACCCACGTCTGCCCATTGGTGAAAGTATTGGTGAACCACTCCTACTTTCCGGCGATGCAAAAGGCGCTGAACTTGATCGTAGAGTGGAAGACCTGCTCGATAGCGTGGAGCTACCTAGGTCGTATCGCAACCGTTATCCGCATGAACTCTCTGGCGGTCAGCGTCAGCGTGTAGGTATTGCTCGCGCACTTGCCCTAACCCCAAGTTTGTTAATTGCCGATGAACCAACATCAGCGTTGGATGTATCTGTTCAGGCGCGCTTCCTTGATCTACTGCAGAATCTGCAGGACAAGTTGAAGTTTGCTTGTCTCTTTATTACTCACGATCTCGCTGTCGTTGACATCCTTTCGCATCGAATTGCAGTGATGCAAGATGGTCGCCTTGTTGAGGTCGGAACACGAGATCAGATTCTTAAGAGCCCACGTGAGGATTACACCAAGCGCCTTATCGGTGCGGTTCCGGTTCCAGATCCTGAGGCACAGCGCATTAGACGCGAAGCCCGCCTAGCAAGCAAGTAAACGTTAGTGGAAAAAGAACCACGCTCTGGAATTCTTGGTGAATGGGATCGCCTATCTCCAAAAATGAAGGTCGTTGCGGCGATCTTGATCGTTCTCCCGGTAATCCTCTATCCCCCATCAATAGTCCTCTTTTTGGTTTATGGCATCTCACTGAAGCTGCGCGATAAACGCAATAAAGGTTAGAAATCATGGCGACTAAAGATCCCAGTCGAGAGGCGCATTTTCCCGCCATCGAAAAGAAGTATGGCGAGAAGATGAAATTTTGGTTTGCTGTTATGGCAAAACTAGAGGGAAAGAAATATCCAGAACAAATCGCGCACTTGCGGGAGAATTATGGATTCTCACAAGCTCACGCAAACGCGCTAGTTATGTATTCGCGTGGATCGAAATCTGCGCAGAGATTTAACACACCAGCCGATTACTACAAATCAATTTCGCCAGCTCAAGCTAAAACGGTCCGGGCAATTATGAAGACTATCCAAAGCAAATTCCCCAAGTTGGAACTGGTCATAGCCTGGAATCAACCAATGCTTCGCGACGGTAGCAAGTACGTTTTTGGCATATCAGCGACTAAGGGTTATCTCTTGATGGCTCCGTGGAGCAGCGATGTTCTTGACGATTTACGGCCCAAACTTGAAGGTTACAAGGTTAATAAGAAGACGATTCAGATACCGAGTGATTGGCAGATTGATACCAAATTGCTTCATCAAATGGTTAAGGCGACGCTCGCCGAGTAAGGGCACACAGCACCGGAAAGCGCCGTTACGAAGAATGCCTCTCGATAAAGATTAAAGAGTTTTCGAAGATAATTTCGGCGTCGTAATCAAGAGTCGCTACGTGAAAACTATTTGTCAATTCAATTCGCTCTTTACTCAATGAACCCACCCTCTTCATAACGATTTCAGTATTCGATACCGGCAATGTGTGATCATCAACGCTGTGAAAAAGTTGCATCGGGACGCTTACTCTGTGCAAATTAGCTCTTGTGTATTTGAGCATCTGCAGAATCTGATAGATGCCCTCAGTTGACATAACTTCATATCCCCCTTGAGTTACCCCAGGACGTTTAATGTCATCTCCCGCCGAACTTCTATATTTCTTTATACGCGAGAGTAAATATGCAAGTTTCGTTCCAATAAAAGGGAGGTGAATCATAGGGTTGACCAGAATGATTCCGGTTATTTTGTCAGAGTGCTTTGTTGCTAAATGTAAAGTTGTTCCACCACCCATAGAAAAACCACAAATGAATATTTTCTTGCAATTTTTCCGGAGTTCGTCCAGCTCTGATTCAACTTTTTCTGGCCATTCCTGCCATTTGATTTGACTTAAATCCTCAGGTTTAGTTCCGTGGCCAGGCAGTAATGGAACACGCACTGTGTAACCCTTTTGATTTAAGTATTCCGCCCACGGACGCATTGATGAGGGTGATCCGGTGTATCCGTGAACCAAAACAACTCCTATTTCTTTATTTACTCCGGAGCCATCTGCAGACCAGTCAGTAATGAAGCCTTTGGGCGCACTTGTTTGCGTCATATCTTTAGGGTACTAAGTAGTTGGTGTCATATCCGTGCATTAGCCTTAGATTTATGACTAGTGGCTCGCGCTTGTTAAAGGACGTGCCATTTGTCGTCTTTGATTTAGAGACTTCAGGCGCCGCACCTTCGACTGGGGCGGCTGTTACCGAAATTGGCGCAGTTAAAGTTCTGGGTGGCGAAACAATCGGCGAGTTTCAAACCTTTGTAGATCCTGGACATTACTTATCGGAATTTATAACTTCGCTCACCGGGATCACAGATGCGATGTTGTTCGGCGCTCCAACCATTGATCAAGTGCTCCCCACTTTTTTAGACTTTATCGGATCACATGACGAGTCGGTCTTGGTCGCTCATAACTCCCCATTCGATATGAGTTTTATGAAAGCTGCTGCCATCGCTCATTCATACCAGTGGCCTGAATACAAAGTTATCGATACTGCTCGCGTTGCTAGGTACGTTTTAGATCGCGATGAAGTTCCGAATTGCAAACTTTCCACTTTAGCACCGTTCTTTGGTTCACCGACATCGCCCAACCATCGCGCCTTAGATGATGCCCGCGCTACTGTCGATGTTTTGCACGGGATATTTGAACGGCTGGGTTCTCACAACGTGACAACGCTGGAAGATCTAATGCAGTTCAAGAGAAAACGTCCGCGCCGACCAATCGATTAGCTCTTCGCTAATTCCTGACTTAGCTTCACCCATCTAGTTAATAAATTTGTTGCAGCCCCAGAATCAACTGCGGTCGATGCTTTGATTAGCGATGCAGAAATACGTTCGTGAATTCCAAGCCCGTTATCTCCATCGAATGCGGCTATCGCAGCTGCGGCATTTAGCAAGACGGCATCACGCGGTGCGCCTTTTTCGCCGGCAAAGATCGAATTTGTAATTCTGGCGTTCTCGCTTGCATCTCCCCCAACGAGTGCGGAAATAGGCGCGCTTGCCAATCCAAAATCTTTTGCATCTATGCGATCACTGGTGATTTCACCACTGCCAATTGTTAATACTGAAGTGGTTGTCGCAAGCGTTATCTCATCTAGTCCGTCATCCCCACGAAAGACAAAACCTTCTACGCCGCGACCAGCCAAAACCTGCGCCATAACTAAGTGCATTCGCTCGTTTGCTACGCCAATTGCCGCCGCTTTTGGTATTGCCGGGTTTGCTAACGGGCCCAAAATGTTAAATACCGTCGCGGTGGCTAACTCTTTACGAGCAGGTGCTGCAAATCGCATCGCTGGGTGGAATACGGGAGCGAAGCAAAAACCAATTCCTAATTCAGCAACCGTCTTTGCCACTTTAGCGCCATCAAGATTTATGGCAACGCCAAGTGCTTCTAGCAAATCTCCGGCTCCGGACTTCGAAGATGCCGCTCGATTGCCGTGTTTTACAACGCGCGCCCCAGCGGCAGCGGCAATAATTGCGGCGGTGGTTGAAATATTTATCGTATGCGCGCCATCTCCCCCAGTGCCGACGGTATCCACTGCGCGCTCTTCAATTTTTATCGGTGCGCAATGTTCGTACATTTGAGCAACTAGCGCTCCGACCTCTTCAGCCGTTTCGCCCTTAGCCTTTAGCGCCAGCAGAAATTGTTTTAAAAATTCTTTATCGGCACGGTCTTCCAGGACTTCACGCATTAAATCCTGCGCTTCTTGTGGATTGAGATCTAAGCCGTTTTCCATCTTCGTGATGGATGAAGCCCAATCAACAGAGCTCATTAAAAACCTTTGGTTAGCCGATTGAAGCAGCAGTATTTGAGCGCATCAAATCTGCAACTGTATTTGCCAAAGTAAATGGATCAATCGGATGGATAACACTTGCTTCGGCGCGAGACCAAGCCGCCAGCCAAGCATCCTCACGTCGTCCCGTAATTAAAAGAACCGGTGGGCAGTTGAACACTTCATCTTTGAGCTGACGGGCGATGCCCATTCCACCTTCAGGAACTGCTTCGCCATCGAGAATAAATAAATCTGCACGCAAATGACCGGAAACGCTCTTGCGATCTACAAATGCGCGAAGGGCTGGGCCTGTCGCAAACTCCTCGATTTGATGTTCTGGCAGGTCGCTGGCAACGCGTTTTCCAAGGGCGGCGACAATGGCAGAGCGCACCGAAGAGTCATCGGAGTAGACGATAATGACTGGCTTGCGGGGCGAGGACATAAGGCAAGTCTAATCAAAGGAAGGGGCTACTTCTGCCCTATTTCCATCGGAAAAGAGCGTGACCCGTTTCACCAAAAAGTGACCAATTTAAGGGGCGGAACTCGGCTGCCAAATAGAAAGGAGGGCGTACTTTCAGGGATACTTGGCCCATGACAAGCTCAACGCTGACAACGCCTCACAAAATCAACCGACCCAATCTGGTGGCGGTCGGAACGATTGTCTGGCTCTCCAGCGAGTTGATGTTTTTCGCTGCGCTCTTTGCAATGTATTTCACAACTCGTGCTGTGCAAGGTCCAACTATTTGGTCCGAATCAACCGAGATATTAAATATTCCTTTTGCAGCACTTAACACCACTGTTTTAGTTCTCTCTTCCGTCACTTGCCAGTTCGGCGTATTCGCGGCAGAGCGTTTCCAAGCCAAGCGCACGGGTTCAATATTTAATATCAAATCCTGGGGAATGCGCGAGTGGTTCTCTCTCACCTTCTTAATGGGTGCTTTCTTTATTGCAGGTCAGATTTACGAGTATGCCCACTTGGTAATGGAGGGAGTAACACTCTCTTCAGATGCTTACGGTTCAGTTTTCTATATGACAACTGGCTTCCACGGACTTCACGTAACCGGTGGCTTGATTGCATTCTTAATTGTGATGGTTCGCGTTTCCAAGGCGCGTCGCTTTACCCATAACCAAGCAACCACAGCAATTGTGGTTTCTTATTACTGGCACTTCGTCGATGTCGTATGGATTGCACTCTTCTCAGCGATTTATTTAATTAAGTAAGAACCTACAAAGAGGAAACGGAAAATATCTTGAAGCGTCTCTCCAGATTTCGCAGACACCGTGCTGTTGCGCCACTTCTTTTAGTTCTGGCTTTATTTTCAATAGGCACAACTTTCTCTGTCGCAGGAGCTTCAACTAGCTCTCCCCTTACCGCCGCTGAAAAGAGCGCGTTAATTGATGAAGGTCAGCGAATTTTTCTCAAGGGATGTTCTTCTTGCCACGGATTAAATGCTGAGGGTGGTGCTATAGCGCCTTCGTTAATTGGCGTTGGCGCGGCTTCGGTTGATTTCCAAGTAGCAACAGGTCGCATGCCAATGGCGGATATGAGCACTCAGGCAATGCGCAAAGCACCGGTTTACGATGAAAAGGAAGTTGAAGCACTTGCCGCATACGTTTCATCACTTGCTCCTGGACCAGCAATTCCTGGCGAAGAACACTTAAATTACGAGCGCGATGGATCAACTGCCGAAGGCGGCGAACTCTTCCGCACAAATTGCGCAATGTGCCATAACTTTGCGGGACAAGGTGGAGCGCTCACTCAAGGCAAATACGCACCAACAGTTATGGGCGTCGAACCTCGTCACATTTACGAAGCGATGATCACTGGCCCACAATCAATGCCCGTGTTTTCCGATAAAACAATTACACCTGAAGAAAAACTTTCAATTATTAAATGGATTAAAGCTGCTGAAAATGAACCGCAGTTAGGCGGAGCGGCACTCGGCCGTGTTGGTCCAGTTACCGAAGGACTTTTAGTTTGGACACTTGGACTAGGAATGCTCGTGGGCGTTGCGGTCTGGCTAGCGATGAAGGCGAGATAGATACTCAATGTCTAATGAAATCGAAGCGATAAAAGATCCTGGACTTCCAGCGCACGTTCATCGCCGCGCAGATACTGATCCAAAAGCGGCCAAAAAAGCAGAGCGCCAAGTTGCGATTCTCTTTCTACTATCCGCGCTAGGCACAATTACTTTAATTGGCTCATATATTTTTATTCCCCAGGAGGTCTTCATCTTCCTCCCTGTCCTAGGAAATACAAATGCACATCAACTCTTCCTCGGTCTTGGTATGGCGGCTTCACTCTTCTTCATTGGAATGGGAGCAATTCATTGGGCTAAGACTCTTATGCCCGATGAAGAAGTAGTTATACAGCGCCACGAATTTCGTTCGCCAGATGAAGACCGTGCTGACTTTGTAAAGGCGGCCAAAGAAGGTGCTGCCGCTGCAGGTTTAGGTCGTCGCTCACTAATCAAGCGATCCCTTGGTCTCTCACTTGGATTAGTCGGACTATCGCCACTTCTCTTGCTCCGTGATCTTGGTCCACTTCCAGGTGATTCATTAACCAAGACATCTTGGAAAGCAGGAACTCGTTTAGTTACCGATCCTGGAGATCGACCTATTCGTCCAGAAGATATGGAAGTTGGCGCGGTTGCACAGACCCTTCCTGCGATAGCTCCCGGTGAGCATCGCAAACTCTCAGATATCGCAAAAGATGCTGTCTTGCTTATTCGTCTACGTCCTGAAGAATTTAACCTAGATGCTGAACGCTTATCTTGGACGCATGAAGGAATCATCGCCTTCTCAAAGATCTGTTCACATATGGGTTGCGCCGTGGCCTTGTATGAGCAGCAGACAAAACACTTACTGTGCCCTTGCCATCAATCAACATTTGATGTGACCCGTGCGGCGAAAGTCATATTTGGACCAGCTGCCCGCCCTTTGCCTCAACTCGCGATAACAGTGGATTCCGAGGGATACTTGGTCGCACAAAGTCCATTTAACGAACCGGTAGGACCTAGCTTCTGGGAGCGCTCATCATGACAGCACGTGAAAGAATCGCAGGCAGCGTAGCGAATTACGTTGACGAGAGAACTGGCGCTGCCAAATGGATGAAGAAGAATTTAACTAAA
>CAXNDQ010000016.1:0-16464 GCA_964201275.1 Candidatus Planktophila sp. | reverse complement strand
TCTTATGGATCGCGGAATTGTTCTTACAGGTGGAGGCGCTTTACTTAAGGGGCTAGACGAAAGACTTCGTAAAGAAACAGGGATGCCAATTCACATCGCTGATCGCCCATTGGATGCAGTCGTTGAAGGATCCGGTAAGTGCATTGAAGTGTTCGAAGCCCTTGAAAAGGTTTTGATCTCTGAGCCACGTCGATAGGTTTTAAAGATGCGAAACGGCGGCGATAACCGCGGTCGTCTGCTGCTTATCTCTTTAATCGTCACATCTCTATTTTTGATCACTTTAGATCTGCGTGGAGTTCAATTAATCGATGGACTGCGTAGCGGAACCCAAACAGCGGTCTCACCTTTTCAATCTGCGGGAGCAAAGATTTTTAGACCTGTAGGTAATTTCTTTTCAGATGTAACCCAGCTTGGTCGCACGCGCGGAGAGATAGAAAAACTAAAAGCCGAGAACGAAAAGTTGCGCCAAGACTTAATAAACCGCAGAAACGCAGACTCTGAACTTTCTGAACTTAAATCAGTCCTGGATTTAGCGGGTATAGCAAAGTATAAAGTCGTAAGCGCAAAGGTGATTTCTCTCGGTTCAACATCATCGTTTACCCAAACTATTTCAATAGATGCCGGCACCGATGATGGAGTTAAGGAGAATATGACTGTCATCACCGGACTTGGTTTAGTTGGCGTAGTTAAAAAATCATATTCAAATAGCGCTCTTGTTCAACTGGCTTCAGATTCCGCATTTCGAGTCGGAACGCGTGTTGCAGGCAGCCAACAAATTGGCATTTTAAGTGGACAAGGCACCAGTAAAGGTGTTCTGCAACTGCTAGATAATCAAACAACACTGAAAGTTGGCGATGTAATTTTGGCGCGCGGTAGCCAAAATAACCGCCCGTTTGTTCCGGGAGTTCCAATCGGTGAAGTTACTTCAGTGGATAATGCCGCAGGTGCTGTAACGCAGACCGCTGATGTAAAGCTTTACGTGAATTTTTCAGCGCTAAGTGTGGTTGCAGTTGTTGTCGGTTCACCTAAGTCAGATCCACGCGATGCCCTTGTTCCTAAAGGGCCAGTTCCAATTCCAGTCCCAACTGTGACGGTTTACGCCACACCTTCTGGATCGCCAAAGCCATAAATGTTTGCTCGTAGATTTCTTATCTCCTTTCCAATTTTTGCAATCGTTTATTTGATTCAAGAATCAGTTGTTAGTCAGTTTCGAATTCTTGGCGGGGGAGTATCGCTCTTTCTCATATTTACGCTTTTATGGTCAGCTCTCGGGACTCCCGAGTTAGGCGCGCTCACAGGATTTGGCGCAGGCCTCCTGATGGATCTTTCACAAACTACCTCGGGTCCAATGGGCCAGTGGACTCTGATAATGATCTTGGCGGGATTTGCTATCTCATATTTGGGCCACGGTGATGACAATTTTCGCAGCAATCCAGTATCACTCGTTGTAATAGTGGCAATCGCTGTTCCAATTACGAGATTGGCTTACTTCATTCTTGGTCTGATGTTTGGTGGCGACTTAGGAAGTACATTCCAAATCTTTATCTCATTACTTTCCTCAGCTCTCTGGTCGGTGGCTGTAGTCCCGCTCTTAATGCCCTTCGTCACGCGCATTCACAGCACACTCTTTGAAGAGAAGAGTCGGGGATGAACCAGCGCGCAAGACTTAGTTTGTTGGTTGTCCAAGTGCTTATCTTCTCTCTTTTGATTGGCCTATTAGGACGACTCTTTTATTTGCAGGTAGCTGCTGGTCCAAAATATCGGGATGCTGCACTTTCGATTCAAAGCCGCGATGTAGTAACCCCTGCAACACGTGGCCTCATTGTTGATTCATCTGGAGTTCCATTGGCGTTAAACCGCGTAGGAATTGCTGTAACGGTGGATCGCACCAAGATCGACCTCCAGCCAGATAAAGGTGTTGCCGTACTGCAAGCGTTAGCAAAACTTTTAAAATTGGACTACGCAGATATCTATCAACGCACGCGCTTATGTGGCGAACTTCCCAAAGGTGCTAAAGCCGGATGTTGGACAGGTTCTCGTTTTCAACCGATTCCAATTACAAAAGAAGCCGATCCTGAAATTGCGCTGAAGATTGTCGAACGTTCAGATGAATATCCAGGGGTATCAGCTACTCCAGTTTCGATCCGAAACTATCCAGGAAATGCAGGAGTTAACGCCGCACACATGCTTGGTTATATCGGGCCTTTGACTGAGAACGATCTCGCCGGAGGAAATGGTAGAAGTTATTATCGTTCGGAATCAATTGGAAAAGCTGGGTTAGAAATTCAGTACGACGAATATTTACGCGGAGCGCCGGGAATCAAAACGGTAATTGTTGACCGCAAAGAAGCTGTCACTCGCACTAGTCAAAACTCAAAACCAATAGGTGGTGATCACCTAGTCACAAGCATCGATGCACGCGTGCAAGCATCAGTCGAAAGCGCTCTTGCCGATGCAGTGCGAAGAGCGCGCGCATCAGGTTATCCATCAGATGGCGCCGCTGCAGTTGTAATGGATGTAACTAATGGTCAAATAGTGGCGCTTGCTTCCTATCCAACTTATGATCCAAATTCTTATGAGCGCGGACTTACCGTTGCTGAAGCAAAGAATTTGTATAGCGCGCAAGCCGGAGTACCTGCTCTCTCACGTGCGCTGCAAGGTGTATTTGCTCCAGCGTCTACCTTCAAAGCGGTCTCAGTAGTTGCTGCGGCAAATGCGGGATATAACTTAAATGCTTCGTATGACTGCCCTTCACAAGTAGAAGTAGGAACTCGCGCTTTTCAGAATTTCGAAAGCAAAGCTCAGGGTCGGATCTCGCTAAAGAAAGCGATCGCTGTTTCCTGCGACACTATCTGGTATCGAATCGCATTTGATGAGTGGTTACGCGATGGCGGCCTCAAGCCGAAATCAGATGCAAATGATTACTTCTACAACGCAGCTAAAGGATTTCAGGTAGGTATCAAGACCGGCATAGATTTACCTTCTGAATCATCTGGACGTTTGGCTGATCGCGAATGGCGCAGAGCTTGGTATGCGCAGAATAAAGATTTCTATTGCAACTATAAAACTCGTGCAACAAAGAGCCAGCAGACCGCCTTCCTTATTCAGCTTGCCTATGAAAATTGCCTAGATGGCGACAAGATTCGCGCGGGCGACGCGGTCAACTTCTCAATTGGGCAAGGTGACACGGTAATTACCCCAGTAAAATTGGCTCAAATGTATGCGGCAATCGCAAATGGCGGAACAATTTGGAAGCCGACTATTGCCAAGGCGATTGTAAAAACGGATGGCACGGTAGTTAAGGCGATTGAAAAGGAAAAACTTGGATCAATTCCTGCAGATAAAAAGACAATCAGCTTCTTGAAAGCCTCGCTACGCGAAGTCGTAATTAGCGGAACTGGTGCTGGAGTTTTTAGCGGTTTTCCAATAGAAATCAGCGGAAAGACCGGCACTGCACAAGTTTTTGGTAGAAATCCAAATGGCAGAGAGAAAGCAGATACATCTTGGTTTGCGGCATATGGACCTACGAAAAAACCACGATTTGCAGTTGTGATGATGGTTAGCCAAGGTGGATTTGGTGCATCTACATCTGGCGTAGGAGTAAGAAAGATTTATGAAACGCTCTTTGGTGTAAAAGGCTCGAAGGTTGAGTCAGCAGAAATCATCTTCCCAAGTGGAGTTCCACCAGTAACATTGCCAAAGATTTCTCCAGCAACGAAAGTGAAGGGGGCAAAATGAGTTTAGCTTCGCAACGTATAAATTATCGAAAGAGCTCTCGCCCTTCTGTTTTTGCTGGTTTTGACCCAATTTTGACTATCGCTGTCGCACTTCTTTTAGTCATTGGAACTCTCTTGGTATATGCCGCTACCCGTAATTGGTACGCCGCAAATGGTTTAGATCCAGAGTATTACTTAAAGCGCCACGTTCTCAATATTGTAATTGGTTCATTACTTGCTTGGGGAACAACAGTTATTGATTATCGCTTGATCCGCGCTTACACACCACTTCTTTGGATACTCGGCGTTGTCGGCTTGACCGCCGTGTTAATTCCTGGAATAGGAGTAGAAGTAAACGGGGCAAATGCTTGGATCGGCTTACCCTTTGGATTCCAATTGCAACCAGCAGAACTTGCCAAGATTTCCATCATTGTTGGCATGTCGATGATTTTATCTGAGCGAACGCACGATACAGATGCCCCTCAACACAGGGATGTTTTGCAAGCTTTAGTTATCGCTGCGATTCCAGTCGCATTGATAGCGGCGCAACCTGATATGGGAACCATCTTCATTATCGGCATCGCAGTCGTAACCATAATTGCTGTTTCTGGAGCGCCAATGCGTTGGGTTGTTGGGTTAATTCTGGTTGCCGTGATTGGAAGTTTTGGTGCGGTAAAAGTTGGCGTTATAAATGATTACCAAGTTAAACGCTTGCAAGCATTTGTCGATCCAAATGTTGATTCGCAGGGTAGTGGCTATCAACTCAGACAAGCGCGAATCACTGTGGGATCCGGCGGCTTACTAGGAACAGGTTTATTTAATGGACCACAAACCAATGGCAGATTTGTTCCTGAACAGCAGACCGACTTTATATTTACAGTTGCTGGCGAGGAGCTAGGATTTTTGGGTTGTGGGTTCATAATAATTCTCTACCTCACTGTGTTGATGCGCGCATTTGGAATTGCGCGAAGATCTAACGATCCTTACGGAAGGTTGGTTTGCACAGGGGTAATTGCCTGGTTTGCATTTCAAGCATTTGAAAATATCGGCATGACACTTGGCATGATGCCGATGACCGGAGTTCCTCTTCCATTTGTCTCATATGGCGGTTCCAGTATGTTTGCCACAATGATCGGCTTTGGCTTGCTTCAAAACGTACACGCTCGCCATCGTGGGTGAATTGGGCTCATATCAACGCTCATTTCGCGCTTTAGCTAGGCGATGTGCCATACTTACCCCAACAGTTCAGCGCGGCTCGCGAACCAATTCGCGAATAAAGCCAGCGGCGGACTTCAAAAGATTTGCTTGAAGGATTTACTCAGGCCAACCCAAGGGTTGCCAGCCAGATAAGTGACTACAAGCCAGAGCGCGTTATTTAACGCATAGAGGATTTGGTGCCATGGCTATTGAGCCAAAGTCACCGCGCAAGCGTGCGGTGAAAAAAGTTAGTAAGAAGAAATCACTTGCTGCAGAAAAATCAGCGGAAATTGTTGACGCTCCTGTTGCCGAAGCGGTTGAAAGTAAAAGCAAAAAGAAAGCACCGGCTATTCCGGTTCCAATTTTTCAAGCGGCTACAACAGAGAAAGCTCCCAAGGTCGCGCGCAAAAGCGCAGCCAAGAAAGAAGCCACTGAGAACCCGTCACCGAGCGCAGCTCCTGAAAGCGCTGCAGCATCAGATGATGAAGATTCTCGTGGTGGCCGCAATCGCCGCCGCCGTCGCGGTGGAAGAGGACGTCGTAAGCCAAACGCTGACGGCGTAGATACCCAAGAAAATTCAGAAGATGGAGAAGAGTCGAACTCCGATTCAACAGAAGAAGGCGCAGATGGTGCAACGCACCGCCGTCGCCGTCGCCGCCGTGCAACGGGTGAAGGCGTAACGCCAGGGGAAATTGTTGATGAAGATGGCGTAATTACAGTTGTTAAGGTGCGCGAAGCTCGTGAACGCTCCGAACGTCCAGCGCGCGCAGATCGCACCGAACGCGGAACTCGCAATCGCCGCGAACGTGGCGGACGATCTGATCGTTCAGATAATCGTGGTGAATATCGTGAGCCATACCGTCGCCGCGGAACGATTATTACAGATGGTGAATTCTTAGCTCGTCGTGAAAATGTTGATCGCGAAATGTTGGTTCGCCAAATTGGTGACCGCATTCAAATCGCGGTAATCGAAGATAAGGTGATGGTTGAGCATTATGTAAACCGAAATGCCAACGTCTCTTACGTCGGAAACGTTTATCTTGGCCGCGTTCAAAACGTACTTCCTTCCATGGAAGCTGCATTCGTTGATATTGGCAAGGGTCGCAATGCTGTTCTCTACGCAGGTGAAGTCAATTGGGATGCTGCTGGTATCTCTGAATCACAACCACGTAAAATTGAAATGGTTTTAAAGACGGGTCAGCCTGTTCTTGTTCAAGTAACGAAAGATCCAATTGGGCAAAAAGGCGCACGTTTAACTAGCCAGATTTCACTTCCTGGTCGCTATGTTGTTTATGTTCCTGGTGGCGGAATGAGCGGAATCTCAAAGCGCCTTCCTGAATCAGAGCGCACCCGACTAAAGGCGATCCTAAAGAACTTAATTCCTGAAGAAGCTGGCGTTATTGTTCGAACAGCAGCTGAAGGTGTGAGCGAAGAAGAGTTAACCAATGACGTCGCTCGCTTAAAGGCGCAATGGGAAGATATTTATCAGAAATCTGAGAATCCAAATTTCCACGCACCTGCGCTTCTGCTCTCTGAGCCTGATCGTGCAGTGCGAGTTATTCGCGATATCTTCAATGAAGATTTCCGCAAACTTACAATTCAAGGAAATGATGCTTGGGAAGAAATCAGTAATTACCTAGGTGGAATCGCCCCTGAACTCGTCGGCAAGCTAGAGAAATATTCTGGCAACGGAGATCTCTTTGCAGAATTCCGCGTAGAAGAACAATTAGCTAAGGCATTTGATCGCAAGGTTTATCTACCATCAGGTGGATCCCTTGTCATCGATCGCACTGAAGCCATGATCGTAATCGACGTCAACACCGGTAAATTTATTGGTAAGGGTGGCAATCTCGAAGAGACTGTCACAAAGAACAACTTAGAAGCAGCAGAAGAAATCGCTCGCCAACTTCGCTTACGCGACTTGGGTGGAATTATCGTTATCGACTTTATCGATATGGTTTTAGAATCAAATCGCGATGCAGTTCTGCGACGCCTGGTTGAATGTCTTGGTCGCGATCGCACCAAGCACCAAGTCGCTGAAGTAACATCTCTTGGACTTGTACAGATGACTCGTAAGCGAGTCGGTCAAGGACTGATTGAAGCCTTCTCAACAACTTGTGATTCTTGTTCAGGTCGCGGAATTCATATTCATATGGAACCGGTAAAGATGAAAGCACCTATGCCTCAAGTGAATTCACAATCAGCATCCCATGAAGGTGTTGATGAGGAGATGGCAACTGAACACGAATTCCATGAGACTCTGAATACAGAATCGATCGCAACTGATGCGGCAACCGATTCTGAAGATGGCGCTGAAACCGTTGCAGAAAAACCTGCCGGACGCCGTCGTCGCAGAGCCGCCTCAAGTGGGATTATCACCGCGTAGAAATACCTCAATTTGACCCTAGGGGTGCGAAATCCGTACCCTTAGCCTCTGCTCGATCACATCCCATCTAGGGCTGTGCGAGCGTGAAATGAACTGGAGCAAGAATCGTGTACGCAATTGTTAAAGCTGGCGGACGCCAGGAGAAAGTCACCGTTGGTGAAACCATCACTGTCGATCGCATCGACCAGGCTGCTGGTGCATCAGTAACTTTCCCTGCACTTCTCGTCGTTGATGGCGCAAGCGTCACATCTGATCCAAAGGTTCTAAGTGGCGTTAAAGTCACTGGCGAAGTAATCGATGAAGTAAAAGGTCCAAAGATCGACATCCTTCGTTACATGAACAAGACTGGCTATCGCCGTCGTCAAGGTTTTCGTGCACAGCAAACTCGAGTCAAGATCACCGCGATCAGCGGCGTGAAATAAGGGGTTGAACAATGGCAAGTAAAAAGGGTGTCTCCTCGACACGTAACGGTCGCGATTCAAATCCACAGTACCTTGGCATTAAGCGTTTCGGTGGACAAGAAGTAAATGCTGGCGAAATTTTGGTTCGTCAGCGCGGTACACATTTTCACCCAGGCAAGAACGTAGGTCGCGGTAAGGATGACACTTTGTTTGCACTCGCTGCAGGCGCTGTTGAATTCGGTCGCGCTCGCGGACGTCGTGTAGTGAATGTGGTTCCGGTCGCTTAATTTAGGTTTCTCAAAAAGAGCGAGCCGCGTCCGTGGCTCGCTCTTTTTATTTCATAAGGGTTTTGATAAATATTTTATTAGTGGAAAGGAGCGTTAAGAGATGACAACATTCATCGATCGCGTAACGCTCTATGCCTCTGCCGGAAAGGGCGGGGACGGTTGCGTCTCTGTTAAGCGCGAGAAATTTAAACCACTGGGCGGTCCAGATGGTGGCAACGGTGGTCGCGGTGGCGACATTATTCTTATCGTTGATCCCAGCGTTACTACGCTCCTTGATTTCCATCACTCACCACATCGCAAGGCAACATCAGGTTCTCAAGGCTATGGCGATCGTAAAGATGGTACATACGGCGAAGATTTAATTCTGCCTGTTCCAAATGGCACGGTTGTGTTCGACGCAAAAGGCAACCAACTGGCAGATTTAATTGGTACCGGCACAACATTTCTTGCGGCACAAGGCGGCCATGGCGGGCTCGGCAATTTAGCTCTCTCATCTTCTAAGCGCCGCGCACCAGGTTTCGCACTCCTTGGTGAACCAGGCGAAGAACGCACTCTTTACTTAGAACTTAAATCTGTCGCAGATATTGCACTCGTTGGATATCCAAGTGCAGGTAAGTCGTCACTGATCGCAGCAATTTCTGCGGCTCGTCCTAAGATTGCTGATTATCCATTCACAACTTTGGTTCCTAACTTAGGCGTTGTTCAAGCTGGCGAAACACGCTTCACAGTTGCCGACGTGCCAGGTTTAATTCCAGGTGCATCACAAGGTAAGGGCCTGGGCCTCGAATTTCTACGTCACGTGGAACGTTGCGTGGCTTTAGTTCACGTACTCGATTGCGGCACTTTAGAAACCGATCGCGATCCAGTCAGTGATTTAGAAATTATCGAAGCTGAGTTAGCCATATACGGTGGCCTAGAAGATCGCGTTCGTATCGTTGCGCTAAATAAAATTGATTTACCTGATGGTCGAGCTATGGCGGATATGGTTGCACAAACTCTGCGCGATAAGGGCTATGAGGTTTATCCAGTATCGGCTGCCAGCCGCGAAGGCCTGCAAGAACTTCTTTATGCGATGGCGCGACTAGTTCAGAAAGAGCGTGCTGCAGCAGTAACCGAGGAGCGCACACGAATCATCTTGCGCCCAACAGCGGTAGATGACTCTGGATACACAGTGCAAGCAAATGCCGACGGCTCCTTTAGCGTGCGCGGACAGAAAGTTGTTCGTTGGGTGCGCCAAACTAACTTTAAAAATGCAGAAGCAATTGGTTATCTGGCAGATCGCCTGGCACAGCTCGGGGTAGAGAAAGAGTTATTCAAAAAAGGTGCAGTTGCCGGTAGCGAAGTTCGAATCGGCTCTGGCGATAATGAAGTTGTATTCGAATGGGAGCCAACCATTGAAGCTGGCGCGGAACAATTAGCTGGGCACTTGCATCGCCGTGGTGAGGATTCTCGCCTAGAAGGTGCCTGGGTAGTAGAAGAAAAAGTTGTCGATCAACTATCTGACGATGAAATTGCGCAACAATGGGAGTACAACGTGGAGGACCCAAAAACTCCACGCCTCATAGAGCCAACGCCCAGCGAGGATAAGTAAATGAGTCGTAACGCAGTCACCGCCGCAAAACGCGTTGTCATAAAAATTGGCTCCTCCTCACTTACCGGAACCGCAGGTTCGAAGTTAGATTCCGAATCAGTTTCAAAGATTGTGGATTTAGTCGCTTCGCTTCGCGCGCGAGGAGCAGAAGTTCTTTTAGTTTCATCAGGCGCAATCGCCGCGGGCCTCGCGCCACTTGGTTTAAGTGCGCGCCCAAAGGATCTTGCAACGCAACAAGCCGCCGCCTCAGTCGGACAAGGTTTACTCATTGCCAAATACAACGATAATTTCTCGCGTCATAATTTAGTTTCTTCGCAAGTTCTTCTTACAACCGAAGATGTAGTCCGTCGCTCGCACTATCAAAATGCGCAGCAGACTCTAAACAAATTACTCTCACTTGGGGTCGTTCCGATTATCAATGAGAACGATACGGTGGGAACGCAAGAGATTCGCTTTGGTGATAATGATCGCCTAGCAGCGCTAGTTTCACTTTTAGTTAAGGCGGATCTATTAGTTTTAATCTCAGATGTAGATGCTCTATATGATGCGCCACCTTCACAATCTGGTGCAAAAGCAATTCATTTTGTCGATCGAATTAGCGAGATAGAAAATATAGAAATCGGTGGAGCTGGCTCATCTGGCGTAGGTAGCGGGGGAATGGTCACCAAGATCGAAGCAGCCCGAATTTCAACCAGTTCAGGTATTCCTATGTTGCTCACTTCATTAGCAAAGTCCGCCGCCGCTCTAATGGGCGAAGAAACTGGAACTTTTTTCGAGGAACACGGGACACGTTCAAATTCACGATTGTTATGGCTGGCGCATGCTTCAACTCCGCGCGGCCGTTTGATTCTTGACGCCGGAGCAGTCACTGCAATTCAAGAGCGCGGAGTTTCACTCCTTCCTGCTGGAGTTACTTCAGTAGAAGGTGAATTTATTTCTGGTGACACCGTAGAACTAATCGGCGCAGATAACAAAGTTATCGCCCGCGGTCTTGTGGCCTTTGATTCAGATGAAATTCCGCAAATGTTGGGTCGCTCTACTAAAGAACTTGCTGCTTCGTTAGGCGCTGAATTCGAGCGAGAGCTAGTCCATCGCGATGATTTAGTACTTCTCTAACTCTTCTTCTCAGCAACTTCACGTAGTACAGAAGCGATTTTATCGCTGATGCCATCCGCGCTGGTTGGCATATCGCTTAACTTAACAATGACCGTATCGTGAAGCGCATCTTGATAAATGTAT
Organism: Candidatus Planktophila sp.; assembly: GCA_964201275.1. Classification (GTDB taxonomy): domain Bacteria; phylum Actinomycetota; class Actinomycetes; order Nanopelagicales; family Nanopelagicaceae; genus Planktophila. The sequence continues at coordinate 5,647 of CAXNDQ010000016.1, read as the reverse complement.
TGACCGTGTAGCCCCATCATTAAATTAATTCCCTGATAGGGATGCCACATCTGCGCTGCATATCCCCAGCCATAATCAAGATTCACTACGGGATTGGAAAGTCGTGCCTTCCAGGAAGTACTAGCGATTGCAGGTGCTCCACTCATCAATGCCTGACCAACGCGTGCATAATCTCGTGCTGTTGCGTTAAAGCAACAGAAAGCCTTTTCGTGGCCGCCAACTTTATCTACGTTCCAAGTTGCATCGTATTCTGCGCCAACTTTTTTCCAGATTCGTTCGCTGTATTCATCGGCTAACTTATTTCCAGTTACCTTTTGAATAATCAAACCGAGTAGTTCAGTGTTAACGCTTCGATACTCGGGATATGTACCTGGCTCCTCCCTCATTTTACGATTATTCTTGATAAAGAAATTCATATCCGTGGTCGCATACATTTGCGCGATAGCAACGCCCCAGCCAGAAGGCCCCGATGGGTAGTTATCAGAAACTCCGATACCGGAATTCATATCCAATAAGTTCTTAATTGTCACCTTGTCAAAAGAGGATTCGGCTTTAAATTCTGGCAGGATTGAAACGAAGGTATCTGATTCTTTGATCTTGCCCTCATCAATTAGTTGACCAATCACCAGTGAAGTCATGGTCTTTGCAACCGAATATGATGGAAGCACGGTTGATTCGGTTTTTCCATTAAAGTATTTTTCGTAAGTAATCTTTCCGCCTCGGATGATGAGAAAAGCATTCGTCTGAGTGGCTTTCATAAATTCATCGAAGGAAATCTTCGCGCCGTTCCACGTGACCTCATCAATTACTTCTGGCTTGCCCAATTGCCAAGCGGATGCCTCAGCAGGTTCAGCCGAAATTACGTGAAAGGGCATTAGATCAGGCGTCTTGGAAGCAGGCGCTAGTCCTAACTTAATCGCTGCAATCGGCTCTGGATATCTAATTGCCTTAGTCAGACCAAATAAGGCGATGTATAGGACAAGGAGAACTAGTGCAGTTCTGCGAAATAATTTGAACACAACGAAAGGGTAACTCCCGCTAGGCTTAAACCTATGGATGCGGTCGCAATAGTTTCAGAGCTGGCGCTCAAAGCGCGTACCGCTGCCCGCACTTTGTCCACTGCTACTGGTGCTGAACGTAAAGCAGCGTTATACAAAATCGCCGAGGCGATCGAATTGCGCAGCGCAGAAATTTTAGAGGCCAATGCTGAAGATATTGCTCGAGCACAAGCTGAAGATATGCACCCACAAATGCAAGATCGGTTACTTCTTAATGAATCTCGTGTGGCTGGAATTGCAAATGGGGCGCGCTTAGTTGCTGACCTTCCAGATCCACTTGGCCAAGTTCTGCGCCACTCAACTTTGCCAAATGGTTTAGATCTAAAACAAATTTCCGTTCCATTTGGTGTTATCGGGATGGTTTATGAAGCTCGCCCTAATGTGACTGTGGACGCTGCAGTTATCTTGTTGATGTCTGGCAACGCTGCCTTATTGCGCGGATCCTCAACTGCGGCGGCGAGCAATCAGGTTCTTGTGACTGTTATGCGTGATGCCCTTGCTAGTACAAAGATTTCTCCAGAAGTTATTCAGCTTGTGCCATCAGATGATCGCGCCACAGTTAAAGCGCTACTTAACGCCCGCGGCAAAGTAGATCTAGTAATTCCACGTGGGAGTGCAGCGCTAATTCGGATGGTTGTAGACGAGTCAACTGTGCCAACAATTGAAACAGGTGCTGGGGTTTGCCACGTTTATGTAGATGAATTCGCCGATATCGAAAAAGCTTTGCCAATTCTGATTAACTCTAAAACCCATCGCCCAAGCGTCTGCAACGCTGCAGAAACTTTACTGGTACATCGCGCGATCGCTCCGACTTTCTTGCCAATGGCACTTAAAGCGCTTTCTAATGCCGGAGTTATTCTGCATGCAGATTCAACTGCACAGAAAGTTGCTGAAAAGTTTGGAATCACAGCCACGGCAGCAACTGAAGAAAATTGGCGCACTGAGTACGGAATTCTTGAGATGAATGTGGGTGTTGTTGATTCAGTTGACGCAGCAGCCGATCACATAGCAAAGTACGGAACAAATCACACCGAAGCCATTGTTACCGAAAATAAAGCCAATGCGGATCGTTTCATCGCGCTATCTGATTGCGCAGCGGTAATGGTAAATACATCAACGAGATTCACTGACGGTGAACAGATGGGCTTCGGAGCAGAAATTGGGATTTCAAATCAAAAGTTACATGCCCGCGGTCCTATGGGGTTGGAAGCGATGACAACTACGACTTGGATCGTCACTGGCGACGGTCAAATTCGCAACTAACCAACTTTCTCATTAAACTCAGGAGCATTATGAGCAGCCTTTCGCGTGATGAAGTAGCCAAACTGGCCGCGCTGGCTCGCATTGAAATGAGTGAAGCCGAACTTGAAAGCCTTTCATCTCAATTTGGCAGCATCCTGGATGCCGTCGCTCGCGTCCAAGAACTTAACTTGGAAGGTGTAAAAGCTACTTCACATCCGCAACCGCTTGAAAATATCTTTAGAGAAGATGTAGTTCTGCCAAGCCTTACGCCAGATCAAGCGTTATCGGGTGCGCCTGCGCAAGAAGATCAGCGTTTCCGAGTTCCACAAATTTTAGGTGAAGCAGAATGATCAAGAATACCGCTGCACAAATGTCATCTGCCTTGGAGAAGGGTGAAATTACTTCAGTTGAATTAACAAAAATCCATTTAGATCGCATTGCAGATGTTGATCAAAAAGTTAAAGCATTTTTACATGTTGATGGAGAAAGTGCGCTAAAGCAGGCAGCTGCTGTTGATGCCGATCGCGCAAGTGGGAAAAAGTTAGGTCCGCTTGCTGGTATTCCGCTTGCGCTTAAAGATGTACTTGCTCAAGAAGGAGTTCCAACAACTGCAGGCTCCAAGATTTTGAAGGGCTGGAAGCCACCATATGACTCAACTGTCGTAGCGAAGTTGAAAGCAGCTGGTGTTGTAATTTTAGGTAAGACCAATATGGATGAATTTGCAATGGGTTCGTCAACTGAAAATTCTGGTTATGGACCAACATTTAATCCTTGGGATTTAACGCGCACACCTGGTGGATCAAGTGGTGGCTCTGCAGCAGCAGTGAGCGCTTTCGAAGCGCCCCTTGCAATTGGCTCCGATACTGGCGGATCTATTCGCCAACCTGCTGCGCTAACCGGAATTGTTGGCGTTCGCCCAACTTACGGCGCAGTCTCGCGCTATGGCTTGATTGCATATTCATCTAGCTTGGATCAGGCAGGACCATTTGGTCGCACCGTTTTAGATACCGCGATGTTGCATGAAGTTATTTCCGGACACGATCCAAAAGATGCCACCAGCATTAACGCACCGGTGCCAGCAGTTGTAGCCGCTGCAAAATCTGGTGACGTTAAAGGTTTAAAGATCGGCGTCATTAAGCAACTACAAGGTGATGGTTATCAAACAGGAGTACAGGCGCGCTTTAATGAATCTCTAGATATTTTGGCCTCATTAGGTGCGCAAATAGTGCAGGTAGATTGCCCAAGTTTTGAGTACGCACTTGCCGCATATTATTTAATTGCACCTTCCGAATGCTCATCCAACCTGGCGCGCTTTGATGCCATGCGCTACGGACTTCGCACCGGTGAAGTTGATGGTGCATCGGCAGAAACAGTTATGAATGCAACCCGCGAAGCCGGATTTGGCCGCGAGGTTAAGCGACGAATTATTCTCGGAACTTACGCACTTTCATCTGGTTATTACGATGCTTACTACGGCAGTGCACAGAAGATTCGCACTCTGATCATTGAAGATTACAAGAAAGCATTTACCCAAGCCGATGTATTGGTATCTCCTACATCTCCAATCACTGCATTTAAAATTGGTGAGAAATCAGAAGACCCAATTGCAATGTACTTAGCTGATGTAGCAACAATTCCAGTTAACTTAGCTGGCATATGCGGAATGAGCTTGCCTGCGGGTCTGGCAGATGAAGATAACCTGCCAGTTGGTTTCCAGATTATGGCTCCAGCGATGCAGGATCAACGCCTGTATCAAGTCGGTGCAGCACTTGAAGCAGCGCTTGTTTCTAAATGGGGCGGACAGTTAATTTCAAAAGCACCAGCGTTGGGAGGTGCCAAATAATGGCGCTTTCATACGATGATGTAATTGCAAAGTACGAACCGGTACTGGGACTAGAAGTTCACGTTGAATTAAATACTGAATCAAAAATGTTCTGTTCTTGCAGCACAACATTCGGGGGAGAACCAAATACCCAAACTTGCCCAGTCTGTCTCGCACTTCCTGGCGCACTTCCAGTTGTAAATGCCAAAGCAATCGAGTCAACAATAAAGATCGGCTTGGCTCTGAACTGTCAGATTGCACCGCGTAGCCGTTTCGCCCGTAAAAATTATTTCTATCCAGATATGCCGAAGAACTTCCAGATTTCACAGTATGACGAGCCAATTTGCTTCGATGGCTTTGTTGATGTCGAAATTGATACTGAAGAAGGTCCAAAGCAATTCCGCATCGAAATCGAGCGCGTCCACATGGAAGAGGACACCGGCAAGTCACTCCACGTCGGTGGTGCAACCGGTCGCATTCACGGAGCTGAATATTCACTTCTTGATTACAACCGCGCTGGAATTCCGCTAGTTGAAATTGTGACCAAGATAGTTCCTGGTACTGGCAAATATGCTCCAGAAGTTGCCAAAGCTTACGTTGCCGAACTGCGCGATATTTTGCGTGGCTTAAAAGTTTCAGATGTGAAGATGGAGCAAGGCTCACTTCGTTGTGATGCCAACGTTTCACTGCGTTTGATTGGGTCAGATGTATTAGGTACTCGTTCAGAAACAAAAAACGTTAACTCACTTCGTTCGGTTGAACGGGCCATTCGCGGTGAAATGATCCGCCACGCAGAGTTATTAAATGAGGGCAAGAAAGTTAAACAAGAGACTCGTCACTTCCAAGAAGACACTGGCCTCACGCGATCTGGCCGCTCAAAAGAGCAAGCCGAGGATTACCGTTACTTCCCAGAACCAGACCTTGTTCCAGTTGCACCGGCTGCTACTTGGATTGAAGAACTTCGCGCACAACAACCAGAGCGTCCTTCACTTCGCCGTAAGCGCCTTAAAGAGCAGTGGGCAGTTCCTGATAAAGAAATGGCGGCGATGATTAACGCCGATGCTTTAGATATTGTAGAAGAGACTGTTTTGTTAGGTGCCGATCCAACCAAGGCACGAACATGGTGGCTAGGTGAGATCTCGCGTATTGCTAATGAGAAAGAAGTTGCGCTTACCGATCTAACAATTTCACCGAAAGATGTTGCTGAAATCGTCGCACTTGTCGCTGCTGGTGAGCTAACAGATAAGTTGGCGCGCCAAGTTGTTGAAGGCGTAATCGCGGGGGAGGGAACCCCGAATGAAGTTGTTGCCAAGCGTGGCATCAAGGTTGTTAATGATGATGGTGCGCTAATGGCAGCAATTGAAAAAGTTTGTGCAGAGCAAGCGGAGACCGCAGATAAGGTGCGCAACGGGCATGTGCCTGCTGCTGGTGCGCTCATTGGCGCGGTAATGAAAGAGACAAAGGGCCAAGCGGATGCCGCTCGGGTACGTGAATTACTATTAAAGCATTTAGGTCAAGGATAGGA
>CAXNDQ010000015.1:0-16880 GCA_964201275.1 Candidatus Planktophila sp. | reverse complement strand
ACCGCGAGCAAAGATTCGGGCGGAGAGTTCGTAATAAGTATTTGCGCGTTCTGCGCCATTTACTTCCGGTATTCGATCCCAGAGCATTTCCTCGGATACGAGCTCGTCTTGGCCATCATCTTCGCTCATCGATACCCCCTGATCTATTTTGCTTGAGTTGAGATTAGTCCAAAGTGGATCTGCGGGAGCGCTGACTTAACCGTTTCCAGCTATTTTCCAGATGCGAATCATTTGCATCTGGGTTATAATCAAGCCATGCATATACCTGATGGGTTCATTGATCTTCCTACCTCTGGCGCTTTCGCCGTCGTGGCCGCCGCTGGCGTGGCCATTTCTATCCGTGGAGCGAAATCCTCGCTCGATGAAAAGACCGCGCCTCTGGCCGGTCTGACTGCCACTTTTATTTTTGCGGTGCAGATGCTCAACTTCCCGGTGGCTGCGGGCACAAGCGGTCACCTGCTGGGCGCAGCACTTGCTGCGGTTTTGATCGGACCGTATGCGGCAACACTTGCCATAACAATCGTTCTAATTTTGCAAGCGCTTTTGTTTGCCGATGGTGGGTTAAGCGCACTTGGTTTAAGTGTTTTCAATATGTCAATCATTGCCGTCTGGTTTGGTTACGGAGTATTCCTGTTGGTTAAAAAGATTATGCCGAAGAAGAAAGTCTCAATCAGTATTGCAGCAGCCATCGCCGCACTGCTTTCTGTGCCAGCTGCCGCGGCAGGATTTGTTCTTCAATATGCGATCGGTGCAAACGCAACTTTTTCAGTAACCGCGGTTCTTACCGCAATGCTTGGTACACACTTGCTCATCGGAATCGGTGAAGCGCTAATAACTTTCTTTGCCGTCGGTGCAGTACTTGCCAGCCGCTCAGATTTAGTTTATGGATATAAGAATCAAGTCTCTCAATTAGAAATTCGGGCTAATTAATGAAACAGAAGACATTTTTAATCTCAGGCTTTATCGCATCACTCTTTCTTGCCGGCGTCGTTTCTTTTTATGCTTCATCTAGCCCGGATGGACTTGAAAAAGTCGCTGGTGATATTGGATTTATAGATTCTGCAAAAGAGCACACAAATAGCGATGGCGTGCTCGCTGATTACGGTGTGAAGGGCGTTGAGAACGCCCGCCTTTCAACAGGTGCCGCTGGAGTGATCGGCGTAATTGCTACTGGCGCCATCTCTACTGGGCTCTTTTTCTTGATCCGTCGTAAACCTGGCGGAATAAAATAAAAATTCAAAGCCCAGACCTTGATCTCGTACACAGTCACGGCCACCATCACGGCCACGATGTAGGAGAACGTCTTTACTTACATCGACATTCGGTAGCCCATTCCCTAGCTGCCCACGTCAAGATTTTGACTGTTCTAGCCTTTATTTCCGTCTCCGTAGCCACTCCCATTACCCGCTGGCCCGCGTTTATCGCCTTCTTTAGCCTGTTGATCTTCACTGCGGTGATGAGCAAAATTCCGCTTCTGCTTCTCTTTAAGCGCGCTTTGATTGAAATTCCATTTATCTTCTTCGCGATATTGATGCCGTTTTTTGGTGAAGGAGAAAAGTTCTCTCTTTTCGGTTTAGAACTTTATCGTGACGGTTTGCTGGCCGGAACATCGATTGTCGTGAAAGGAACACTTGGCGTTTTGGCAGGAGTCATACTCTCCACGACCACAACTGCGCGCGAAATTTTACGCGGCCTAGAAACTTTAAAACTTCCTACGATTATGGTTCAGATCGCTTCATTTATGTTGCGCTACATCAATGTGATTAGCGATGAGATGGAGCGGATGAAAGTCGCCCGTGAATCACGTGGTTTTGTCGCAACCGGAATCAAACATTGGAAAGTTTTAGCAACAGCAGCCGCAGCGCTCTTTATCCGTTCATACGAACGAGGAGAGCGAGTGCACTTAGCAATGCTCTCGCGTGGCTTTGATGGCGTACTCCCATCTTTAAACAATCAATCTGTAACTGCGCGGCAATGGTTAACAGCGCTTTCCATCCCATTTCTAGCTCTCACTGCTTCACTTATTGCTCTAATGATTGGTTGGTAAATATGACTAGCACCCCGAGTCTGCAAATCTCCGAACTCGCATTTGCCTATCCCGATGGCAATCAAGCGCTCTTCGGTGTCAATTTAACAATTCAAAAGGGCGAGCGAGTGGCACTTCTTGGCCCAAACGGTGCTGGCAAGACAACTTTAGTAATGCACATGAACGGAATACACCCGACTATGCAGGGTGAAGTTCGTATCTCTGGACAGCTAGTCGACAGCAAAAACAAAGAATCGCTTAAAGCAATTCGCTCTAAGGTAGGAATTGTTTTTCAAGATCCAGATGATCAACTCTTTATGCCAACAGTTGGAGAAGATGTTGCATTCGGCCCTTACAACATGGGTTTGCGCGGTGAAGAGTTAAATAAAGTAGTAGCCCAGGCGCTAACTCAAGTTGGAATGCTCGACTTTATCGATCGCCCACCGCATCACTTATCTTTTGGACAAAGGCGCAGAGTGGCAGTTGCGACCGTCCTTGCGATGAAGCCGGAGATATTAATTCTCGACGAACCATCTTCTAATTTAGACCCAGCTAGTCGCCGTGAATTAGCCGATATTTTGCGCTCACTTGATATCACAATCGTGATGGTTACTCACGACTTGCCTTATGCGCACGAACTTTGCGAGCGTTCAGTAATTCTTTCGGGCGGAATAATCGTTGCCGATGGCAAGACTGATGCAATTCTGAAAGATAAGGCGCTATTGAAATCACACCGTCTCGAGCTGCCTGTAGGGTTTGTGTTATGACCACTGCGAACCCATTTGCCCAAAGAAGCACACTTGAATACGAACTTCCACCTTTTGCTCTCATAAAAGACGAGCACTATCTTCCTGCCTTTTATGAAGGCTGCACGCACCAGTTAGCGGAAGTTCAGGAAATCCTGAACACTCCAGGTGATGCAACATTTGAGAACACAATTGTTGCGCTGGAAAAAAGTGGGCAGATGTTGAAGCGCGTGCTTAGAGTGTTTTTCAATAAATCTTCAAGTGATACCAGTGATTCCTTAGATGCTATAGAAGAAGAATTAGCGCCTAAGCTTGCGGCGCATCAGGATGCAATTCAGTTAAATCCTATTCTCTTTAATCGCATAAAATCCTTATATGAAAATCGTGAATCTTCGGGGCTCAACACTGAAGATGCTTGGTTGCTAGAGCGTTATTACAAAGATCTCGTCCATTCAGGTGCTCACCTATCTGAATTAGAACGCGAAAGATTGAAGCAACTCAATGAAGAACTTTCTAAGCTATCAACTCAGTTCGCGAAGAATGTATTGGCTGATACCAATGACCTGGCTATTCTGGTTGAAAGTATTGAGGAGCTAGACGGCTTGAGCGAGAATGAAATCGCAACAGCGGCTGCCGCTGCCAAAGAGCGCGGCCACGAGGGTAAATGGCTGATCGCAATGGTGAATTTCTCCGGAAATCCAGTGCTTGATTCACTAACTAATCGCAAGCTTCGCAAGAAAATCATGCAGGATTCGCTGGTTAAAGCCAACCGCGGTAATGAAAATGACAATAAGGCAGTTCTGCTCAAGATGGTTATGTTGCGTGCCGAGCGCGCTAAGTTATTTGGCAATAACACGCATGCCGAGCACGTCATTGCTGTGCAAACAGCCGAACATCCCGACCATGTAAATGCAATGCTGAGAAAGATCGCCCCTGCCGCTGTTCGCAATGCCAAAGTGGAAGCAGAAGACCTCAAGAAATCTGCGGGTGCTGATATTGAAAGCTGGGACTGGGGTTTCTATACCGAGCAAGTTCGTCTTGAGAAGTACAACATCGATACCAGCAAAATGCGTCCATACTTTGAATTGGAATCAGTCTTAGAAAAAGGCATCTTTTTCGCCGCCAATAAACTCTTTGGAATTTCCTTTAAGGAACGCCCGGATTTAATTACCTACCATCCTGAAGCCCGCGCCTTTGATGTCTTTAATGAAGATGGCTCAAAGCTTGGGCTCTTCATCGGTGATTTCTACACTCGCGATTCAAAGCGTGGTGGGGCTTGGATGAATAGCCTGGTAAATCAAAACTTCCTCTTCAACCAGCTTCCCGTTGTTGTTAACAACCTAAATATTGCAAAGCCTCCAGCTGGTAAACCCACACTATTAACCTTTGATCAAATTACAACTCTCTTTCACGAGTTTGGCCACACACTTCATGGTCTGCTCTCGCAAGTTAAATATCCACGAGTATCTGGAACAAGTGTGCAGCGCGACTTCGTTGAATTCCCATCACAGGTAAATGAGATGTGGATTTTGTGGCCAGAGGTCGTAGAAAATTATGCGCGCCATTTCGAAACTGGAGAGAAACTCCCACAAGAGTGGATTGACAATTTAAATGCAGCATCTACTTTCAATGAAGGGCATGCGACTACAAGTTATTTAGCTGCTGCGATTCTAGATTTAGCGTGGCACTCACTCACAGTTGAAGAAGCGGCAAAAGTCACCGATGTAGAAGCTTTTGAAACCCAGGCGATAAAAGACTACGGTCTTGATTTCGCTCCTGTTCCTACGCGTTACCGCTCCACTTACTTCTCGCACATCTTTGCTGGTGGATATTCAGCGGGTTACTACGGCTACATCTGGTCAGAAGTATTAGATGCCGACACCGTCGATTGGTTTAAAGAAAATGGCGGGTTACAACGCAAAAACGGCCAACACTTTAGAAACACGTTATTGGGACGCGGCGGATCGATTGATTCGATGCAGATGTTCCGTAATTTCCGGGGACGTGACTCAAAGATCGAGCCACTCTTGAAGCGACGTGGTTTGTTATAGAAAGTGGGCCCAGACGGGCTCGAACCGTCGACCCACGGATTAAAAGTCCGTTGCTCTACCGACTGAGCTATAGGCCCCACTGTAACTTGGCTAAATAACTGCCAAACACTCGCCGTATCGTAGCGGATATTTACCGCCCTTTTGACGCTCGCATTAAGCGGTCGCGAATGGCAAGCGCTAAACCATCTCCAAGAGGTTCTGCGACTACAACTGATTTGAGTCCCTGTGCATCGCCTTCACGCATTGCGGAATACATAACCCTGGCAAAATCTGCGATGTTAATTGGCGCTGCCAAACGAATTACATTTGCTGGCGTTTGAATATGAGCAAGTGCAATAAAGCCCTCGCCAGCAATTGGTGTTCTATTTAAATCAACTGTTGCTTTTGGTGCGTAGTGATTTTCTAGTGAACCGCTTACTCGAATATTTGTTTCCGCCCGCGATACTTTGAGTCCTGTTGATTCTTCAATCATCTCAATGGTAATTGCTCCGGGGCGCAAGATCCGTGGCGCATCGGATGTGCAATCAATAATGGTTGATTCAACTCCGACACTGGATGGGCCGCCATCAAGAATTAAATCCTGATGATCGAGATACTCACCGATTTCTTCTTGAACTGCTTGCGCAGTTGTTGGTGAAACATGTCCAAAACGATTTGCACTCGGTGCCGCAATTCCTTGGCCGCCAATTTTTGCGAATGCAGAAAGGAGTGCGAGAGCAATCACGTGATCTGGAACCCGCAACCCAACTGTGGGTTGGCCGCCAGTGACAAAATCTTCAGCTAACAGGGAGCGCTTTAAAACCAGAGTCATCGGGCCGGGCCAGAAATCACGGGCGAGTGAAATTGCATAATCTGGAATTTCATCGGCCCAATCACCTAGTGATTGCATTGAATGGATGTGCACGATTAAAGGGTGATCAGCGGGACGACCTTTTACTTTGTAGATACGGGCCACCGCATTTTTATTTGTGGCATCTGCGCCCAGGCCATAAACGGTCTCGGTCGGAAGTGCGACTAAGCCACCAGATTTCAATAATTGAGCAGCGGATGCGAGCGCATCAGCGGTGCAATTAGATATGAATTCGCCAGCGGTCATGTCCGCAATTATCGCGCCTTTTTGCGAGAAGATAACCACATGGCTCCGCAAGTAAAGGTTATGCAGATAATCGCCCGCATGAATGTGGGTGGTCCTGCCGTAATTGTGGCCGAGTTAATGCGTGGTCTTGATAAATCAGAGATTGAGCAAATTCTCGTAACTGGTTTCTGCGATGAAAATGAAGCCGATTATTTGGATACTGTGGCAAAAGATGTAAAGGCAACGCGAATTGCAGGATTAGGGCGTTCGGTTTCTTTGCTCGCAGATTTGAAAGCCTTCTTTGGTTTGGTCTCGTTGATCCGCAAATTTAAGCCTGATGTGATTCACACCCACACTGCTAAAGCTGGAGTTCTGGGACGTTTGGCATCTTTATTGGCCGGCCGTGGGGCGGTTCGCGTTCATACCTTCCATGGACATTTACTGCACGGTTATTTTAGTAAGGCGCTAACTCGGGTTGTTGTTTTGATTGAGAAGTTCTTCGCTGCTCGTACCAAGGTATTAATAGCAATCGGCAGTAAAGTTAAAGAAGAGTTGCTTGCTGTTGGGATTGGCAAGAGCGATAAATATCGAGTCTTTTTCCCTGGGCTGCCCGCTCCGAAAGCGATTTCTAGATCAGATGCCCAGAATTCGCTAGGTCTTAGCACGCAACCTCTTTATATAACTTATGTTGGACGCCTAACTCAGATTAAGCGGCCGGATCGTTTACTTGATGTTGCAAAAGAGTGTAAGCAGCGCGGCTTAGATCTTCGCTTTTTGATCGCGGGCGAAGGTGAACTCTTTGAAAGTTCTAAAGCGCGCGCAGAACGCGAACAATTAAATGTAACCTTCTTTGGGTGGCGCAGCGATATCGCTCAGATATTTTCCGCAAGCGATATCGCGATCTTGACTTCTGATAACGAAGGTATTCCACTGACTTTGATACAGGCTGCACAAGCGGGATTGCCTATTGTTGCTACCAACGTTGGTTCTATTTCAGATATCGTCGTAGATCAGAGCACGGGGTACTTAACCTTAACAAACGCCTCTGATATGGCCGATGCCATTGAAAAATTAGTTAGGGATGCCCAATTACGCAAGATTATGGGTGAGGCCGGTAAGGCTAGAGCGAACGAGTATTTCTCGCTGGAGCGGATGCTTAAAGACCATACAGATTTATATCGCTCGCTCTAAATCACATTATTTTCTCAGCACCATCACAGCCGCAAGTAAATAAATAGGAGATACTTAACCCATGACTACAACACGAATTCGCAAGATAGCCGCCTCATTAATTGCACTCGCGCTAGCAGGAGGTATTGCCGCATCTCTTCCTGCAGAAGCAGCAACGCCTGAAACGCGTTATGTGACCGTTAACTCTCAGGGTTCAATCAAAGTAACACCTGATGCGGTTCGATTAAATGCCAATGTTTCATTTGTGGCCGGATCAAATAAAGAAGCACTTGCAAAGGTTTCAACTGTTGGAGCTGCCGTTCGTGCCGCTTTGACAAAGAACGGAATTCTTAAGGGAGATATCGCGACCCAGAGCATTACCGTTTATCCAGAATATAACTACACCCAAGATAAAGGTTCTGTCCTAGTTGGCTACCGCGGATCTCAAAGTTTTGTAGTAACCATTAAGAATGCAGAAAATGCTGGCGCAGTTGTTGATGCAGTAGTTGCTGCAGGTGGAAACGAACTACAAATTCAAGGAGTCACTCCATTTGTTCTCGATGCCTCAAAGGCAACTGAGTCAGCGCGTACTGCTGCTGTAAAAAATGCGAAAGCAAAAGCCACTTCATATGCAAAATTACTGGATGCAAAACTTGGGCGAGTAAATTACTTAGTTGAAAACTCAAGTCCGGTTGAGTACTCACCGATTCTGGCAATGTCCAAGGCTGCAGATTCTGAAGCAACAGTTGTTGATTTAGGTGAGCAAGATGTGACTGTCTCAATCACGATTCAGTGGTCACTTCTTTAAAAATAGCGCTATTTACTGCGATTTCAGGGCAAAGATTTAACCGATTTTGGTCTGCACCCCATTAACGGGTACGATTTGCGAGCCTCAAACGTCCCCATCGTCTAGGGGCCTAGGACATCGCCCTTTCACGGCGGTAACACGGGTTCGAATCCCGTTGGGGGCACGCAAGACCGAATTTATTCGGTGCAAGGTTATGAAAAGGCTTTAAGGTGACATAAGAGCCACTTATGTTTTCAATCTTTAAGGCCCGGTAGCGCAGTTGGTTAGCGCGCCGCCCTGTCACGGCGGAGGTCGCGGGTTCAAGTCCCGTCCGGGTCGCGTGTTCAATGTCGATAGACATCTGAACTCATTGGACGAGAATAGAGTGTCCACACACTCTATTCTTTTTTAATTTTAAACAATTAAATATTGGCTCGGTAGCTCAGTTGGTACGAGCGCGCGACTGAAAATCGTGAGGTCGACAGTTCGATCCTGTCCCGAGCCACTGCAATTAAATTAAATGAAACCGGTTTATCCGGCAGAACCTGAACCTGATGGTCCAGCTTTACGTTGCACCTGAGGTGCTCCACCACTGCGTTGACCACCACGAATCTTTGAACCACCTTCAGCATGTGTCTGAGTTCCAGGTGCGCCCTTTTTACCTTTTTTCGCTTCAAGAGCGGCGAGCATTCTCGCTTTTACATCATCGTTGTTAGCCATAAGAACAGTCTACCCCTCAGATGGAATTCGTAAGAAGTAAACCAATTTAAAGAGCCATGCCGCTGCACCAATTGCCATTAATTGATAACCAGCGGTATCTGGCCAGAGATAGATAGCTAGTGCGAGTGCGCCATAGAAGGCGGCTAAGGCCCATAAAGTAAATGCAGCGATTCGTCTCGTTAGACCTGCACGCACCAAGCGATGCGACAGGTGATCCGTGCCCCCTTGGAAGGGTGAAATCCCACGATAAATACGAGATGTGACCGCAACTGTTGTATCAAGAATTGGTACTGCCATTAACGCCAGTGGGATCGCAAATGATTTTACTTGCGGAACAACTCCTGGGCTTAAGCGAATTGTTAATACCGAGATGATGATTCCCAGAAAGAGCGCGCCGGCATCTCCCATATAAATCTTGGCCGGTGCGCGATTCCACATCAAAAAGCCGGCAGTTGCGCCAGCTGTAACAATGGCAAGTGCGCTGACCAATACTTGTTGGCGATCGTAGGCGATCAAGAAGAGAAAGATTGAGATAACGGCAACGGTTCCTGCAGCTCCGCCATCTAAATTATCGAAGAAATTAATGGAGTTGCACACGCCGACAATCCACAAGACCGAAATTGCATAGTTAAGAAAAGTGTTGCTGAAGGCGACGCCCATGGTGTCCGTTGAAGTCAAGATGATTGCCACAATAATTCCAGTCACAGTCTGCGCAATCAAACGAGGCCAAGGTGCTAGTCCGCGTAAGTCATCAAGTAAACCCATCGCTGATATTGCTATCGCTGGTACTAAAACGAAACTTGCTAAACGAAAAGTCTCCATTGAGAAATCAACTGCCAAGAGCGAACCGTACGAAGCACCGACAACGCCGATTGCAATCGCAACTCCACCTAAATACGGAACCGGTTCTTTCTGAACCTTGCGGGCAAGATTTGGTGCATCAACTGCGCCGATCCGCAAAGCCAGTTTGCGCATTAGCGGAGTAATTGCTCCAACAAATATAAATGTAAGCGCGCCAAGTGCTAAGAATTGCAGAACTGAAAATTCCATAAATTATTTACTTGGTCTCGCTCTTAAAGTAATTGTTTCGCAGATCTTCTACTTCAGATTTACGGAATCTGCGATGTCCACCAAGTGTTCGGATTGAAGTTAATTTTCCGGCCTTTGCCCAACGAGTAACTGTCTTGGGATCAACGCCAAATAAATCAGCGACTTCACGAGGAGTGAGCAAGATTTCTGCATCAGGTATGCGATTCATAACGCTCCTCTATAAATTCTTTTGATGTCCGATTTGTAACGACTGTCGGAAGTATCCGCCAAAGTAAGCGTAAATAGCAAGAGCGGGTTGATCGTAGGCGAGCTTTAAATCGCAGATTCGAAACTCTGCACGATCCGCCAGCGTGAAACCAAGCGTTCATAGCCTTGGCCAGCCATCTGACCGTCACCGGCAGCAAGGCCTGAAAGAGATAACAGAACATCTTCTATCGAAGTATCTGCTTCTAGCCCTTCTTCGCCAGCTAAGCGCAAGCCATGATCTAAGTAATTTGCTAACCCACCGTAATCGAGTTCAACGAGTGATTTATTGTGAAACATATCTAGCCATTCCAATAAATGTTCGATCTCTGCTTCCACAGATCCTTCACCGAATGCGTTTCTAACCGTTTGATGTGCAACTTCAGTGCGCGCTTTGGCATCTGCGATTGTGGCTCGCATAATGCAGAACAACCCATCTTCATCTTCGCCACGGATGCGCTCCTCCGCCATAAATAATGAGAACCAACGCGGAGGTATTAACCAATTTTCTGTCAAAATATGCGGCACGCGATCTTCCATTAAATCAACGCCAGCCGTAATAACATCTTCTAAAGATCGCGGAATGAAGAGCGGTGTCACCGAAGAAGGAAGCGATTCTTTGAAATCATCGAGCGCTGCCCAACAACGTGTTGCGGTTGACCAAGGCGAGACATAACGCAGGCCATCGATATCTAAAATATGTGCGCCATCGGGACGGCCTGCCGGCGGTTCAGGAAAAACTAAACGGCGCAACGCTAACTCTTGTTCGCTCCGCTTTGAATTTTCATCAGCCTTTAACTCCTGCCAACGCAATCGATCTGCGGGTTCAAAAGCAGAAAGTGGTTCGTAGATACGAAGTGATGCTACGTAAGGAGTTGGTCTCACTTTTATCGCAAGTGGATGTTAAGCGCGTGGATTACGCACGAGGAATGTAATTACCCTCAGCAAATGGGTCATCATCATCGCGAGATTTGTTTGATGAATCCTCGCCATGGAGTTCTTTGGCAAGACGATCAAGATCCATCTCTTGTGAGTTGTATTTGAGATCTCTTGCTACTTTTGTTTGTTTAGCTTTTGCACGGCCGCGACCCATTGGGCGACCTCCTTACCAAAGTTAAATTCGTCAAGACGCGTAGGTTATCGCGTCAGGTAGTTACCTTCCAAAGCAGCCGCACCTGGGCCACTTTGAGCGTGAATTGAGCCTGCTACCCAGGCTTTCATCCCCCGCGCCGCCAGCGATCTGATGGTCAGGTCGGCGATCGCCGGGTCCACGATGGCGACCATTCCGATACCGCAATTCCAAGTGCGTTCCATATCCGCTTGTGGCACTTTGGCGATCTCGGCCATAAATTTTATTTCGCCAGGAAGTGCCCAAGTTGTACGGTCATATTTTGCAATTAACCCATCCGGAATCACGCGTGCAGTGTTATCTGCCAACCCACCACCAGTGATGTGCGAAAAGGTTCTGATGTTTTCTGACTGCGCCTTGATTAACGCTAGACAATCCAAGGTGTAAATCTCGGTTGGGGTTAAGAGAATTTCACCCAGTGTTTTTGCTAGCCCGTCATACTGTTTATGCAGATCTAACTTTTGCGTTGCCAAGATATGGCGCACCAACGAATATCCGTTGGCATGAAATCCGCTCGCCGGCATAGCAATGATTACATCTCCGGCCTTTACGCGATGAGAACCAAGTTGTTTATCGGCATCAACCACACCGGTTGCAGCGCCAGCAATATCAAATTCATCTTCTTTAAGTAACCCAGGATGTTCAGCAGTTTCTCCACCGATCAAAGCAGTATTTGCTTTTTCACATCCTTTGGCGATTCCTTTAACGATGTCGGCAATTCGCTCAGGAATCACTTTTCCAACTGCGATGTAATCAGTCATAAACAACGGTTCGGCACCGCAAACAACTAAATCATCTACGACCATTGCAACTAAATCTTCTCCAATAGTGTCGAAAATTCCCATCTGTCTGGCGATCTCAGTTTTAGTACCAACGCCATCAGTCGAAGTAGCCAGCAAGGGCTTGTTCATTTTCTTTAACGTGCTGGCATCAAAGAGTCCCGCAAAGCCACCAATGCCGCCCATTACTTCGGGACGAGATGTCTTGGCGATAGATGCCTTCATTAATTCAACTGCGCGATCTCCGGCATCGATATCGACGCCCGCGTCTTTATATGTGCTCATGGCTTTTCACGGTTTCAGTAATTTCCAGGCGCATCTTTCCTTCTGACATATCAGTCGGCACTGAAATCGGATATTTACCCGTAAAACAAGCGGTACAGAGTTTCTCTTCAGCGATTGTGGTCGCGGCGATCAAACCCTCCAGCGAGACATAACTAAGGGAATCTGCGCCGATTGAACGGCGAATTTCTTCCACTTCTAATCCACTGGCAATTAGCTCAGCACGTGATGCAAAATCAATTCCGTAATAACACGGCCATTCAACTGGTGGGCTGGAGATCCGTACGTGAATCTCTTTTGCGCCGGCTTCGCGGAGCATGCGCACAATTGCACGTTGCGTATTTCCGCGGACAATTGAATCGTCGACAACAATAATTCTTTTTCCTTCAATAATTTCGCGCAAAGGATTTAGCTTCAAACGAATACCAAGTTGGCGAATCGTTTGAGATGGTTGAATAAATGTACGGCCAACGTAAGAATTTTTCACTAGCCCTAAACCGTAAGGAATTCCTGATTGTTGTGCATAACCAATAGCTGCAGGTGTTCCAGATTCTGGAACTGGAATCACTAAATCCGCCTCAACTGGCGCCTCAATTGCTAACCGCTTTCCGATTCGAACTCTGGTTGCGTGAACACCTTGACCGGCAATTGTTGTATCTGGACGAGCTAAGTAAACATATTCAAAGAGACAACCTTTTGGATCAGGTTTTGCCCACATTTGGGAACGAATCCCATCCTCGTTGATAGCCAAGAATTCGCCAGGTTCTACTTCGCGCACAAAAGCTGCACCGACGATATCTAGGGCTGCAGTTTCAGAAGCAACAACCCATCCGCGTTCTAACTTTCCAATTACTAGCGGGCGAACACCGTGTCGATCGCGCGCTGCATATAAAGTTTTCTCATCCATAAATACCAATGAGAATGCGCCTTCTAGTTTTGGTAATACAGCTATTGCGCTAGCTTCTACATTTTTCTCGTCTTGCAGGCCAATTAGCGCCGTCATAATTTCAGTATCTGTTGTTGCGCCTCGTCCATTTTTCGCTGAGTTGCCTTCGAGTTTCTGAACCATCTCAGCCAGATCGCCGGTATTCGTTAAATTCCCATTGTGGGCTAGCGCCAAAGTGCCGTATTTAGTTGGCCTTAGCGTTGGTTGGGCGTTAACCCAAGTGCTTGATCCTGTTGTGCTGTAACGACAATGGCCAATTGCTAAATCACCGGTTAAAGATGCTAAATCAGTTTCGGTAAATACTTGCGAAACTAGTCCCATATCTTTGTAAATTAAGATTCGCTCGCCATCACTTGCTGCAATACCTGCAGATTCTTGTCCGCGATGTTGTAATGCGTACAAACCATAGAAAGTTAGCTTTGCAACTTCTTCTTTCGGAGCCCACACACCAAATACTCCACAAGCATCTTGCGGCGCTTTATCGTCATCTAAGACGTTATGGTTTAAGCGACCATCGGGGCGGCGCGTCATGGCTTAATCCTAATTGGCAAATGTTCTGTTAAATCTGCACGCGCACCAGATGCGTTTATATCCCCCGCTGACATTGCGTCGGCCCAGGTGCGCTCACCCTTAGCCAAGGCCAACCAAGTCTCTGCGCTCATCTCAATTACATTTGCGGGAGTGCCGCGGGTATGGGTTGGTCCATCGCCACATTGCACCGCTGCATAAGGTGGAATTCGAACTTCAATCGCTCGGCCAGGTGAGCGTTCAACCAGCGCAGCAAGTGTCTGCTTCACCTCTTCTAGAATTATCGGATCGCGCATCTTTATCCAAACAACTTTGGGAAAGTCTCAGTATGTGCCTTGCGAAGTTCTGTTAATGAAATGTCCGCACCGTTAATTATCAAACTGGATCCACCGGTGATTCCAATTTTGGTAATTACTATATTTTCTTTCGCAGCTAAAGCTAGGAGTGCCGCGCTCTTTGCGAGATCAACAGCTACAACAACGCGCCCTGGAGATTCTGAAATCAGAGTTGTTCCTGGATTTTTAATTTCAACAATTGCGCCTACGTTATGACGCAGAACCATCTCAGTCAGAGTTGCGCTAAGCCCACCTTGGCTTAAGTCATGTGCTGCGGTGAATATTTGTGATGTTCTTCCAGCGATAAGTAAGTTAATTAGGCGCATTTCTCGCTGTAAATCAGCGATCGGAGCTTTACCTCCGCGCTGTCCGTGCATATAAGCCCACTCGCTGCCTGCGATGTCATCGTGGGTATCACCGAGTAAATAGAGTTCTAAGTCTGCGCGATCAAAACTCATTGGGGTACGTGTGCGAACATCATCAACAACTCCAAGTACACCGATCACAGGAGTTGGCAAGATCGCAACTGCGCCCGTTTGATTGTAGAAAGATACGTTGCCACCAGTTACTGGCAGACCCATCTCTAAACATCCATCGGCAAGTCCACGAACAGATTCGGCGAACTGCCACATCACACCAGGATCTTCCGGAGATCCAAAGTTAAGGCAATTAGTCACCGCAAGTGGCTTGGCACCTGCAGTTGCAATATTGCGTGCGGCTTCGGCAAGTGCCAACTTTGCGCCCTCGTAAGGATTTAAGTATGACCAATTTGCATTTGCATCGGTTGCAATAGCTACACCAAGATTTGTCTTCTCATCAATGCGAACCATCCCGGAATCATCTGGTTGCGATTGAATGGTATTTCCCTGAACATAACGATCGTATTGCGCGGTTACCCAGGATTTATCTGCCAAGTTGGGAGTGGCAGCTAATTTCAAAACAGTATCTTTGATTTGCTCAGCAGTTTCAGGCCGCGGAACGTTAATTACTTCGGCGTTAACACGATCTATATATTCCGGCTTGGCAAGCGGACGGTTATAGACGGGGCCTTCGTGAGCGACGGTGCGCGGTGGAACATCTACGATTAATTCTCCGTGCCAGGTAATTTCCAAACGTTCGCCATCTGTTACTTCACCGATTACCGTGACGGTGACATCCCATTTTTTGCAGATTTCCAAGAAGCGCGCAATGTGTTTTGGTTCCACAATCGCGCACATGCGCTCTTGTGATTCAGACATCAAGATTTCTTCTGGGGATAAAGTGGCATCGCGCAACGGAACTCGATCTAGTTCAACTTTCATCCCACCGCTGCCGCCAGATGCTAATTCGCTGGTGGCGCAAGATAAGCCTGCCCCGCCAAGGTCTTGGATGCCTACGACAAGGTCTTCTGCGAAAATTTCCAGTGAGCATTCAATTAAGACTTTTTCAACGAATGGATCTCCGACTTGCACTGCTGGGCGCTTTGCGGGACCAGTTGCATCAAAAGTTTCTGAGGCCAAGACAGAAACTCCGCCAATTCCATCGCCACCGGTTTTTGCTCCATATAGAACAACTAGATTTCCAGCACCGGCCGCTTTAGCGAGTTTGATATCACTATGTTTCATTACGCCAATACATAAAGCATTTACAAGTGGGTTGCCTATATAAGTTTCATCAAATACAACTTCTCCACCAATATTGGGCAGGCCTAAACAATTTCCATAACCACCAACGCCCGCGATAATTCCGGGCAGAACGCGACGTGTGTCGGCGGCATCGGCTGGTCCAAAACGAAGTGGATCCATAACTGCAATCGGGCGGGCACCCATCGTTAAAATATCGCGAACGATTCCACCAACACCAGTTGCTGCGCCTTGATATGGCTCAATAAAAGATGGGTGGTTGTGCGATTCAATTTTAAAGGTGACTGCATATCCCTGACCAACATCGACTACTCCAGCATTTTCACCGATGCCGACTAAAAGCGCATCAGTCTTTACTGCCTTATCGCCAAATTGTTTTAAGTGAACTTTTGAAGATTTGTAAGAACAGTGTTCTGACCACATAACCGAATACATAGCCAACTCTGAAGATGTTGGGCGGCGTCCTAAAATTTCTTTGATGCGGGTGTATTCATCACTCTTAAGCCCGAGTTCTGCAAATGGCTGATTTGTTTCGGGGTTAGCTTCGGCAATCGCAACAGTATCCAGCGCCATTACTTCACCATCGCATTTAAGACAGAGGTAAAGAAGCCCAAGCCATCTGCCGTTGGTCCAGTTAAAGGATCAATTGCGTGCTCTGGGTGAGGCATCAAACCAACTACGTTGCCGCGCTCATTGGTAATTCCAGCGATTTTATTGCGAGATCCATTGGGGTTTTCACCTACATAACGCGCAATTATGCGGCCTTCGCCCTCTAGTGCTGCCAGCGTTGCATCATCACATTGAAAAGAACCTTCGCCATTTTTGAGCGGGATAACAATCTCTTGCCCGACTTTGTAAGACGTTGTCCAAGCAGTTTTATTGTTTGTTATCTCTAATTTTTGATCGCGACAGAGAAAGTGCAGTTCGTGATTACGGGTGAGTGCACCTGGCAGTAAGTGCGCCTCACAAAGAACCTGAAAGCCATTGCAAATTCCCAACAGCGGCATCCCGCCGTTTGCGGCATCAATAATTTTTTCCATAACTGGAGCAAAACGTGAAATTGCGCCACAGCGCAGATAATCCCCATATGAAAAACCACCTGGCAAAATAACTGCATCCACACCTTTTAGGTCAGCATCGTTATGCCAGAGTGAAACCGCAGTTGTGCCGGCATGTGTTGCCGCACGCGCCGCATCACGATCATCTAGCGTGCCTGGAAAAGTTACTACGCCAACTTTCATCTACTTCTCAACTCGCACTGTGAAAGTTTCGATAACTGGATTGGCAAGGAGTTTTTCGGCCGCCTTTTCTACTTCAGCAAGTTGCGCAGGAGTTGGTTCCCCATCTACTTCAATTTCAAAACGTTTTCCTTGACGCACACTCTTGGCAAA